>CAMZEG010000135.1 GCA_947305635.1 uncultured Clostridia bacterium
AAAGCACTGGATCGCGGCGATAACCATAATCACGGCAGCCTGTTTCTTTTCCCTCATTACTCTTTCCCGCCGAAGGGAATGTACTTGCGCAGATATTTCGTCAGCTGGGTATGCAGCGGTTCGCTCGCCGGGAGGTTCTCTTCGTCCTCGAACACGTCGCCGAACATTTCGAGATTCGCCATCCGGATCACGGAGCTCGACAGCATCGGGATCAGCGTGCCGAACACCTTTGTCGTCTCGTTCATCAGCCGCGCGTCGATGCCGAAGACCATGTTGCCGCGGCGTTTCCAGATGCCGTTGATGATGTTGTTGACCATCCGTTCGCAGGAGGAGGACACCATCTGCAGCGCCTTTTCGCTGAGATCGCTTTCGTCTCTCTTGTTCTGGTTGGCGAAGATGTCCGTCTTGGTGAAGCCCGGGCAGACCAGGCCGACGTAGCAGTGTCCGCGGCATTCCTCGCGGACCGATTCGGTCAGGCTCTTGAGCGCCGCTTTACTCGCGGAATAGATGCTCGTGCCCGCGAGCGAGCACAGCGCCGCGCTCGACGCGATATTGACGACGCCCGCCGCCTTGGACTGCATCAGCATCGGCATCAGGGCGTTCATCGAATAGACGCAGGAATAAAAGTTGATCTGCATCGCGCGGTCGATCTCCTCGAGCGAATAGCTGAGGAACTTGTCGAACTTCGGGAGAATGCCCGCGTTGTTGATGAGAAGATCCGGCTGCACCTGCTGCTCCTTGAGCGCATTGGCGAACGTGACCCAGTTTTCCTTTTCCGAAACGTCAAAGAGGAAATAGGAGAAGAAGCGCCGTCTGTCGCCGAGCTCTTCAACGAGCTTGCGCATCTTCGCTTCGTTGCGCGCGATGCCGATCACGCGGCAGCCGTGGTCTTCGATCAGCTTCTTCACAAGGCCTTTGCCGATGCCGCTCGAGGCGCCGGACACGATCACCGTTTTGTAGTCAAACCAACATTCTGTCATACTGCATACCCTCCGCTGTTTGCCGGGACAAACGATTTTTCTTGTAACAAGTCTAACAAAGGCTTGTCGCATGGAAACGGTAAAATTATGAACAATCTGTTAATTGTAAAATCTGTTGCAATCAGCAGGAAATCGCCCCTGCGCGACATAAACCAAAAACACAGCCAACGAAAGAACGCGGGTAATTGCTGAAAGATTGTGTTTTCCCCCCTCGCGCAATTCCGAATTCCGAATTCCGAATTCCGAATTAAAAGCGTCCGCCCCCTTCAGTCTTTGCGGCGCCTGCGGCGCTTTTTCACCCGGACGCTTTTTTGTCTCCCTTTCACAAAATCTGCCGCCGTCATTTGGCAAAGGTGAAACATTTTTTTGTGCAAGCTGACGAGTTTCGGCGGGGATTTTTGGCTGCGAAATCTGTCGCAGGCGGTTGAAAAAAAGGCGAAAAATTGCTATAATAAACGAAACACGGCAGGACGGCGCTGCTTGCGCCGGGCCGGTTTGATTTTTATGGGAACGGTTGTGATCAGGATGAAAGAAACCAAGAGCCGGCTGCTGCGTCTGGCGGCGCTGCTTTGCGCGCTGTGCCTGCTGTTCGCGCTTTGCGCGTGCGGCTCCGACGACGAGCCGGAGCTCAGCGAGACCGAAACGACGACCGAAACGACGACCGAGACGACGACCGCGGCGCCGAAAAAGACCGACTATAACCGCCTGACCGGGATCGACGATCTTTCCAAGGCGGCGAAGGGCAAACGGCCGGTCGCGATCATGATCAACAACATCCGCAAATCGCTGCCGCAGTACGGCATCGCGTCCGCCGACCTGATGTTCGAATGCCTCGTCGAAGGCGGCATCACCCGGATGATGGCGGTCTATGCCGATTACACGAAGATCCCCGAGGTCTGCTCGGTGCGCTCGTGCCGCTACTACTTCCCGTACTTCGCCTACGGGCTCGACGCGGTGTATATCTGCTTCGGCTGCAACCCGACCTTCGGCCAGAAGGCGCTCGACAAGACGGGCATCGATTATTTCGACGGCTCGAAGAACTACGACACGACGCTCTTCGGCCGCGACCCCGCCCGGCTCGGGAAGTACGACAAGGAGCACACCGCCTATGTCAAGGGTCCCGCGATCCCCGATGTGTTCAAGACCTATAAGATCCGGACGGACTACCGCGAGGACAAGGACGACTATATCTTCAACTTCCAGAAGCCGAAGGCGATCGGCAAGACGGAGTGCACCGACGTGCGGATCAACTTCTCCGACAGCTATTACAGCACCTTCACCTACAACAAGGACGAAAAGGTCTATTACAAGACCCACACCGGCAAAGCGCATATGGACCAGCGCGCGAACGAGCAGCTGCATTACACCAACGTCTTCGTGCTGGAGACCGACGTCGGCCTTTATAAGAACGGTCCGCTCGTCCAGATGGACTGGCAGGGCGGCACGGGCTATTACATCTCCTACGGGACGGTCCGCAAGATCAAATGGACCAAGCCGACCTTCGCCGATACGATCCGCGTGACCGACGGCAAGGGCAACGACATCCCCGTCAACCGCGGCAAGAGCTACATCGCCGTGACCGATTACAACACGACCGTCTTCCCGGGCGCCTGAAAAAGGGCTTGCATTTTGACGCGAAACGTGGTATAATACATCCAATCCAATAAATCCAAGGAGGATACACACATGGAAGCTTTTGACAAACTCTATCAGACCTTTACCGAATTTGTCAACTCGATCGTCGACTACATCAAGAACCTGATTTCGACGATCCGCAAGTTCAACGACGAAAACACCTGAGTGAACAACGAAACGGCTCCGCTGCGGCGGAGTCATTTTTTTGCGCGAAATTCTGCGAACCGGATTGATTTCGGCGGCGGTTTCCTGTATAATAGGAAGCACCATAACGTATGAGGTGAAAACAAATGGCAGTTTTGAAAAACATCGACAACAAAGCCGAGGAGAAGGGCTCCGCGCTCGTCACGCTCTGGCAGTTCGTCAAATTCATCTTCGTCAGCCTTTTGGCCATGATCGTCCAGTTCGCGCTTTTGAACCTGCTCAAGCTGATCCCGCAGATCCGCGCGCTGTATGACCAGCCGTTTTCCTGGTGGGTCTTCGTCTATACCGTGGCCGCGGGGGGCCTGGGCTACTTCATCGTCAGCAACACCGCAAACATCTGCGCCCAGATTGTCGCCTTCTTCGTCAACCGCGACAAGACCTTCAACTCCAGCGCGAATATCGCGATCACCCTGCCGATCTATATCGTGTTCACGGTCGCCCTGATCGTGTTCTCCGCGTGGCTGAACCCGACGCTGAAGGACCTGTTCGTCGAAAAGCTCCAATGGAACGACGACCTCGCCGCCAACACCGCGACGATGATCTGCGCGGCGGTGCAGTTCTTCCTGTACTTCCCTGTGGACAAGATCCTCTTCCATAAAAAGAAAGAGGAAGCGCCCGACGCAGACGACGCGCTCGACGCGGCCGAAGATATCATGGAATAAGAGAAGCGCCCAAGGGCGCTTTTTTTAATTCGGAATGCGGAATTCGGAATTACGCGTAAGAGAAAGAGAATCATCTTTCAGCGGTCGTCCGCGGTCGTTCGTTGGCTGTGTGTTGGGTTTATGTCGCATAGGGTAGACCCATCGCGACAATAGCCGGACAGATTACCATTTTCAAAACACGGTTCATCTCTTTGGTCCTGTATTATTTCCTCGCGCAATTCCGCATTCCGAATTCCGAATTAGGAAAAACCCGCCCGCCGGCGGGTTTTTCCCGAAACTACTTGACAAATAACTTTTAGCGTGTTACTATGTTAGCACACTAAAGCGCCCGCGCGGCGCAAAAGAAAAAGGAGTTTTCACTATGCGTAAAAAAATCATTGCTCTCGTGCTGTCCGTCCTGATGATCGGCCTTTGCTTCGCCCTTGCTGGCTGCGGCGAAAAGAAACCCGCCGCCGATTCCGACCTCGCCTATATCCAGGGCAAAGGCACCCTCGTCGTCGGTATCACCGACTTCGCGCCGATGGACTATCAGGAGGAAGGCAGCGAAGACTGGATCGGCTTTGACGCGGATCTCGCGAAGAAGTTTGCGGAATCGCTCGGCGTCAACGTGGAGTTCCAGCTGATCGAATGGGACTACAAAGTCAACGAGCTCGACGGCAAGACCATCGACTGCGTCTGGAACGGCATGACCCTGACCGACGAAGTCAAGGCCGCCATGGACTGCTCCAAGGCGTACTGCAACAACCAGCAGATCGTGATCGTCGCCGCCGACAAGGCTGCGGACTATCAGACCGCCGAAGCCTGCAAGGATCTGCGCTTCGCGGTGGAAGCCGGTTCCGCCGGTGAAGCCGTTGCGAAAGAGAACGGCTTCGAAACCACCCCGGTGCTTGACCAGGCGACCGCGCTGCAGGAGGTTGCCGCCGGCACCTGCGACGCCGCCATCATCGACTCGCTCATGGCCGCGGCCATGGTCGGCGAAGGCACCAGCTACGCGAATCTGACCTACACGGTCGGCCTCAACGACGAAGAATACGGCGTCGGCTTCCGCAAGGGTTCCGACCTCGTTGAAAAGTTCAACGCCTTCCTTGACGCCGCCATCGCGGACGGCACCGTCGACGCGATCGCCGAAACCTACGGCGTGCAGGCGTCCCTGATCAAATAACAACATTGCAACAGACAGAAAACCGGTTCCGGGGCGCTGCTTCGGAACCGTGTTTTTCCGTCAGACAAGGAGACGTCCATGTCACAGTTCTTTCAACAATTTCCGGTCGTCTTCGGGGCGCTGAACGTCGGCTTTCTGCAAACGCTCAAGCTCTTTGCGACGACCTTGATCGGCGCCATTCCGCTCGGTCTGATCATCTCGTTCGGCTCGATGTCGAAGTTCAAGCCGCTGAACGTCGTCACGCGGCTGTTCGTCTGGGTCGTCCGCGGCACGCCGCTGATGATCCAGCTGCTGATCATCTTCTTCTTTCCCGGCCTCGTCTGGGGCAACCCGATCTGGGGCGGGGGAGAGAGCGGACGCTTCGCGGCGGCGACGGTCGCGTTCATCATCAACTACGCCTGCTATTTTTCCGAAATCTACCGCGGCGGGATCCAGAGTATCCCCGTCGGGCAGCACGAGGCCTCGCAGGTGCTCGGTCTGACAAAATCGCAGACCTTTTTCCGCGTGGTGCTGCTGCAGGTCGTCAAGCGGATCGTCCCGCCGATGAGCAACGAGATCATCACCCTTGTCAAGGACACCTCCCTCGCGCGCATCATCGCGCTGCAGGAGATCATCTGGGCGGGCCAGTCGTTCATGAAGGGCTCCCACGGGATCGCGGGCCAGATCTGGCCGCTGTTCTTCACGGGCGTGTACTACCTGCTGTTCAGCGGC
>CAMZEG010000136.1 GCA_947305635.1 uncultured Clostridia bacterium
CATATTTCTTCGACACCGAGAACTCCGATTCAAAGTTGTCCTCAATGATATACCGTTCGCCCTGCGCCGCCCAACGAAGATAGGCGGCGCGTTTGCTTGCGCTCGCCGTGACACCGCTCGGAAAGCTGCGGTAGGGGGAGATGTGTAATATATCCGCTTTGCAGCCCGCCAGCGCCGCGGCGCGGATCCCGTCGTGGCTGAGGGGGAGACGCTCGAGCCGCACGTCCTCCGCGCGGTAGATTTGCTCGATCGTCTCGTAGCAGGGATCCTCCAGCGCGACGGTCTTGTCCCGCCCGAACAGCAGCACGATCAGATGATAGAGATACTCCGTCCCCGCGCCGATCACGACCTGCTCCGGCGACGCCTCAATATCGCGGGTGCGGCGCAGATAGCTGCACAGCGCGGCACGCAGGGCATAGAGGCCCTGCGGCGGCGCGGGGTCGAGCACGGCCTCTCCTTCGTTTTGCAGCACCTGCCGCATCGCACCGGCAAAGACGGAGAACGGAAAGCTGTGCTGCCCGCTTTCGGCCGCGGCAGCAGGAACCGCCGGCGGCGCGGGCGACGCCCCCGCAGCAAGAAAACGGTCGTCGGCGCGGAAGACGACGAAATAGCCGCTGCGTTCCTTGGCGGCGGCGTACCCCTCGTCGCAAAGCAGCGAGAGCGCGTGCTCCACGGTAATCAGGCTGAGGCCCAGTTCTTCGGCGAGCAGCCGCTTCGACGGCAGCTTTTCCCCGGGGCGGTACACCTCCCGCGCGATGTCACTGCGCAGCTGGCGATAGAGCTGCAGATAGGCCGGTTCGCGTCCGGCGCGGTCGATCTGATACTTCATCTGGTCTTATCCTTTTCTTTTGAATTGGTACTTTTTATAATGCCAGAAATAGTATATACTAAGTCCATCGAAAAAGCAAGAGGTGATTTCCATGCAGATTCAAAAACCGACAGCGAAGCACACGACGCTCTGGCTGACAACGACGGCGATGTTCATGGCGCTCAATATCGCGCTCAGTTCGTTCTCCATCCCCGTGCCGGGCGGCCATCTGTATCTTTGCGACATCGCGATCTGCACGGCGGCAATCCTCCTCGACCCGGTGGCGGCGTTCCTTGTCGGCGGCGTGGGGTCGTTTATCGGCGATCTGCTGTTCTACCCGCTGCCGATGTTCGTCTCGCTCGCGACCCACGGTCTGCAGGCGGTGGTGATCTCCCTGTTCGCGCACTATGTGCTCAAAAGAAAGCCGCTCGCGGCGTCGACGATCGGCGTCACCCTCGGCGGAATCATCATGGTCGTCGGCTATTCCCTCGGCCGTGCGTTCATCTACGCCAGCCCGGAATACGCGTGGCTGAAGCTGCCGTATGAGATTTTGCAGGCCGCGCTCGGCGCGGTATTCGGTCTGCTGCTTTGTTTCCGCGGCGGCTTGCGGAAACGGTATGCGGAGTTGGTACGGCGCGTGAGAGCGTGAAAAAAGCCGCCTGCGGGCGGCTTTTTTCAGTGGCCAGTGGTTAGTGGCTAGTGCCTGGTGGCGCGGGAAACGCGCGTTGCGGCGGCGAACCATACGCCGCGAAGAGAAAAGCCTTTGGTTTTCCCAAAGGCAAATGGAAACTTGCTAAAAAAAGAAATGCATAAAGCACTTGACAAATTGAACAATATAATTATAATATAATTATGGATACATTATATTTTACTTGGGACGAGAACAAAAATGCAATCAACCAAGCCAAACACCACATTTCCTTTGACGAAGCCAAAACCGTTTTCTATGACGACAACGCGATCCTGATTCCAGACCCCGACCATTCCGAAACAGAGGAGAGATTTATCATTCTCGGAAACAGCTTTGCTGCCAATCTTTTGGTCGTGTGTCATTGCTACCGTCAATCGGAAACGGAGATTCGTCTTATTTCGGCGAGAAAAGCCACAAAGCGAGAAACAGAACAGTACTATGAATAGCTTAGAAAAGGGTGAACAGCATGAGAGAAGAATATGATTTTTCAAACGGAACAAAGAATCCGTATGCGAAACGGCTGAAAAAGCAGATCACAATCAACATTGACAGTAGCGCTATTGACTATTTCAAGGAGCAGGCCGCGCAGACCGGCATCCCGTATCAGACGCTGATCAATCTTTATCTTGCAGATTGTGCGTCGCATCAAAGAAAACTGAATGTATCCTGGAACTGAGTGAAAAAGCCGCCTGCGGGCGGCTTTTTTCAGTGGCCAGTGGTTAGTGGCTAGTGCCTGGTGGCGCGGGAAACGCGCGTTGCGGCGGCGAACGATACGCCGCGTGTGTGGCGCCGCCGTGTCGGCGGCCCGTTCAGCATGCCGCAGTCGACGAAACGCCGACGCTACAATAAAACCGCCCACAAGGGCGGTTTTTGCTATCGACTAACGACTACCGACTTAGCGGGCGACCACGCAGGGTCGCCCCTACGCGCCGCAGGCGATCTCATACGCCAACCTTTCCAATTCCTCGATGCTCGAAAGCGCCCCAACGCGCTGGCGGTAGGCCGCCGCGCCGCGGATCCCGCGGATGTACCACGCCGCGTGCTTGCGCGCTTCCTTGATCCCGACGCGCTCGCCCTTGTAGTCGCAGATTGTTTTGATATGCTGCACCATGACGCGCATGCGCTCGGGTACAGGCGGCTCCGGCAACAGGACGCCGTGCTTGAGATAGGCTTCAATCTGCTGGAACACCCACGGTCGCCCGAGCGCGCCGCGCCCGACAAGGAGATAGTCCGCGTTGGTTTCTTCCAACATCTTTGCCGCCGAGGGGCCGTCGACGATATCTCCGTTCGCCATCACCGGGATCGAGACGCTGCGTTTGACGTCTGCAATCAGCTCCGTGTGCACCGGCGGGGCGTACATCTGCATCCGCGTGCGCCCGTGGACGGCGATCGCCGCCGCGCCCGCGGCTTCGGCGCGCTGTGCCATTTCGACCGCGTTGACCGTCTCGTCGTCCCACCCGACGCGGATCTTGACCGTGACGGGCACCTCCACCGCCTGCACGACCGCGCGGATGATCGCTTCGGCGAGGGGCGGGTCCTTGAGCAGCGCGCTGCCGCCGCCGTTGCCCGCGATTTTCGGGGCGGGGCAGCCCATGTTGATGTCGATCACGTCCGGCGCGAACGCCATGGCACGCCGGGCGGATTCCGCCATCGTTTCCGGGTCGCAGCCGAACAGCTGCGCCGCGGCGGGGCGCTCTTTTTCCGAAAGGACGAGCAGCTGCTTGCTCTTGCGGTCGTGCATCGTCAGCCCCTTGGAACTGACCATCTCGCTGACGACGTAGGTCGCGCCGTAGGCAACGCAAAGCTCGCGGAATGCCATGTCCGCTACGCCCGCCATCGGGGCGAGGCCCGCCGTTTTGCCGTCGAGCGTGAGAGTGCCGAGCTGCATGCCGCCACCATCCTTTCCTGTTGATGAAAAACATTTTACCACAAAGTTTCAAAAAATGCACCTCTTTTTCAAAAAATATGTTATACTATAAAAAGACCGTTCCGAAAAAGGAGTGTTACCTATGCGATTACTGGTGATCGACGGCAACAGCATTGTCAACCGCGCGTTCTACGGCATCAAGCTGCTCACGACAAAGGACGGGCAGTTCACCAACGGCATCTACGGCTTTATGAATATCCTGCTGCGGCTCAAGGAAGACTGCGATCCGGACCATGTCGCGGTCGCGTTCGACGTCCACGCGCCGACGTTCCGCCACAGGATGTACGACGCCTACAAGGCCGGGCGCAAAGGCATGCCGCCCGAACTGCGCTCGCAGATGCCGCTGCTCAAAGAGCTGCTGGGCGACCTCGGCTACGCGATTGTGGAAAAAGAGGGGTACGAGGCGGACGACGTGCTCGGCACGCTCTCTGCGCAGTGCAAAGGCGACGACCGCTGCTTTCTCGCGACGGGCGACCGCGACGCGCTGCAGCTCGTTTCCGACAACACGACCGTGCTGCTCGCGGCGACCAAGATGGGACGCGCCGTGACAACGGCCTATGACAAAGAAAAGCTCCGCGAAGAATACGGCGTTTCCCCGCACGGGATGATCGAGATCAAGGCGCTGATGGGGGACTCTTCGGACAATATCCCCGGCGTTGCGGGCATCGGCCAGAAGACGGCGGGCGCGCTGATTCAGCAGTATGAAACGATCGACTATATCTACGACCACCTCGATGAGCTGGACGTCAAGCCAGGCGTGCGCGACAAGCTGCGCGAGGGGAAGGACAGCGCCTATCTCAGCCGCGAACTCGGCACGATCTGCCTTGACGCGCCGATTGAAACGGACCTTTCCGCCTACGCGATCGGCAAGGGCGACGCCCCGGCGGCGATCCGCCTTTTGGCGAAGCTGGAGATGTTCTCCACGATCGAAAAGCTCGGTTTGACGCAGATCCCTTCCCCGGCGCCGGAAGAAAACGCTGTGCGGGAGGCTGTCGCTTTCCGCGAGGAACGCGATCTGCCGGGTCTCCTCGGCAAGCTGAAAAATGCGGGCGAAGCGTATTTCACCACCGTGTTTCAGGGAGAAGAGATCGCCGCGTTCTGCCTCTCGCTGGAGGAAACGGACGGGCTGACTGTGGCGTGGGTCCCCGCCGACTGCTTTGATTTTGACACGTTCTGCAAGGCCTTCTTCGCTGGAGACTGGGCAAAATACACCTGCGACGCGAAGGACCTGTACCGCTACTGCCTGCGCAAGGGCTATACGATGCAAACCCTCGCGCTCGACACGACGATTGCCGGCTACATTCTGAACCCGTCCTCGAACGCCTACGACCTGCTGCGGCTCGCGGGCGAGCTGGCGGTGCCCGTGCCCGCGTTCGCCTGCGCGGAGGCTCTTCTTCCGGCGGCGCAGGGCGCGGCGGTGCTGCGGCGGGTGAGCGCAATGCAGCTCGAACAGATCCACGAAAACGAGCAGGATTATCTCCTGCGTGACGTGGAGCTTCCGCTGTGCGCCGTGCTCGCGAACATGGAACACACCGGCTTTGCCGCCGACCGCGCACAGATCGAAGCCTACGGGGCGGTGCTCGGCGGCGAGATCGACGATATCACGCAAAAGATTTATGACGAAGCGGGGTTCGAGTTCAACCTCAATTCCCCGAAGCAGCTCGGCGCCGCGCTGTTCGAAAAGATGGAGCTGCCCGCGCGGAAAAAGACCAAGAGCGGTTATTCGACCAACGCGGAGGTGCTTGAGGACCTCGCGTACGATTACCCGATCGTCGCGGACATTCTCCATTACCGGATGCTCGCGAAGCTGAAATCGACCTACTGCGACGGTCTTTTGAAAGAGATCGAACCCGACGGCCGGATCCGGTCGCGGCTGAACCAGACCGAAACGCGGACGGGGCGGA
>CAMZEG010000137.1 GCA_947305635.1 uncultured Clostridia bacterium
GGCAATGCCGCAAAGGTCGCCACCGGCGACCCGCAACCCCAGAGGGGGCGCCAAGGTCTCGGCTTGCCGCGAGGTTGTTTCTATGCTGTGTTTCCCAACCGCTGTGGTTGCCGCGACGCGCCCCCTCAGTCTTTGCGCAAGGCGCAAAGACAGCTCCCCCAGAGGGGGCGCCAAGGTCTCGGCTCGCCGCGACGTTGTTTCCGCGCTCATTTCACATTTACAACTGCACACTGCACATTCCACACTTGTCCCTTAATCCCTCAATCCCTCAATCCCTCATTCCCTCATTCCCTTCCCTTTGTGCAAAATCTACAATTATTGCCTCGAATCTTGTATTTGACTATTCCCGAAAATTCCCTTATAATTAAAGTTGCATCAAAAGTGCTTAAAAAACAGGAAAAGAGGATGCCGCATGAGCAAACAAACCAACAGCTCTTCGGGCAGCAATGTGCTGACGTATTCGAAAAAAGAGCTGGCCGGCTATCTGATCGGCCTTGCCGGACAGAATATCATCTATAACATCATCGCGACCGGTCTCGCGTTCTATTTCCAGAGCGTGATCTTCCTGCCGGCGATCGCCTGCTCGCTGATCTTCGCGCTGGCGCGTGTCTGGGACGCGGTCAACGACCCGATGATGGGTACCATCGTCGACAAGACCCGCACCAAGTGGGGCAAATGCAAGCCCTACCTGCTCTTTGTGCCGGGCGTGATTCTGATTACGACCATTCTTCCGTTCCTCAACGGCATGTACGCCGAGCCGAACGACCTGCACGAAGTCACGCTGCAGGACGCGAACGCCTACGTCGCCTATGTGGAAAGCGATCTTGTCAAGGAACTCGACTATGACGGCACGAAGTATTTCTTCGTCCCCGCCGACGGCACCTGGGAACTCCAGAAGGACGCCGAGGGCAAAACTCTGATGGACGAAAACGGCAACATCATCAAGACAAAGGTCATGATCTACACCGAATCGGATAAGGCGCCCGTCACCGACACCGCCCTTGCCGAAACGATTCTGCAGGAATTCCAGAGCGAACTCGGCTTCGTCAAGAAGACCGGCGGCAAGGCCGCGCTCATCATCGCGTGGGCCGCGATCTCCTATGTCCTTTGGGGCATGACCTATACGATCGGCGATATCCCGCTGTGGGGCGTCACCTCGCTGATGACCGAGGACCAGAACGACCGCGCGAAGGCGCTGTCTCTTGCCCGTGCGGTGGCGAACGTCGGTATGATCGGTACGCTGTTCACCATGATCGCGCCGGCCTTCCAGGGTATGTACAAGGCGCAGGGCATGGACGAGGCGCACTCGCTGCGGATGGCGTATATCACCCTCGCGGTCGTGATGACGCTCTTTGCGACGATCCTCTTCCAGTTCGCGGGCTTCGCCGTCAAGGAAAAGGTCACGCCGCAGAACGAAAAGACCTATTCGATCAAGGAAAACTTCCAGATCATGTTCGGCAACAAGCCGTTCCGCCAGATCCTCATCTCCGGCATTCTCAGAAGCCCGATCCAGCTGCTTGCGATCGTCGCGATGACGCTGGTCATGTACTACTTCTTCAACAACGACATCGGCGCCACGCTCTTTGTTGACGGCGCGCTGAACGTCACGCTCGTGCTCAAGATCCTCATCCTCGTGATCGGTCTGTTCGGCGGCATGATCTTCTTCCCGCTGTTCGTCCCGCGTCTGATCAAGAAGCACGAAAAGAGGAACATGTACAACTTTTTCACCCTTGTTGGCGCAATCCCGTTCGCCTGCATCTTCCTGTTCTACAAGGTGACGGGCGGCAACGTGCTGACCTGGGGCGGCATGATCGTGATGAGCGTTCTGTTCTTCATGGCGGGCGCGTCGATGGGCTCTTTGAACGTGCTGCAGTCGGTCATGATCGCGGACTGCGTCGACTATGAGGAATACACCAACGGCATCCGTCCGGACGGCGTCTTCTTCTCCGGCCAGAGCTTTATTACAAAGCTGTCCGCCGGTATCGCCTCGCTGATCTCCGGCGCGGTCTACGCCATCGTCAAGTTCTCCGACAAGAACGTCGCTCTTTTGAACAACGCCCTTGTCAACGGCGCGGACTTCAAAACCTACAACGACGGTAAGTTCGCCGCCGCGATGTTCTTCCTGATCTCGATCCCGCCCGCGGTCGGTATGGCCCTCGCCGCGATCCCGACATGGAAGTACGCGCTGACCGATACGGAGCACACCCGCATCCTCAACGAGCTGAACGAAAAGAGAAACGCCGTTGCCGCGGAAGCTGAAGCGGAATAAGCGTTGACAACCGCACAAGAAACGTGTTAAAATGATCCTGACAGAAGCCTGTCAGGATCATTTTTAATTTGGAATTCGGAATGCGGAATTGCGCTGTCACATGGTCTGGGTTGAAAGCCTGTCCCGCCATTTGAGGGCAGAAACAGTACAGGCGTTATTTGGTGGACAGCGATTTTGCGATTGGAACACGGCTCAGCGGATTTGTTTTTCGTCTTTGGATCAAGTCTTTGCTGCTTTCGCGGGAATACGGTATGGTTCGTGTCGCGGCTTGATCGCGACCATAATTCCGAATTCTGAATTCGTAATTCCGAATTCGACAGAAAGGCGGAGGTTCTTTATGCCACTCACCGTCAAGGCTTACGCCAAGCTCAACCTCATGCTGGACATCCTGTCCGCGCTGCCGAACGGCTACCACGACCTGTTCATGGTGATGCAGTCCGTTTCTCTGTGCGATCTTGTGACGCTCACGGAAAACGACAGCGGCGAACTGACCCTCACCTGCGACAATCCGCAGATCCCGGCGGGGGAGGGCAACCTCGCCCATAAGGCGGCGACGCTCTTTTTTGAAGAGACCGGCCTGCCGTTTTCCGGCCTGCATATCCATATCGAAAAGCAGATTCCCCACGCGGCGGGGCTTGCGGGCGGTTCCGCGGACGCGGCTGCCGTATTGGTCGGGCTGTTCCGCCTTTGCGGGAAAACGCCGGAGCTGCGCGAGCTGATCCGGCTCGGCGCGAAGCTCGGCTCCGACGTCCCGTTCTGCGCCGTCGGCGGGCTGATGCTCGCCCAGTACACCGGCACGGTGCTGTCCTGTCTGCCGCCGCTGCCGTTTGGAAAGATCGTCATCGTCAAGCCCGACTGTGCCGTCTCCACGGGGGAAGCCTACCGCGCGTTCGACACGGCGGAGCGCATCCGCCACTTCGACCGGGCCGGGATGCTCGCGAGCGTGATGCAGGGCGACCTCGACGGCGTCTGCCGCAGGATCGACAACGTCTTCGAGCAGTTCATCGACGTGCCGGAGCGGGTCGTGATCAAGGGCGTCATGCGCCGCCACTTTGCCCAGAGCGCCTGCATGAGCGGCAGCGGGCCGAGCGTGTTCGGCATTTTTGAGACCGAAGCCGACGCCGAAGCTGCCGCGGCGGAGCTGCGCCGCAGTTTCAAAAACGTCTTCGTCTGCGACTGCGTCGGTCGGGGCTGCGAGATTCTTTGAGTGCACAGTGCACAGTGGACAGTGCACAGCAAGCCGCCTGCAGGCGGCTTTTTTAATTCGGAATTCGGAATGCGGAATTCGGAATTGCGCGGGGAAAAACGCGCAGTCCTACAGTGATTGCCCGCGTTTGATAAGTGGCAATCTGTTCGGATTTTGTCGCGTAGGGGCGACCCTGTGTGGTCGACCACTGTTGTTGTCTTGCCGCGACATTGTTCCCGCGCCCATCCTTCATTCTTAATTCTTAAATCTTAATTTCTCCGTCCCTCAGTCCCTCAGTCCCTCAGTCCCTCAGTCCCTTAATCCCTTAATCCCTTAATCCCTTAATCCCTTGCCCCTTGTCCCTCGCCCCTCTTTAACTATCGACTTTTTCTTGACAAACTGCCCGCGCGCGTTTTATAATATATTTATCTATACCCCGTAGGAGGCATTCTATGAAAGCCATTGTTACCGTGACCGGAAAAGACACCACCGGCATCATCGCGAAGGTCTGTACCTGCCTTGCCGAAAACGACGTCAATATCCTCGATATCAGCCAGACCGTCATGCAGGAATTCTTCACGATGGCGATGCTGATCGACCTTGAAAAAAGCCGGCTGCCGATCGCCGAACTGAGCGACAAACTGGCTTCCCTCGGCAAAGAGATGGGCCTTGTGGTGCGCACCCAGCGCGAAGATATCTTTACGCTGATGCACCGGGTGTGAGGTGGTCGTATGCTGTTTGATATTGCGGACGTCGTCTCCACGCTCGATATGATCGAGCACCGCCATCTCGACGTGCGGACGATTACGATGGGCATCTCCCTGCTTGACTGCAGCGACGAAAGCGTCGATCGCTGCGCCGAAAAGGTCTATGACAAAATCACCCGCACGGCGAAGGATCTGGTCCGCGTGGGGGAAGACATCGAAAAGGAATTCGGCATTCCGATCGTCAACAAGCGCATCTCCGTCACGCCGATCTCGCTCGTCGCGGCGGCGTGCAAAGAGGACGACTATACCCCGATTGCCGTCGCGATGGACAACGCGGCGAAACAGTGCGGCGTCAACTTCATCGGCGGCTTCTCCGCCCTGGTCCAGAAGGGCTTTACCGAAAGCGACAAAAAGCTGATCGCGTCGATCCCGTCGGCGCTCGCCGCGACTGAGCGCGTCTGCGCGAGCGTCAACGTCGGCAGCACCAAGGCCGGGATCAACATGGACGCCGTGGCGCTGATGGGCGAAACGATCAAGAAAACCGCCGAACTAACCGCCGAACGCGGCGGCTTTGGCTGCGCGAAGCTCGTCGTCTTCTCGAACGCGGTGGAGGATAACCCGTTCATGGCGGGCGCGTTCCACGGCGTCGGCGAAGGGGAGAGCGTGATCAACGTCGGCGTCAGCGGCCCGGGCGTGGTTTACCACGCGCTGCAAAGCTGCAAGGGCAAACCCTTCGACGTCGTTGCCGAAACGATCAAGCAGACCGCGTTCAAGATCACCCGGATGGGCCAGCTCGTCGCGAAGGAAGCCTCCGAGCGTCTGGGTGTGCCGTTCGGGATCGTCGACCTTTCCCTTGCGCCCACCCCGGCAAAAGGGGACAGTGTGGCGCGGATACTCGAAGAAATGGGGCTTGCAAGCTGCGGCACCCACGGCACGACGGCGGCTTTGGCTCTGCTCAACGACGCAGTGAAAAAGGGCGGCGTTATGGCGAGCAACCATGTCGGCGGCCTTTCCGGCGCGTTCATCCCCGTCAGCGAGGATGAGGGCATGATCGCCGCGGCGCAGAGCGGCAGTCTGTCGCTCGACAAGCTCGAAGCCATGACCTGCGTGTGCTCGGTCGGACTCGACATGA
>CAMZEG010000138.1 GCA_947305635.1 uncultured Clostridia bacterium
ACACCCACCCGTTCCACAGCCACTATTCGCTGGTGACCGTCTCGTCGCCGGACGTCATGTGGGCCTATGAGGAGGCGATGGAATACCCGCGCGAAACCGGCGTTGTGCAGCCGCTCGGCGTCAGCCGCACTGACGTGTTCTTTGACGAAGCGTTCCTCAATCGCGCAAAAAAGGCCCTTTCCCGTCTTGTGCCGCAAAGCGAGGGCAAACGGGTGCTGCTCTACGCCCCGACCTTCCGCGGCGAAATTATGGACGCATACGCCCCCGACGTGCTGGACTTCGCAGCGCTGCAAGCCGCCCTCGGCGACGGCTGGGTGCTGCTCTGCAAGCACCATCCCCATGTGAAGCGCCGCCCGGCGATCCCGCAGACGTGCCGCGATTTCGCGTTCGACGTCACGGATTCCATGACGATCGAAGATCTGCTTTGCGTCGCGGACGTGTGCATGTCGGACTACTCCTCGCTCGTCTTCGAATACGCGCTGTTCGAGCGCCCGATGCTGTTTCTCGCCTATGACCTCGACGACTACTTCGATTACCGCGGGTTCTACTATGACTACAGCGAGCTCGCGCCCGGCCCGATCGTCAAAGACACCGCCGGCGTGATCGACTTTTTGCAGCACCTCGACGAACGGTTCGACCGCGACCGGGTCCACGCCTTCCGCGAGAAGTTCATGTCCGCCTGCGACGGCCACGCGACGGCGCGGATATTGGCGTATGTGGAGGAGAGGGGCAAGGGACAAGGGACAAGGGACTGAGGGACTAAGGGCGCGGGTCGCCAGTGGCGACCTCTCAGCCGCAGGCTGAGAAGCGCCGACCGAGGCGGGAGCCGAGAAACAAGGGACTGAGTCACAACTGCTTCATAAAAATAAAAGCCGCCTGCGGGCGGCTTTTGCTGTTGACTGATGACTGTCGACTGTCGACTATTCTGTGCACTGCGCACTGTGCACTGTGCACTACTATGCGTTCGCTTTCAGGAAGGGGAGGACAACGTCCATCGTCCGGTCGCCTTCGTCATAGACAAAGATGTGGCCGCTGCCGGGGAAGCGTACCAGCTGCACTTGCGGGCAGACTTCCTGCATCCGCTCGGCCTGATAGATCGGCATGGTCTTATCCAGTTCTCCCCAGACGCACAGCAAAGGAAGGCCCTGCGCCGCCGTCGCGGCATAGGCTTTTGTCGCGTCGTCCGTCGCGAGAATCGTGTTGCGCAGGGAGGACAGCGTGCAGCGCACGAAGTCCTTATACTGCAGCGCATAGGCGAACTTGCGCATGAACGCGTCGGCTTCCTCCTGCGGGATGTGCGACGCCTCGGACGCGCATTTGGAAAGCAGCGTCTTCGCGCCGATTAAGTTGAAGATCACGCCGCCGATCCCGCGGATGTTCGCGAGCTTCATATAAAACGGCGGGCGGAAGCTGTCCATCCCGGCGGGGGCGAGCCAGGTGACCGTCTTTGCGCGGCCGGGATAGCGGGCGCAGAACGTCGCCGTGACCGTGCCGCCCATCGACGTGCCGAAGAGATGAAACGGCGTGTCGGGGAAGATCGCGTCCGTCAGCTCAAACAGCTGGCGGGCGAAAAGCTCGGCGTTGTAGACGGCGTTCACACGCTCGGAAAGCCCGCGGCCGAGGAGGTCATAGCGCAGGACGCGGTACCCGTTTTCAACGAGCGCGTCGAACAGCTTGTCATAGATGAAATACGGCGTGGCGTAGCCGTGCACAAGGACGCAGGGCGCGCCGTCGCCTTTCACTTCGTAATGCGTGTTGCCGCAGGGCAGGTCGATGAACGAACCGGGCGCCTTGGCCCGCTCCTCGTTCGTCAGCTCCTTTGTTTCGGCGGTTTGCAGCAGGGACTGCAGTTCCTGTTTCGTCATAGCAGCTTCCTTTCTCACGCGCAGACCGCGTGCTGATAGCGCAGAACGTCGCCCGTCGGGGTGAAGGCGATGCCGGAAACGCCCTTGCCGAGGCCGATCGCTTTTTCGGCTTCGCAGATCGGCAGGACGATCGCCTGATCGATCAGGTGCTTTTCCGCGGCGCGGATGGTAATCAGCTTGTCGCTTTGCTTCTTCGCGCGGGCGACGATGTCGAGCAGCGCGTCGTAGCGCTTGCCGGAAAGGCGGACAACGTTGCCCTGCGCCCCGGTGCGGAAGCGTTCGAGCGCCTGCTGTGCCGTCGACTGCTCAAACGAAAGCGTCGCGAACGCCATCTGGTAATCGCCGGAAAGCAACCGGGCGCTGAGCGCCGCGTCGTCGAGCACCTCGACCGTGATCGAAAAATGCACGCCGAAAATGCTCTGCCATTGCTGCATTGCCGTGCGCACGGCGGTCTCGTTCGCTTCGGTACAAAGGACCGAGAGGTCCACGTCCTTGAGATTGCGGCGGTCCATGCCCTCCTGCATCTGCCGCTGCGCCTGCTTCTTGGTCAGCTGCGGCAGCGGGACGGGCTTGACGTTTTCGCGGTAGGAGACGCTGCCGCAGATACACGCCGGGGGAATGATGCCCGCGGCGGGGGTCGTGCCCTTGAGCTCCTGCAGCGACGTCGGGTCGAACGTCCCGGCGACCGCGCGGCGGATATCGTTGTCGCGCAGCACCTCGTCGGTACAGTTGAACAGCAGGCTGAACGTCGCCGCGCCGAATGTGCGGATCGTGACGCCGCCCTTACCCTCGGTCGCGGCGGCCTGCGTCGCGGTCAGCGGCGCCGCGTGGTAGGTGCCGTTTTGCAGCTTGCTGTCGCGCGTGGCCTGCTCGTTGTTGATCGAAAAATAGACCGAGGACGGGTAGACGTCGCTTTCGTCGTAATAGGCGACGTCGTTCACGGTGCCGTTGCGGCGGACCGTGACGGCGGTCCCGGGGTTCCAGTTGCTGATATAGAACGGGCCGTTGTAGATCAGGTATTCCGACGCTAGTCCGTAGCGGCCGCCCGTCGCTTCAAAATAGGTCTTGTCGCAGGGCATCGCGCCCGGCAGCGTCAGCGCGGCGGGGAAGCCGTCGTCCGGGTGGTCGAGCGTGATCACGAGCGTGTAGTCGTCAACGGCCTTCACGCCGAGCTTTTTCGGTTTCAGTTCGCCCGCCTGGACGCGCTCGGCGTTTTTGACGGCGAGCAGCATCGGCGCCCACGGGGAGCCGGTCGCGGGGTCGAGCGTCCGGCGCAGCCCGAAGACGAAGTCGTCGGCGGTGATGGTTTTGTCAAAATCGGCCGCGTCGTCGCCGAGTACGCCGCTCGCGAGCTTCGTCACGCGCCAGCGCAGCGTCTGTTTCAGGTAGAACGTATAGGTCAGCCCGTCGGCCGAAACTTCATAGCGTTCGGCGGCGGCGGGGACGATGGCGCCCTTCTCGTCGTAGGTCAACAGCCCCTCGAACACGTTCGCGATGATATTGCGCTCGCTCGCGGAGGCGGCGATCGCCGGGTCGAGGTATTCCGGGTCGGCGTCCAGCGGGACGACGATCTGCACGCCCTTGCCGCCCTTCTGGCAGCCGCAGAGCGAAAGCAGCAGCACGCAGATCATTCCGATTGAAAGTCCTTTTTTCATCTTTTTGCTTCTTCTTTCCGTTGCGATTCTGTTTATTTTCCAATACAGAAATTTATATGCCGGTTTATCTGCTATAATTTTACCAAATCCTGACGGAGGGGTCAATATGAATCCGCAAAACTTTCTTATTTTATTGATACTTTTATGCGCCGTGCTGGTCCTCGGCGTCGTTTTGCTGATCGTTTTACTGCGGCAGGGCGGCAAAAAGGAACTCGAAACACTCGCGCAAAAGCAGGACGCCGCCGCGCTCCAGACCGAAAAGCAGCTTTCGGGGATGCAGACCGCGCTCGCCGACGAGTTCAGCCGCAGCCGGATGGAACTTTCCCGCGGAATGAGCGAAAGCCGCCGCGAGACGACCGCCGCCATCGGCGAAATGAGCGGCCGCGTCGAAAAGATGATGCACGACAACTACGACCTGAACGTCAAAACGTCGCAGACGATCGCGAACGCGATGCGCGATCTGCAAAAGGGCAACGAGGAAAAGCTCGAAAAGATCCGCCTGACCGTCGACGAAAAGCTGAACGAAACGCTCAGTAAGCGGCTGGACTCCTCCTTCAAGACCGTCAGCGAGCAGCTCGAAAACGTCTATAAGTCGCTCGGCGAAATGAAGGTGCTGTCCACGGGCGTGACGGAGAACGTCACCTCGCTCAACCGGATCCTCACCAACGTCAAGGCGCGCGGCACCTGGGCGGAGGTTCAGCTCGAAGGCCTGCTGGATCAGACGATCCCCGGGATGTACGTCAAAAACTTCATGCCCCTCGAGGGCGGCCGCGAGATCGTGGAATTCGCCGTGAAGATCCCTTCGGGCGACGAGAAGGACACGTTCACCTATCTCCCGCTCGATTCCAAGTTCCCCGTCGAAGACTATATCCGCCTTTGCGAGGCGGCGGACAGCGGCGACACGGCGGGCGTCGACGCGGCAAGAAAGGCGCTCGAAGCGCGGGTGCTTTTACAGGCGCGGGAAGTCAAAAAATACATCAACGAGCCGGTCACGACCCCGTTCGCGATCATGTACCTTGCGACGGAGGGACTTTACAGTGAGATCATCTCCTCCAAAAACGGGATCGCGGAGCGCTGCCAGAACGAATGCGGCGTGATGCTGGCCGGACCGAGCACCATCACGGCGCTGCTCAACTCTTTGTCGGTCGGCTTCCGCGCGATGGCGATCAACGAAAAGGCGAAGGAAGTGCGCACGCTGCTCGCCGCCGCGAAGGCGCAGTATGAAAAGTTCGGCGTCCAGCTCGACAAGGCGAGGAAAAAGATCGACGAAGCGGGCCGCAGCCTCGACGACGCGCAGACGCGCAACAACATGATCCAGAAGAAGCTGCGCTCGGTGGAGGAGATCGACCAGGGAGAGGCCGCCGAGCTGCTGGGGATCGAGGAGTAAGGCGTAAAGGGTTGACAAGCCCACCGACTTGTGATAGACTGTTTGCAATGAGCTTGGTGTTCGTGTAAGCCTCCCTATTGAGAAGGGAGCTTCTTGCACAACCTTAAGCTCATTATTGTTATTGCCGGCATTCGAACAAATAGAAACACGCCCCGATCCGAAGATCGGGGCCTTTTTATTGTGCGGAATCAGAAATAGAACACATCCTCAAACTGTTTGTCCAGCGCGATGCAGAGCACCAGCGCCAGCTTGGCCGTGGGGCAGAACTGCCCGGTTTCAATGGAACTGATCGTGTTGCGCGACACGCCGACCAGATCGGCGAGGTCCTGCTGCGAGAGGT
>CAMZEG010000139.1 GCA_947305635.1 uncultured Clostridia bacterium
GAACGAATTGTGGAAAAGATCGCCCAGGAGAACAAGCAGGCGACCGACGCTATGCTTGAAAAAACGGGCGAACAGGCGAACCGGATCCTCGCCGAGGCGCGCGAGAGCGCCAACGCGAAGGCCGCGCATATCGTGGACGACGCGAAAAAGGAAGCCGACCGGATCGTCTCCGTCGCCAAATCGCAGGCGGAATCCATCACCCGCAAACGCTATCTGCAGGTGCGGGGTGCCGTTGTCAACGACATTCTTTCGGCGGCGTACGAACGGATCGAATCGTTCGACGACGCGCAGTATTTCGATCTGCTGCTGCGCCTTTGTATCCGCAACGCGGAAAAAGGGGAGGGCGTGCTCTGTATGAACGCCCGCGACCTCGCCCGCATGCCGGCGGATTTTGAAGAAAAAATCAACAGCGCGATCTATGAGACCGGCGCCGTGCAGGTGAGCCGCGCGCCGATCGAAATCGAAAACGGCTTCGTGCTGCTGTACGGCGACATCGAGGTCAACTGCACGCTGCGCGCTGTATTCGACGAGCGGATGGACGCGCTGAAGGATCTGCTGCATCCGCTGCTGTTCGCGTGAACGGAGGGCATATGAAAGAGACTGATTATGCGTATGCCGTCGCGCGGATCCGCGCCAACGAAAGCCATCTTCTGACCGGCGCGATGCTCGAAGAGCTTGTGGCGGCCCCGTCGTTTGAAGCGGCGCTGAAGCTGCTTTGTTCCTTCGGCTGGGCGCAGGACGGCGAAACCGACGTCAGCGCCCTGATGCGCGCGCAGAACGAACAGCTCTGGACGCTTTTGCGCGAAAGCGTGCCCGACGAAA
The DNA here is from genome assembly GCA_947305635.1 of uncultured Clostridia bacterium. Lineage (GTDB taxonomy): Bacteria > Bacillota > Clostridia > Oscillospirales > Acutalibacteraceae > UBA6857. The sequence goes on from CAMZEG010000139.1 coordinate 823, forward strand.
ACGAGCTGCCGGTGCTGACCGCGCTCAACGATTTCTATAACCTCAAGGCGGCGCTCAAATGCATGCTGACCGACGCCGACCCGGCCGCGTTCTATGTGCAGCCGACGACGCTCGATCTGCCCGCCGTGACCGACGCGATGCGAAAGCACGCCTTCGAAAAGCTCCCGCAGCCGCTTTCGGACTGCGCAAAGGACGCCTACGAGAGCGCGTGCCGCACCGAAAGCGGCCAGAGCGCCGACGTCGTGATCGACGCCGCGGCGCTGCAGTGCCTGTACCGCCAGGCGGAAGAGACCGACTGCGCACTTTTGGCGCAGATTCTGCGCTTCATCTGCGACAGCACGAATATCAAGATCGCCGTACGCTGCGCGCGGACAAAGAAGGACCTTTCCTTCACGCGCTTTGCCGTCGGCCCGTGCGACCGGCTGGACCGCGACGCACTCTGCCTTGCCGCTGCGGCGGGTGAAGACGCGCTGCTGTCTTATCTTGATTCCACGCCGTACCGCGACGGCGCCGCCGCGCTCAGAAAGAGCACGACCGCGTTCGAAAAATGGTCCGACGACAGCGTCATCGCGCTGTGCCGGGAGGCGAAGTACACGTTCTTCGGCTTCGAGCCGATCGCGGCCTATTACTTCTCCAAAGCGACGGAGATCAAGGCCGTGCGGATCGTGCTTTGCGCGAAGCAGTCGGGCGTTTCGACCGATATCATCAGAGAAAGGGTGCGTGCGCTTTATGTATAAGATTGCGGCAATGGGCGACAAGGACAGCATCTACGGCTTTTCCTCCATCGGCCTCGAGCTGTTCCCCCTCACGGACCCGCGCGAAGCGGCGCGCGAACTGCGCCGGATGAGCGAAGAAAACTACGCGGTCGTCTTTATGACCGAAGCGCTGGCGTCCGCGCTCGGCGCGGAGCTGGACCGCTACCGGGAACGCCCCGTGCCCGCGGTGATTCTGATCCCGGGCGTCGCGGGGAACACCGGCGAAGGCCTGCGCTCGATCAGCCGCTCCGTGGAGCAGGCGGTCGGCTCGGACATTTTGAAATAACAGATTTAGAGTAGGTGATATACATGCAAACAGGAACGATCACAAAGGTTTCCGGCCCGCTGGTCGTCGCGTCCGGGATGCGGCAGGCGAACATGTACGATGTGGTGCGTGTCAGCGAACAGCGGCTGATCGGCGAAATCATCGAAATGCGCGGTGACAGAGCGTCGATCCAGGTGTATGAGGAGACGTCCGGTCTCAGGACGGGCGAGCAGGTGGAAACAACGGGCGAACCGCTTTCCGTGGAACTCGGCCCCGGCCTGATCGGCGCCATCTTCGACGGCATCCAGCGCCCGCTGGAGGAGATCATGAAGCTGACGGGCAACAACCTGACCCGCGGCATCGAGGTCCCGTCGCTGAACCGCGAAAAGCAATGGAAGTTCACCCCCTGCGTCGCCGTCGGCGACAGCGTGCAGGGCGGCGACGTGATCGGCACCGTGCAGGAGACCGACGTGGTGAACCATAAGATCATGGTGCCCCCGAACATGCGCGGCGTGATCCGCGAAATCAGCGAGGGCATGTGCACCGTGGAGGACACGGTCGCCATTCTGGAAGACGACAAAGGCGAACCGCAGACGGTCGGCCTGATGCAGAAATGGCCGGTCCGCCGCGGCAGACCCTATACCCAGAAGCTTGCGCCGGATATGCCGCTCGTCACCGGCCAGCGTGTCATCGACGCGCTGTTCCCGATCGCAAAGGGCGGCGTCGCGGCGATTCCGGGCCCGTTCGGCAGCGGCAAGACCGTCACGCAGCACCAGCTCGCGAAATGGGCGGAAGCCGACATCGTGGTCTATATCGGCTGCGGCGAACGCGGCAACGAGATGACCGACGTGCTCAACGAGTTCCCCGAGCTGATCGACCCGCACACCGGCGAATCGCTGATGGAGCGCACCGTGCTGATCGCGAACACCTCCGATATGCCCGTGGCGGCGCGCGAAGCGTCGATCTACACCGGCATCACGATTGCCGAATACTTCCGCGATATGGGCTACTCCGTTGCCCTCATGGCGGACTCGACCTCCCGCTGGGCGGAAGCGCTGCGCGAAATGTCCGGCCGTCTGGAGGAAATGCCCGGCGAAGAGGGCTACCCCGCGTACCTCGGCTCGCGTCTGGCGCAGTTCTATGAACGCGCCGGCAAGGTGCTGTCGCTCGGTACCGAGCCGCGCGAAGGCGCGCTGTCCGTCATCGGCGCGGTGTCACCCGCCGGCGGCGATATCTCCGAGCCGGTCACGCAGGCGACGCTGCGCATCGTCAAGGTCTTCTGGGGCCTCGATTCCGCGCTCGCCTATAAGCGCCACTTCCCGGCGATCAACTGGCTGACCAGCTATTCGCTGTACGCTTCGTCCCTCGGCAAATGGTTCAACGCCCATGTCAGTGAAGACTGGACCGACCTGCGTGCCGAAATGATGCGCCTGCTGTCGCAGGAAGCGGAACTCGAAGAGATCGTCAAGCTCGTCGGTATGGACGCGCTGTCGCCGGCCGACCGGCTGACGATGGAAGCCGCGCGGTCGATCCGCGAAGACTTTTTGCACCAGCTGGCGTTCCACGAGGTGGACACCTACACGTCGCTGCATAAACAGCTCTTGATGATGCGGCTCGTGATCACGTTCTTCAACAGCGCGACCGAAGCGCTCGAAGACGGCGGCGATATCGAGAAGCTCGTCAGCATGCCCGTGCGCGAAGAGATCGGCCGTTTCAAGTATGTGGCCGAAGACGAGACCGACGCGGAATTTGACGAAGTGCTGCAGCATCTCAAAGCGCAGATTGAAGAAGCGAAGAAAGGGGAGGACGACTGATGCCGAAAGAATACCGAACCATTCAGGAAGTCGCGGGCCCGCTGATGCTCGTGCGCGACGTGGAAGCGGTCGCCTATAACGAACTCGGCGAAATCGAGCTGGCGAACGGCGAAAAACGCCGCTGCCGCGTGCTGGAAATCAACGGCACCAATGCCCTTGTGCAGCTGTTTGAATCCTCCACCGGTATCAACCTTGCCGATTCCAAGGTGCGCTTTCTCGGCCGCCAGATGGAACTCGGCGTTTCCGAGGATATGCTCGGCCGCGTCTTTGACGGCCTCGGCCGCCCGATCGACGGCGGCCCGGAGATCATCCCCGAAAAGCGGCTGGACGTCAACGGCACGCCGATGAACCCGGCGGCGCGGTCCTATCCGCAGGAATTCATCCAGACCGGCATCTCCGCGATCGACGGGCTGAACACCCTTGTCCGCGGCCAGAAGCTGCCGATCTTCTCCGCCTCCGGTCTGCCCCACGCGGAGCTGGCGGCGCAGATCGCGCGGCAGGCGCGGGTGCGCGGGACGGACGAATCGTTCGCCGTGGTCTTCGCCGCGATGGGCATCACCTTTGAAGAGAGCAACTTCTTTGTGGAATCCTTCCGCGAGACCGGCGCGCTCGACCGCACCGTCATGTTCTCGAACCTCGCGAACGACCCCGCGATCGAGCGGATCGCGACGCCGAAGATGGCGCTGACCGCCGCGGAATATCTCGCGTTTGAAAAGAACATGCACGTGCTGGTCATCCTGACCGACATCACGAACTACGCCGACGCGCTGCGCGAAGTTTCCGCCGCGCGCAAGGAAGTCCCCGGCCGCCGCGGCTATCCCGGCTATATGTACACCGACCTCGCGTCGATCTATGAGCGCGCGGGCCGCCAGCGCGGCAAGACGGGGTCCATTACGATGATCCCGATTCTGACGATGCCCGAGGACGACAAGACCCACCCGATCCCGGACCTCACGGGCTATATCACGGAAGGGCAGATCATCCTTTCGCGCGAACTGCACCGCAAGAGCATCACCCCGCCGATCGACGTGCTGCCGTCGCTGTCGCGTCTGAAGGACAAGGGTATCGGCGAAGGGAAGACCCGCGCCGACCATTCCGGCACGATGAACCAGCTGTTTTCGGCCTATGCCCGCGGCAAGGACGCGAAGGAGCTGATGGTCATTCTCGGCGAAGCGGCGCTGACCGACATGGATAAGCTCTATGCCAAATTTGCCGACGCGTTCGAAAAGACCTATGTCTCGCAGGGCTTCGACTGCAACCGCTCGATCGAAGAGACGCTCGACATCGGCTGGCAGCTGCTGTCGATCCTGCCGCGCAGCGAACTCAAGCGAATTTCCGACAAGTTCCTCGACCAGTACTATATTGAAAAGTAGGTGAGACCATGGCGGTAATGAACGTCAACCCCACGCGGATGGAACTGACGAACCTCAAGCGCAAGCTCGTCA
>CAMZEG010000140.1 GCA_947305635.1 uncultured Clostridia bacterium
TTTCACCGTGGACATCGGCACGGCAAAGCCCATGCCTTCATAGTCGGTCGCGGCGATCTTCGAGGAGTTGATGCCGATGACCTGGCCCTTGGAGTTGACCAGCGCGCCGCCGGAGTTGCCGGGGTTGATGGCCGCGTTGTGCTGAATCGAGGTCAGCGTGTAGGTGGAGGAGACGGAGCGGTCGATCGCGGAAACGATGCCGTTGGTCATCGAGCCGAAGTATTCCGAGCCGCCAGGGTTGCCGATCGCGTAGACGGTCTCGCCGACCTCCAGCTTGGTGGAATCGCCGAATTCCGCGGCGGTGAGGTCGTTCGCCTCAATCTTCAGCACGCCGATATCGGTGCGTTCGTCATAGGCGACGAGCGAGGCTTCATAGCGCTTTTCGTCAAGCGTCAGCACGCCATAGGTCAGTCCGTTGCCTTTGATCACATGGGCGCAGGTGATGATATAGGTGTATTTGCCCTCTTTGTCGGTGCCCATGACGACGCCGCTGCCTTCGCCGGACAGCTTGCCGTTCTGGTAGGTCATGACGCCGACGACGGAGATCCGGCACTTTTTGGCGATCGCGACCGCGGAAAGCACGCCGTCTTCGGCGGACGAGTAGTTGATGACATTGACGTCGTCGATGTCGTCGGAGCCGTTCGGGTCGGCCTGCTGCGTGACGCTCACGCCGTTGGAATCGGTCACGACCGGCTGCTTGCGGTCCGCCTTCCAGAACTTGGTACCGATGATAGCGGCAAAGCCGACGATGACGGCAATCAGCAAAATGACGATTGCGACCTTCTTGCCCGTGCCTTTGGAACGCTTCGGCTGCTGCGGCGGCTGGTTATAGCCGTAGGGACGGTAGGGCTGTTGCTGTTGCTGCTGCGGGCTGCCGTAGCTGTAGGTCGGACGGTAGCCGTTGGGCTGCCCGTAACCGCTCTGGCTGGCGCCGTACGGCGGCTGCTGAAAGCTCTGCGGCGTCGGCGGGACGTCCGGCTTCGGCTGCGGCTGGGGCTCCGGCTGCGGCGCTTCGGGCTCGCTCTGCGCAAAGCTGAAAGCGTCCGGTTCCTGCGGCGCAGTCGGCTCAAACGAAGGCGTTTCGTTTTCGATCGGAAGACCGGTGTTGGGATCAAAGTTGTCGTTCATGGTGGTTACCTTGCCTTTCTGAGGGTGTCGGGCGTCCGACATAGCCGGACACATCTTGTTCATTTCTCGTTTTCAGTTTTATCACGGATGGCTAAAGCCAAGTTAAAATGCAAGCTAAATTTTACTTTAATTCGGCAGTTCAAACGAGAACTCGGTATATTCGCCTTCCTTGGACGACGCGCGGATCGTGCCGTCGTGCATGTTGATGATCGTCTTGACGATGTACAGGCCGAGGCCGACGCCCTTGACGTCGAACGAGCGGGATTTGTCCACCTTGTAGAACCGCTCGAAGATCCGGGCGATCTCCTCGCTTGCGACGCCCGCGCCGGAGTTGCGGATCGTGACGCGCACGCCGTGCTCGGTCGCGTTTGCCGTGACAAGGATCGTGCCGTGCTCCGGCGTGAACTTGACGGCGTTGTCCAAGAGGTTAAAGATGACCTGTTGAATCAGATCGCGGTCGGCAGTGACGTTGACGACGCCCATCTCCTCAAAGCCTTCCACCTGGATATCCTTGTCGTTGATCGTGCGCTCGAACGGCAGCAGCGTTTCAAACAGCTGGGCGCCGATGTCGTATTTGACGGGGGCAAGGTCCACTTCGCCGGCTTCGATCTTGGAAAGGTTCAGCATCGAAACGACGATGCGCGACAGGCGGCGGATCTCCTTGGAGACGATCCGCAGATACTGCGTTTCCTCCTCCTTCGGAATCGTGCCGTCCAGAATGCCGTCGATGAACCCGCCGATGGACGTCATCGGGGTCTTCAGTTCGTGCGAGACGTTCGCGATAAAGCTGCGCTGCGCCTCCTCCTCGACGGCAAGCTCGTCCGCCATCTGGTTGAGCGCGACGGCGAATTCGCTGAGATAGCCGCGCTTATAGTTTTCGTTGGCGCGGTGCTGAAATTCGCCCTTCGCGAAATGTTTTGTTACTTCCTCCATCTCATAGAGCGGTTCCGCAATGCCGCGCGTGAAGAAATAGATGATGACGATGCACAACAAAAGGGAGATCAGCATCGCGTAGAAGAACGTTTTGAGAATGCTCAGCACATAGGGGAGCAGACCGGTGATCGCGTCCTCGACGCCGAAGAGTACGCCGATCGGCGTATCGTTGATCACAACCGGTACCGCGATCACGAATTTGCCGGAGCCGAAGACCTCGTCGTTGATATAATCGCGGAAGCCGGAGCGCATGGCGCGCAGCATATAGTTTTCAGTGATCTGTAGACCCGCGTGGTACACGCAGTCGTCCAGCTTCTCAACGCGTCCCGCCTCCTTGCAGGCGATGACGCGGCCGTCGTTGTCGGTCAAAAAGAAGTCCGAGTTCGTCGCGTTGGACACGATCTTTAGGTTGTCGATAAAGTCGTCCATCTCCGGGCCGTCCCGCAAAAAGCGGTCGGGGTCCTTTGCGCGGATGGCGTTGACGATGCTGTGGGCGTTTTCCAAAAGCGCGTCGGTGCGCTCGTTCCACCACTGGCTCGCGGTAAAGACGATCATCGTGCCGCCGAGCATGATGAGGGCGAGCATCACGACCATCGCCGTAAACAAAAAGTACCGGCGGAACAGCGGCCCTTTGATGTGCTTTCCAAGATTGCGGTTTTTCTTTTTCTTCATCCGACTCTTCCTTTCGAGATAAAAGGGCTGCCGCATGAAAGCATGCGCAGCCCCTCGGGTCAGTCGTTAGTCTTTTGTTTCAAACCGATAGCCGACGCCCCAGACCGTACGCAGTTCCCACTTGTCGGACACGCCGGCAAGCTTTTCGCGCAGACGCTTGATATGGACGTCAACCGTACGGGAATCGCCGTAGTAATCGAAGCCCCAGACCTCGTCCAGAAGCTGGTCGCGCGTGAAGACGCGGTTCGGATTCTTCGCAAGGTGGAAGATCAGCTCCATCTCTTTCGGCGGGGTGTTGACATGCACGCCGTTGACCTTCAGCTCGTAGTTTGTCAGATTGATCGAAAGCTTGTCGTAATGCACTTCCTTGATCTCCTCCGGCGGAACGGAGGAGGAGCGGCGCAAAACGGCCTTGATCCGGGCGATGACCTCTTTCGCGTCGAAGGGCTTTACAACATAGTCGTCCGCGCCGAGCTCCAGACCGAGCACGCGGTCGAACACTTCGCCCTTCGCGGTGAGCATGATGATCCGCGCGTTGGAAAACTTGCGGATCTCGCGGCAGACCTGCCAGCCGTCGATCTTCGGCAGCATGATGTCGAGCAGGACGAGCGCGGGGTTCTCTTCGCGGAACGTCTTGATCGCGGCCTGGCCGTCGTTCGCGATGACAACGGTATAGCCTTCCTTTTCCAGATAGAGTCTGAGCAGTTCGCAGATGTTGAGGTCGTCGTCGACGACGAGGATTTTTTCAGCAGCCATAACAGTAATCTCCTTTGTGTTCATTCCGGTTTTATCTTATAGGGTTAACCTTAATTCAACTATAATCAGTATGGGACGCTTTTGCGCGCTTCATTACATTTTTTCCGGGGCGTCCACTTTCAGCATCGTCAGGATGCTGCGCAGCGTATCCTTGACGCAGACGCAAAGACACACGCGGGATTGCAGCAGCGCTTCGTCTTCCACATTGACGCGGCAGGCGTTGTTGAATTTGTGGAACAGCGTCGCCAGCTCGATCGCGTAGTGCGTGACCTTCGCGGGGTCGTAATACTTCGCGGCGTTGACGATCACGTCCGGCAGGGTGGAGAGGTAGCGGATCAGCGCGGTCTCCTCCGGCTGCGTCAAAAGCATCAGCTCTTCCTGCGTGCACTCGCGCGCCGCCTTGCCTTCGCTTTCGAGCTTTTTAAGAATCGAGCAGATGCGCGCGTGCGCGTACTGACAGTAGTACACGGGGTTCTGCGCGGTCTGCTGGACGGCGAGATCGAGGTCGAAGTCCATCAGCGAACCGGGCTCGCGCATGTTGAAGAGGAAGCGCACCGCGTCGATCGGTACTTCCTCGAGCAGGTCGACCAGCGTAATCGCCTTGCCCGTCCGCTTGCTCATCCGGACCACTTCACCGTCGCGCATCAGCCGCACGAACTGCATCAGCAGAATGTCGAGCCGGTCTGCGCTGATCCCGATCGCCTCCATCGCGCCCTTCATTCGCGCCACATGGCCGTGATGGTCTGCGCCCCAGACGTCGATCGCCTTGTCGAAGCCGCGGGTCTCGAGCTTGTTGCGGTGATAGGCGATATCGGCGGCAAAATAGGTCGGATTGCCGTTCGCGCGCACCAGCACGTCGTCCTTGAGTTCGAGCCGGTCGATCTCCTCCTGCGTCTTGCCCGCGCGCAGCAGCATTTCGGTCTGGACGTCTTTGTTCTTGTACCAGAGCGCACCGTCCTTTTCATAGGTGTAGCCGCGCTTTGTCAGCAGGTCGATCACGTCCCTGATTGCGCCGGACTCATGCAGCGTCTTTTCGCTGAACCAGGTGTCGTAGTCGATGCGGTAGACGCCCATCGCTTTTTTCATGTTTTCGATGTTCTTCGGCAGCGAGAAGGCGACGAGCGCGTTGCGGCGCTCGGCTTCGTCCGCGGCAAGGTATTTGTCTCCGTACACGTCGGCGAATTCCTGCGCGCGTTCCTTGATATCCTCGCCGTGGTAGCTGTCCTCGGGCAGCTCGATTGCGTCTTCGCCTTTGAAGATCTGCTGATAGCGGATGTCGAGGGAGAGCGCGAACTTTTCGATCTGGTTGCCCGCGTCGTTGATATAGAACTCGCGGTGGACGTCGTAGCCGGCGTAGTCGAGCACGGCGGCAAGACAGTCGCCCAGCGCGCCGCCGCGCGCGTTGCCCATGTGCATCGGACCGGTCGGATTCGCGGAAACGAACTCGACGTTGATCTTTTTGCCCTCGCCGTAATCGCTGCGGCCGTAGC
>CAMZEG010000141.1 GCA_947305635.1 uncultured Clostridia bacterium
CCAGTCCACCTCCGGCACCACCGGCAAGCGCGTTGTCGCGTTCTATACGCAGCACGACGTGGATCTTTGGGAAGAATGCTGCGCCCGCGCGATCGTCGCGGCCGGCGGCACCAACGAAGACGTCTGCCAGGTCGCCTACGGCTACGGCCTGTTCACCGGCGGCCCCGGCCTCAACGGCGGTTCGCACAAGGTCGGCTGCCTGACGCTGCCGATGTCCTCCGGCAACACCGACCGCCAGATCCAGTTCATGATGGATCTCGGCGCGACGATCCTCTGCTGCACCCCGTCCTATGCCGCCTATATCGGCGAAACGCTGGCGGAAAAGGGCTACAAGCCCACCGACAACAAGCTGAAGGCCGGCATCTTCGGCGCCGAGCCGTGGACAGAGGAAATGCGCCGCAGCATCGAAGCGAGCCTCGGCATCAAGGCGTACGATATCTACGGCCTGACCGAGACCAGCGGCCCGGGCGTGTCGTTCGAATGTCAGGAGCAGACCGGCATGCATATCAACGAGGACCACTTCTACGCCGAGATCATCGACCCCGACACGGGCGAAGTGCTCCCCGAAGGCAGCAAGGGCGAACTGGTCTTCACGTCGCTCGACAAGGAAGGCTTCCCGCTGCTGCGCTACCGCACCCGCGATATCTGCGTGCTCTCGCGCGAAAAGTGTTCCTGCGGCCGGACCTTTGTCAAAATGAGCAAGCCCATGGGCCGCTCCGACGATATGATGATCATCCGCGGCGTCAACGTCTTCCCGAGCCAGATCGAAACCGTTCTGCTCAACGAGGGCTATACGCCGAACTACCAGATCGTCGTCGACCGCGTCAACAATTCCGACACGATCGATATCAACGTGGAAATCTCGCCCGAACAGTTCTCCGACATCGTCGGTGAAAACCAGGCGAAGGAACGCAAGCTCGAAAGCGCGATGCGCACCATGCTCGGCATCGGCCCGAAGGTGCATCTCGTCGCCCCGAAAACCATCGTCCGCAGCGAAGGCAAGGCCGTCCGCGTGATCGACAAGCGCAAGCTGCACGACTAACGCCGCCGAAGCGGAGAAAGGAAGAAAGCAATGGCAATTCAGCAATTATCGGTATTTGTGGAAAACCAGAAGGGCAAGCTGCTCGGCACCGTGAAAACGCTTGCGGAAGCGGGGATCAACATCCGCGCCATGAGCATTGCCGACACCAAGGATTTCGGCATTCTGCGTCTGATCACGAGCGACAACCAGAAGGCGATGGAGCTGCTCAAGGAGGACTCCGTGGTCAACACCACGAAGGTCATCGCCGCGAAGATGGAGGACGAGGCCGGCGCGCTGTACAAGGTGCTGCAGATTCTCTCCGACGCGCAGGTCAACATCGAATACATGTACGCGTTTACCGCGTCGGAAGACTTCGGCGCCTATGTGGTGCTGCGTGTGAGCGACGTTGCCGCCGCGCAGGAGATCCTCAACGAAAAGGGCGTCGCCACACTGGACGACAGCGATATTCTGGAGATCTGAGTTTCAGACAAAAAGAAAAAGAGCCGTGCGCGGCTCTTTTTTGTTTTGTGCTTTTTACACCAGCGGCGTGTGGTCCATCCCGTTCTTGGCGAGCCACGCGTCGACGACCGCCCAGTATTCCTCGTGGAACCAGTGGGAGGAGACGGCGTGCTCGGCGCCGTGGATGACATATTTTTCCTTCGGCGCGGCGCAGGCGTCATAGACCTTGTCGAGATTCTCGAACAGCACGAAGTCGTCCTTGTCGCCGTGGATGAACAGCGTCGGGGTCTTGCTCTTTTTCAGCTGCTCCACCGCCGACGCGTCCTTGAACCAGAAGCCGTTGACAACGCGGTTGACAAGCCCCGCGGCGGGCATGATCAGCTTCGGCGGGAGGTGGTAGGTGCGGATGCACTGGTCCTCAAAGATATCGTAGACGCTTGTGAAGCCGCAGTCCTCGACGGCGAGAATCACGTTCTGCGGGAGATCTTCGCCCGTGGTCATCATCGTTGTCGCGGCGCCCATCGAAACGCCGTGCAGCACGATCTTCGCCTTCGGGTTCTCCTTGACCAGCGAGCGCGTCCAGTCGGTGATGTCGAGCCGGTCGAGCCAACCCATCGAGACATATTTGCTTTCGCTGTCGCCGTGGCCGTGCAGGTCGGGGATCAGCACGTTGTAGCCGCGGCGGTAGTATTCCATCGCATAGCTGCTCATCTCGCGCTTGCAGTTCGTCCAGCCGTGAATAACGATCGCCCAGTTGTTGGAATTCGAGGGGTTGCGGAATTCCATCGCGTGCAGCGTGTCGCCCTTGCGGCCCTGAATCGTGACCTTCTGCTTATAGGTCAGATCATACCACTTGTAGCCGTTGATGAGGTTGATGTTGTCAGCGTTGCGCTCAAAGAGCGAGCCCTTGCCGGGAACGGTTTCGTCTTCGCGGCGCTTGGAGCCGAGCGCGATCAGGAAAAACACCGCGCCGAGCGCGAGATACAAAACGGCGAGTACCAAAAGGACGATCACGACGACGGTGATCGAAACCTTTGCCGCGTGGGAAATAGCGAGAAATAACATGAACATCTTCCTTTCCGTAGGATCGCACCCATTATACATGATTCTCGCCGGCAATGCAAATCCTTTGCCGATTTTTGGCATTGTGACCGAAAAAGAGGCGCTTCATTTGGTTAAAATACTATTTACATTTTTTTTAGTAAATGTTAAAATAAATAAGTGCGTAACCGGACGCAAGAGAGAGAAAGAGGAGAACGTCAAAATGCCCTATAAGAACTTCGAAAGCAATCTCAACTTTTTATTTGATTTGTTTTTGCAGGTGGAAAACAAAGAGGAATGCGCCGCTTTGTTCGACGACCTTTGCACGCCGAACGAACTCGCCGCCATGTCGCAGCGCGCCGTTGTGGCGCGGATGCTGACGCAAAAACGTGTCTACAGCGACATCGTCTCGGAAACGGGCGCTTCCACCGCCACGGTCAGCCGCGTCAACCGCTCGCTGACTCTCGGCAAAAACGGCTATCAGACCCTGTTCAAAAAACTGGACGAAAAAGGAGACTGAGAATGGCGGGTTATACGGAACTGGCGTATGTTTACGACGCGCTGACCGAAAACGCGGACTATCCCGCCCGCTGCAACACGTTATGCAATCTCCTTGCCGCGCACGGCGCCGGCGAGGGGATTTTGCTTGATCTGGCGTGCGGGACGGGGACGCTGACAGCGCTGCTCGCGAAACGCGGGTACGAGGTGATCGGCGTCGACGCGTCGCAGGACATGCTGTCCGTCGCGCAGCAAAAGAGCGCTTCGCCTGTCTTTTTGTGCCAGCGCATGGAGCAGCTCGACCTCTACGGCACAATTGACGCGGCGGTCTGCACCCTCGATTCCCTCAACCATATCACGGACGAAGACGCGTTCCGCGAGGCGCTGCGCCGCGTGGCGCTGTTCATGAACGACGGCGGCGTCTTCCTCTTCGACGTCAACACCCCCTACAAGCACGAAAACGTGCTGGCCGACAACACCTTCGTCTATGACCTAGACGACGTGTTCTGCGTCTGGCAGAACAGCTACGACGCCGCGTCCCGCACGACGCAGGTGACGCTCGATCTGTTCCTCTATGACGAAGACAACGACTGCTACGACCGCGCGACAGAGCAGTTCGCGGAGCGCGCCTATGACCTCGACGATATCCGCCGCTGGCTCCGTGAGGACCGCTTTGAGGTGCTGGCCGTACTCGACGAGACCGGCAGCCGCCCGGTCAGGGGCGACGACGAGCGCGCGCTGTTCGTCTGTAAAAAGCACGGCACCCAGTTTCAGTAAAGGAGAAAACACATGGCTTCATCCGTTCGCTGCATTTCCGTCGACGGCACGCTGACCGTGACCGCGATCGACGGAACCGATATCGTGAACCGCGCCGCGGAGATCCATAAGACCTCTGCCGTGACGTCCGCCGCGCTGGGGCGCGCTCTTTGCGCCGCCTCTCTGATGGGCAGCGCGCTCAAGGGTCAGGACGATAGCCTGACGCTGCGGATCAACGGGGGCGGCCCCGCCGGTACGGTGATGGCGGTGTCCGATTCCGAAGGCAATGTGCGCGGCTATGTGCAGCAGCCCGTGGTGGAGCTGCCGCTGAATAAGCTCGGCAAGCTGGACGTTGCCTCTGCCGTCGGCAAAAACGGCTTTGTAACGGTCATCAAGGACCTCGGACTGAAAGATCCCTACATCGGCCAGACGCCGATCGTATCGGGCGAAATCGCCGAGGATATCACCGCGTATTTCGCGACAAGCGAACAGATCCCGACGGTCTGCGCGCTGGGCGTGCTGGTCAACCCCGATTTGACGATTCAGGCGGCGGGCGGCTTTCTGATTCAGCTGCTGCCGACGGCGCAGGACGACACGATCGAAAAGGTGGAGCAGTCCATCGAAGGTCTGCCGTCTGTGACGACGTTGTTGACACAGGGGCTGACCCCGGCGGAGATCTGTCAACGTGCGCTGAAGCTGTTCGATCTCGAGGTGCTCGATACCGCTTCTCCGGCCTACCGCTGCCGCTGTTCGCGCCGCAAAGTGGAGGCCGCGCTGGTCAGTACCGGCAAAGCGGAACTGCTCGATATGGCAGCGCAGCAGACGACCGAAGTGCAGTGTCAGTTCTGCGACAAAGTCTATTGTTTTTCGTCTTCCGAGATCCGCGCGCTGGTGGAGCAGGCGAGTGAATAATTCTCCGACGCGGCGGCAAAAAAATTGCGAAAAAGACTTGACAAACAGGGAAAGTTCGTATATAGTATTACAAGTCGCTGCGAAGACGGCAGAGGACGTGGGAGCATAGCTCAGCTGGGAGAGCATTTGCCTTACAAGCAAAGGGTCACAGGTTCGAGCCCTGTTGTTCCCACCAGAGATGGCCCGGTAGTTCAGTTGGTTAGAACGCTAGCCTGTCACGCTAGAGGTCGACG
>CAMZEG010000142.1 GCA_947305635.1 uncultured Clostridia bacterium
TTGCTTGAAAACCTAATATTGTGTCATAGGGGTCTTTTTTGTGCTGTCCGTACAATTTGGGGCAGTTCACAAACAATGGTTCGTCCCCTTTTTTATGCTTTTACCATTCAGCTTCAAAGCCGCCGCTGCCGTTATCTCTGATTACCACATTATATACCCGTCCATACCCAAATGTCGGATGCAGAGAGGATTCCGCTTCGCCAACCTCGTAAATCTGTTTCGTCGTATCGTCCGGGTCCAGATACAGCGTAAAGAGAATATCCAAATTGGACAAATCAGTGTTTTCTAAAAGATCGTGGCGATTGAATTCGATCGTTGCGTCAGTTTCGAGCGCCGAATGATCCGCGTTCTCCATGCCGCCGCTCAATATGTCTTTCCCGTTCACCCGGCAGGCATAGCCAATTGCATACACCGGCGGCGTATCAACAAGATCAATGAACACCTGAAAGCTCGTTGCAGCTTTACGACCCTCCTCAACAAAGTGCAAATATCTGCTAAACTCTAAATTATAGAAGGCGTAATCCTGTTCTTCTGTGTCTGTATAAGCAGCGCCGTATGAGACAAGTCCCTTCAAGGTATGCTTCGCGTCTTTTGCATACGGGCTGTCCCCATCCGCGATCTTCTGCAGATACGGCAACGCGGCATAGCCGCTTTCGTTATAGATCTCATTCACCGACATATTCTCCAGCCTGCCGGACAGCAAACCGTTCGTATTGTAACACGCGATCGTGTTGCCGACGCCAAGCAAACCGAGCACCGCGGTCGCCGTAAACAAAGCGCAAAGCATCACTTTCATATACGGGAAGCGGTCGAACCGCAGCCGCAGCAATATCGCGAGGAACACGACAAACAGAACAATATCCGCCATAAACACATATAGACGTTTTTCCGTCAGGCCGAACGAATGGATATACAGCAGGATCTTCGCCACAGAAACGGCGCACAACAGCATCGTGAACAAACAAAGGAAAATGTCGAATCCCTTGACAAGCGGCGAAATACGGCCGTTTTTGCGCGCGCTGACGCCAACGGAAAGGGCCAGCAGCACAAAGTTGATACCTGCGAGCTTGCAAAGCTCAAAGAAGCCGCGCCGCGCGTATTCCGTTACCGTAATGGACACGCCGAACGGCAGGTGTCCGGAGAACGCCGAAAAGAGATAACCGGCCTGTGTCAGCAGATAAATGAGATAGACGACCGACACCGCGCCGAGCACCGTCGCGACCAGCGCCATCGGCAGCTTTTGCAGCTTGCAAAACTTAGCCGAAGTATCCTTGTTTTCGTTTTTCGCCGTGCCGCTCGCAAACGTATAGATGACCGCGAAGATATACGGCGTAAAGAACAGCGACAGTACCAGCGCGAAGCCGTTGAACGGCAGCGCCTGCCGCAGCCACTCGCCGAACGCGGAAAGCGCGTCTGTGACATGCTGATACAACCCGCCCATCACGCTTTCGAACGCGGCGTCCGCATCGATCAGCAGCGGAATCACGATCAATAACAGCGGAACCGCAACAATCAGTCCGATGACCACTGGTAGCCATTTTCTGTGTTTGTGCGTATTCTGCCGCGCGGTACGCTTTTCTTTATACCGCGCAACCGCGTCGGTAAACGGCGCAAACAGATGCCGCAGCGGAATCAGCAGTTCGCAGTGCAGCAAGTCGAGCAGAACATAGAAACTGCCGAACGCATGCACATTCGCGCCTGTCAACGAGACGCAGTAAATGCCGGACAGTGGAATCAGCAGCAAAAACAGAACCAAGTGCAGATCCGTGTCATTATGCAGTACAAAGCTGAGGCACAGCGCGAGACATGCCAACCCGCTCGGGATCGCACGCGCGGGAAAGCGCTTTTGCCTGATACTTATGATCAGCGTTGCAAGCAGAAAAATGCCGAAATATGCAAGCGCAGTAGAAGCATTGGGTTCGCCCAGTTCATAAAAAGAATTGAATAAGATATAAGTCAGAATCAAACAAATGAGAAACATCGTTTACTCCTTCCTGAATTCCAGAATATCGCCCGGCTGGCACTGCAGCGCTTCGCAGATGCTTTCCAGCGTGGAAAAGCGCACCGCCTTTGCCTTGCCGGTTTTCAGAATGGAAAGGTTCGCCTGCGTGATGCCGACGCGCGCCGCCAGTTCGCCTGACGACATTTTGCGCTTCGCGAGCATCACATCGAGATTGACAACAATCGCCATGACGTCCCCTCCTCAAATGGTCAGTTCGTTTTCGGCCTTGATCTCGGTCGCGCGAGCCATGACGCTTTTCAGCACGCGCAGAATCAGCGTCATGAACGCCGCGCCGAGCGCGAACACCAAAAGCGGCGCCCAGAAAAAGCCGAACGCGAGACAGACAACTGCAACATAGGCACAGCACCACGAAAGCAGCCGCATCAAAAAGACCGTCTGCGGCTGAAAGACTTCTTCGTGAATGATCTTCGTCATCAGCTTCAGGATGCAGATCAGCGCCGCCCAGGCCGCCGGGCAGCAAAGATAAAACGCCCATAGAACTTTTTTAGCAAGCGCTTCGGCAAGATAACCGAAGTATAGCGTCAGCAGCTTCGGGCCGAACACCATCAGCACGAGCAACAGTACGCAAAAGAGAACGGTAATCACGCGTGTGACCTTGGCGCTGGTTACGGATGTGTACATAAAAAAGCCTCCAATCGGAAAATCATCGATGATCTTGCCTGTACTATATCACAATAATTATCGTTTGTCAATAAATATTTATCGTTTTTTCAAGTTTTTTGCAATAGAAACTCCCGCCGCAGCGGGAGTCATTCATATTTATTTTCGGCTTTTCAGATAATCCTCCAGAATCATGACCGCGGAAACGGCGTCGACAACCGCCTTTCGCTTCTTGCCGCGGACGTTGACGTCGTTCAGCGCGCGATGCGCGGCAACGGTCGTCAGCCGCTCGTCCCAGGTCACTGTCGGAATGCCGCTTTGTGCTTCCAGCGTCTTGGCGAAAGCGGCGCATTTTTCAGCGCGCGGGCCGTAGCTGCCGTCCATGTTGCGCGGCAGGCCGACGACGATCTGCTCCGCCTGCGCCGTATTGGCCGCTTCGATCACTTTCGAAAGCACCTTCGGCTCATACGATTCATGGATCACGCCGACGGGCGAAGCGAGCAGTTCCAGCTTATCGCAAACAGCAAGCCCCGTCCGCGCGTCGCCGTAATCAACAGACAGAATCACCATAGGCTTAATCCGCGTCCGCCATCTGCGGGCCGTCCGCAGAGGTCGTGTAGGTCGGCGTTGACGGCGCCGTTGTGGTCGTCGGCGGTTCCGTCGTCGCCTTGGTTGTGGATTCGGTGGTATCCTCCGTTTTCGATTCAGACGTGGATTCCGTCGTCGTGGCGCTCGTCGTCACAGGATCGGTCTTGACCATCGCTGTCGCGTCCTTCGCGTCGCCGCCGCATTCCTCGATGACGTCGGTGAACGTCTTCTGCGGGAGGTTGGAGTGCAGCTGCTGGAACACATAGCGGAACACGGTTTTTGCCGGGTTGGAAGAACCGGTGCGCATGTCCGCACGGTAGTCGAAGCCGTACCAAACCGCCGTCACATAGTGCGGGGTGCCGCCGCAGTACCATTTGTCGCAGTTGTCCGAAGTCGTACCGGTCTTCGCGAACGTCGTAAACCGCGAGATCTGCGAGCCGTAGCCGGTACCGTTCGACTGCGTGACCGCCTTGGTCAGCATCGAACGCATCGAATTCGCCGTCGTCAGCTTGATCGCCTGCTCGGGCTCATCCTTCGTGTGATCAAGCAGCACTTCGCCGTTGCGGTCTGTGACTTTATAGAAGCTGTAGGGCTTGTAGTACTTGCCGCCGTTGCCGAATGTCGCGAACGCAGCCGCCATCTCCAGCGTGGTCACGCCGGTGTTGGTACCGCCGACAGCCAGCGGGCTGAGGTCCTTATCGTTATTGGAAAGGTTCAGATGGAAGTGCTCGTTGGCGTATTCGAACGACGAATTGACGCCGAGCATTTCGGAAAGGATCCGGACTGGCACCGTATTCAGCGAGCGCACAAGCGCCTCCTGCACGGAGATATAGTTACCGGAGCCGTGGTCGCCGTTGAAGTTGCGCGGCCAGGGCTTGCCGTTGACTGTGATCGCCTTTTCCAGGATCGGCGACGTCGGCGAAATCAGGCCGAGATCCATCGCGGGCGCGTACACGCCGAGCGGCTTGATCGAAGAACCGGGCTGGCGCTTCGCGCGCTTGTCCGTCGCGCGGTTATAGGCGCGGTTAGTCGTCTTTTCGCCGGTACCGCCGACAAGGGCGACGATCCGTCCCTGATAGTCCATGATCGTCATGGCGCTCTGCGGCAGGCGGCCTTCCTTATCCTTGATCGAATACGGGAAGCCTTCGCGGTTGACATAGATCTTCTCTAGCTTCGCCTGCACGTCGAGATCAACGGCAGAATAGATGCTCAATCCGCCGTAATACACCATACGGGAGGCCTCATTGTACTCATAGCCGTATTCCGCCTGCAGTTCGGCGATGACCTCGTCGATGACATATTCCTCGTACCACGACAGGACATGGGAATCCGCAGCGCCGGTGCTTGTGACCGTATTGTTCGTCAAAACCTTGACTTTCTTCTTGATGGCCTTGTTATACCGCTTTTCGGATATCTTGCCTTCCTTCCACATGCATTCGAGGCAGTACTGCTCACGCTCGCGGTTTTTTTCATAGCTGTAAACCGGGTTCTGCGTATAGGGCGCCTTGGTGATCGCGGCGAGCGTCGCGCATTCGACCAGCGTCAGATCCTTGACTTCCTTGCCGAAATAGCGTTCCGCCGCCGTGCGGACGCCGTAGCAGCCGCAGCCGAGGTACACTTCGTTGAGATAGGCTTCCAGAATATCCGTTTTGGAATAGTAG
>CAMZEG010000143.1 GCA_947305635.1 uncultured Clostridia bacterium
TCAGGCGAAAAAAGACGGCTATGTGCAGATTCAGCACATTTTTGAGGAGACGGCTGCCAATGAGAAGGAACATGCCAAAATGTGGTTCAAGGAGTTCCAGGGCATCGGCGATACCTATGAGAATCTGCTCGACGCGGCTGCCGGTGAGAATGAAGAATGGACAGTCATGTACAAAGAGATGGCTGCGACTGCCAGAGAGGAAGGGTTTGATGAGATCGCTGAGATCATGGAAGGCGTTGCCGAGATCGAGCGCGAACACGGCGCGGCCGAGAACCGTCCGGCCGATTACGCGCGGCAGAACGCCGCAGTCACGATAGAGCGCTTCCAGCGTTTCGCAGAGCGCGCGGTAATCAAACCCAGCCATGGCAACCCCTCCGCTTTATCATAGCGCGCGGCGGGGAAGAATAGAACCAAAGAGGATACCGAAATGGAATTATTTGAAAAAACCCTGCATGAGACCGAGATCTTCAACGGCCGGATCATCCGCGTCCATCTGGACGACGTCGAACTGCCGAACGGCAACCTTGCTTCGCGCGAGATCGTGGAGCACCCGGGCGGCGTCTGCGTCGCGGCGCTGAGCGACCGGGATACGCTGCAGTTCGTGCGCCAGTTCCGCTCCCCCTATCACCGTGTACTGCTCGAACTGCCGGCCGGCAAGCTGGAGCAGGGGGAGGAACCTTTGCAGGCAGGTCTTCGTGAACTCGAGGAGGAGTGCGGCCTGCGGGCGGAGAAGGTCATCTCGCTCGGCTGCGTCTATCCGACCGTCGCCTATTGCAGCGAGATCATCTATCTCTATCTCGCGACCGGTCTGACAAAGACGAGCCAGCATTTCGATGAGGACGAATTCCTTGAGACCGAAGAGATCGCGCTGCAGGACGCGGTGCGCATGGTGATGGATAACGAGATCACCGACAGCAAGACCGTCGCGGCGGTGCTGAAGATCGCGCGTCTCAAAGAGGAGGGGAAGCTGTGATGGCCCCGCGGTTCATTCTGGCGTCCCAATCTCCCCGCCGCAAGGAGCTGCTCACCCGCGCAGGCTACGCGTTCGACATCATCGTGTCCGAGGTGGACGAGAACATTCCAAACAGTCTTTCGCCGCAGGACGCCGTTTTGCTTTTGGCGCGGCGGAAAGCCGAGGCGGTTTCGGCGCAGTATCCCGGCGCGGTCGTGCTCGGCTGTGACACCGTCGTCGCGCTGGACGGCCGGATTCTTGGCAAGCCCGCCGACGCCGCCGAAGCGAAGGCGATGCTCTTGTCTCTTTCCGGCAACACGCATACGGTCTATTCCGGCGTCTGCGTCACGAACGGGACAGAGACGACCGGCTTTTTCACCGCGACGGACGTGACGTTCTATCCGCTGGCGGAAGCAACGGTCGACTCCTATGTCGCGACCGGGGAGCCGATGGATAAGGCCGGCGCCTACGGCATCCAGGGTCTCGGCTGCGTGCTGGTCGAACGCATCCGCGGCGATTACAGCAACGTGGTCGGCCTGCCGCTCGCGGAAAGCGCAAGGGCGCTCGCGTCCTTCGGCGTCAAAGGCGCAATCAACGTATAAAAGAAGCTGCCGCAGGGCTTTCTGCAGCAGCATTTTTCTTTTTTATTCCACGGTGCCGAGAATGAGCGGTTCCGGCGCAGGCGGCACATCGGAAAACCGCAGCGCACCGAGGAACGCGCGCTTTGCTTCCGGCAGCAGGCTTTCGCTTGCGCAAAGCAGCGTCGCGAGCGGTTCGCCCGCTTCGACAAAGTCGCCGGTCTTTTTTGCAAGGAGAACCCCCGCGGACGGGTCGATTTTGTCCGCTTTCGTCCGCCGCCCGGCGCCGAGCAGTACACAGGCGTGCCCGATTTGTTCGGCGTTCATCGCGGCGATATAGCCCCGCTGCGGCGACGTGAGAACATACCGCACGTTAGCTTGCGGGAAGCGATCCGGCTCGCGGATATAGCGGCTGTCGCCGCCCTGCGCTTCGACCATCCGTTCGAGCGCCTGCAGCGCCTTGCCGCTTGCGATCGCGTCCTGCGCCATGGCTTCGCAGGCGGCCTTGTCTCCCTTGCCGCAAAGATACAAAAGCGTCGACGCGAGCGTCAGCGCGACCGCCCTGAGGTCGTCCGGTCCCTTGCCGTTCAGCACGGCAACAGCCTCCTGCACCTCCACAGCGTTGCCGACGGCAGAACCGAGCGGGAGATCCATGTTCGTGATCACCGCCGCCACGCGCCGCCCGACCCGTTTGCCGATTTCGACCATCGCCCGCGCGAGCGTTTTGGCTTCCGTCTCGGTCTTCATGAACGCGCCGCTGCCGCACTTGACGTCGAGGACGATGCAGTCCGCACCGCCGGCGAGCTTTTTACTCATGATCGACGACGCGATCAGCGGAATGCTGCTCACCGTCTCGGTCACGTCGCGCAGCGCGTACAGCGTCTTGTCCGCCGGACAAAGACCGCCCGCCGCGCCGACCACGCAAAGGCCCGTCTCGTTGACGACTTCCAGAAACCGTTCGCGCGAAAGCTCCGCCTGAAAACCGGGGATTGATTCCAGCTTGTCGAGCGTGCCGCCGGTGTGTCCGAGGCCGCGCCCGCTCATTTTTGCCATTTTGACGCCGCAGGAAGCCGCGACGGGCGCGACGATCAGCGTCGTTTTGTCGCCGACGCCGCCGGTCGAATGCTTGTCGCCCTTGATCCCGTCGATGCCGGACAGATCGGCCGTGTCGCCGGAAGCCGCCATCGCCAGCGTCAGATCCGCCGTTTCACGGTCGCTCAGGCCGTTGAGATACATCGCCATCAGCATGGCGGACAGCTGATAGTCCGGCACGCTGCCGTCGGCCGCCGCATTCGCGAAGAACTGCAGCTCTTCCCTTGTCAGCGGCTCTTTGTCGCGCTTTTTCCGAAGGATTTCCAAAAACTCCATCTGGTCCCTCTCAATAGCCGGTGACGGCTTCGCTTTTCATCAGCTTGACGATCGCGCTGGTGCCGAGCCGGTCGCAGCCGAGCGCGAGGTAGTCCTCTGCGTCCTCCCAGCTGCGGATGCCGCCGGCGGCCTTCATCTTGAGATGCGGCGCGATGTGATCGCGGAACAGCCGGATATCCTCGCGGGTGGCCCCGCCCTTGGAAAAGCCGGTGGAGGTCTTGATATAGTCCGCGCCAGAGCGGCTGACGACGCCGCACAGCGCGATCTTTTCGTCGTCCGTCAAAAGGCAGGTTTCGATGATGACCTTGAGGATCTTACCTTCGCACGCCTTGCGTACCGCGCGGATCTCGTTTTCGATCGCATCAAAATCGCCCGCCTTGGCGGCGCCGACGTGGATCACCATATCGATTTCGTCCGCGCCGTTCGCGACGGCGTCGGCGGTCTCAAAGACCTTGGTCTCGGTCGTGTGGTACCCGTTCGGGAACCCGATCACGGTGCAGACGCGCATCTTGTCGCCGACATAAGCCTTCGCCTGTCTGACGAAGCGCGGCGGGATGCAGACGCTCGCCGTGCCGTACTTTATCGCGTCGTCGCAGACGGTCTGAATCTGCGGCCAGGTGGCGTCCACCGCAAGCAGCGTGTGGTCGCAATGGGAGAGAATGGTTGCTTTATCCATAGGAATCCGCCTTTCGCTTTGTTATACTATCAGTATAGCACGCGATGCGAGGAAAAGCAAGATTTCTTTATTTGACACGGCGGGGAAACCTGTGCTACAATCTTACCATCTAGTTTGGAGGTGTTTTTATGACATTGCTTGAAGCGATCGACGCGCGCCACTCCGTGCGCCAGTATCTCGACAAACCGATTGAAGACGAAAAAATCGCCGCGCTGCGCGAAGCGGCGGACGAACTGAACCGCGAAAGCGGCCTGCATTTGCAGATTGTGACAAACGAGCCGAAAGCGTTTTCCGGCCCGATGGCGCATTACGGCAACTTCACCAACGTGACGAACTATATCGCCTGCGTCGGCAAAAAGAGCAAGACGCTCAACGAGCAGCTCGGCTACTACGGCGAAAAGCTGGTGCTGCTTGCGCAGCAGCTCGGCCTCAACACCTGCTGGGTGGCGCTGACCGCCAGCAAGCGAAAGGCCGCCGCCGTGATCGACAAAGGCGAAAAGATGCCCGTGCTCATCTCGCTCGGCTACGGCGCGACGCAGGGCCACGCACGCAAAACAAAAAGCGCCGCGGACGTCAGCGACGCCGTGGACGCGCCCGCGTGGTACAACGCGGGGATCGACGCCGCGCTGAAAGCGCCGACGGCGACCAATCAGCAGCGGTTCTTCTTCTCGCTGAACGGCACGGCGGTATCAGCCAAAGCGACCGGCGGCTTTTACAGCGATATGGATCTCGGAATCGTGAAATGTCACTTCGAAATCGGGGCGGGGGACACCGCCTTCTCCTGGGCGTAATCCGCTTTCAGCTTCGCGAGAATCTCCACGTCCGCGGGGCAAAAATCGTAGTTGTCGATCTCGTCCGGCGTGATCCAGCATATCTCGCAATGCTCCAGCAGCTGCGGCTCGCCGTCAATGATGGCGGCGTGAAACAGCGACAGCTCCACCGTCATATCGGGGTAGGGGTGGACGACTTGCATATAGAGATCGTCGACACGCACGGTAACGGCAAGCTCTTCCATGCATTCGCGGATGAGGGCTTGCTGTTTTGTTTCGCCTTTTTCCACCTTGCCGCCGACGAATTCCCAAAGCAGCCCGCGCGTCTTGTGCGCCGGGCGGCGGCAGATCAAAAAGCGTCCGCTGTCCCAGATCAGCGCCGCGGCAACCTGTGTGGGCATAATGGTTCCTCCTAACATAGCAGTCATTAAAAGGTTTGCGCTTTATAGCCCTCCCCATATAGCTGCGCCGAAGTGCGCAGCTACATGGGGAGGGTGCGGGTCGCCGGTGGCGAC
>CAMZEG010000144.1 GCA_947305635.1 uncultured Clostridia bacterium
CGTCGGAGAACTTGAGGTCGTCGCGCATCGTGATGTCATAGGTCACGGTGCCGTCTGCGTTCTCAGTGATCTCGATGTCCGAGGTGCCCTTGTAGGTGTAGTCAGTGCCGTTGTAGGAACGGGTCTCACCCTCGATGCCCTTGAGCACCGGCGCGCCCACACGGTCCAGATCGAGCACTCTTGCCGCCGTCATGGACACGATGTTCATGTCTTCATGGCTCGCCGCGAAGAACGGGGAGAACTTGTTCTCAAAGTGCGCGGAAGACACAACGAGGGGCTTGCTGTTCGAACCGCCCTTGCCGCAAGCCGCAAACAGCGACAAGCAAAGCACGGCGGCTAAAACAATTGCGATGATTCGTTTTGCATTTTTCACAGAAAAACACTCCTTAAAAGATTTTATAATTCAGCTTTCGCTGTAATTACCTTGGTTACTCCACGCTTTCCCACTTTGCGCCGCGCAGAACGCGAAAGGCGATCAGTGCGCACGCGCAGTCCGCCGCGTGCAGCAGAAGATAGATCCCGCAGGAAAGGTCGATCGACCGCCGCAGCGCCAGCAGCACCGCCGCCGCAACCGCTGTCGCGGCCGCGCTCAAAGCGATGAGAACGGCCAGCACAGGCAGCCGCCGCGCCGTCTGCGCAAAGACGTAGCTGCGCACCACGGCGACATTCAGCAGCAGCCGCGCCGCCGCCCAGACGAACGCCGCCGTCAGAACGACTTCGAGCATATAGGGGATCAGCACCCAGTAGGTGTTGTCGAGTTCGCCGACGTCGAGGAAGCCGGCCGCGACCGTCGCCGCGGCAAGCAGCGCCGCGCAGACGCCGAGCTTTACCCGGAAGGCGCGGTAGGCGGCGTCGTCGCCGGAAAACTTCATGTGGCTGCCTTTGTAGGCGTATTGTCCGCTGTCCTCGAGCTGAATATCATCCAGCCACGGCCGCAGCCCGTGCGGCTTCTTGTCCGCCATCAGGCGATCCCCGACAGGTCGAAGTCAGCAAGCCACTGCTTTGCCTGCTTGCAGACGCCACGCAGACACGCTTCGTCAAACGGCGACTGCAGCTTCGCGTTGGCGAGCAGCTCAGTGAAGATGCGGCTGCCGCCCTGCTCGGTGTAGGCCATGTAGTGCTGCCACGCGTCGTCCCTGTCCTTCTGGATCATCGCCCAGAACTGCAGCGCGACCGTCTGCGCGAGGCAGTAGTCGATATAGTAGAACGGGAAGGAATAGATGTGGTGCTGCCGCTGCCAGCCTTCGCCGTCGGCGTAGAACGGGATATCGCCGTCGAGCTTCTGCCACGGCATATACACGCCGAGCAGGTTCTTCCAGCAGTCGTGGCGCTGCCGCGGCGTCCAGTCGGGATGCTCGAACACCTCGTGCTGGAAATGGTCGACCATCGTCCCGTAGGGGATGAACGTCAGCGCAGTCGCAAGGTGGCTGTAGCGGAACTTGTCGGTGTCGCCGCCGAAGAACAGCTCTGCCCACGGCCAGGAGAAGAACTCCATCGACATGGAATGGACCTCGCAGCCCTCCATGCTCGGCCAGATCGTGTCGACCGGGATGCGGTGGATGTTCTTCCAGCCGGCAAAGGCGTGGCCGCCCTCGTGGACGAGGGTTTCCACATCGTCCCGCGTGCCGTTGAAGTTGGCGAAAATGAACGGGACGTCGTAATCGATCAGTTCGGTGCAGTAGCCGCCGCCCTGTTTGCCCTCGGTGGAGAGCACGTCGAGCAGTTCGCCGTCGAGCATGGCGTTGAAGAAGCGGCCCGTTTCCGGCGAGAGCGCCTCATAGAACCGGCACGCCGCGTCGAGGATATCGTCCGCCGTGCCGACGGGCTTCGCTTCGCCGGAGCGGAACATGATCGCGTTGTCGGCAAAGCTCATCGGATACTGCTTGCCCAGCCGGACGGCGTTTTCGCGGAAGATGCTGTCCGCGACGGGTACGAGATAGGTCCGCACCGCCGCGCGGAACTGTTCGACGTCCGCCTTGGTGTAGCAGTTGCGGCCCATGCGGTAATAGCCGAGCGGGATATAGCCGCCGTAGCCGAGCTTTTTGCCCATCGTGTCGCGCAGACGCACAAGCTTGTCGTACAGCTCGTCCAGCTGCGATTGGTTGTCTTTATACCATTGGCCCTCCGCTTTCCACGCGGCAAGGCGGCGCGCGTCGTCCGGATCCTGCTTGAACGGCGCGAGCTGCGCGATCGTGTAGGTCTTGCCCTCAAAGGGGATCGCCGCGGAAGCAAGCAGCTTTTCATACGCCTGGACCAGGTCGTTTTCCTGCTGCAGTTCCGGGATGATCTCCGGCGAAAACGTCTTCAGCGCGATCGACGCGTTGAGGAACATCACGCTGCCGTATTCCTGTTCAAAGTCGGGGCGGAAGGGAGAGTCCAGCAGCGCCTGCATCCAGGCCTGTTCGTATTCCTCCAGCTCCGGCAGCGCGGCGTTGAAAAAGTCGGACTCCGCTTCATAGAACGCGTCGCGCGTGTCAATTGAATGGCGGATCTCCACCAGCACGCTCGCTGTGGTAAGATGCTTCTTCAGCGTCTGTTCCTGCAAAAAAAGGCCCTTTGCCGTCTCGTAATCCGGCGCTTCTCTGAGCGCGGCGGTCAGCGCTTTCATCTGCTCTTTCAGCGCTTCGGTATCGGGACGGGTATAGGGCATTTCGGAAAACTTCATGGAAACAGGTCCTTTTCTCTTTATAGATTATATAAATTATACCATATATTAGCGGGCATGTTCAATCTTTTGTTGAAAAAAATTGTTTTTTGTCTTGTGCGCACAAAAAGAGGCGACAAATATGGTGAAAGAGCACAAAACGGAGGGGGAATGGGGGCGTAAGGGACGAGGGAATAAGGGATTAAGGGATTAAGGGATTAAGGGATTAAGGGATTAAGGGAGAAAGATCTTACGCATAAACAAAGGCCGTCCCGACGGACAGCCTTTTGCTATTGGAATGATTATACGTTGACGAGCAGGTTTTCTTCGGCGGTCTCGCGTAGGATCTGGGCGTTGATGTCGCCCTTGCCGCGGTGGCGGTAGGGGATGATGCACAAGATGACGTACATGATGATACCGCCGACGAAGTTCATGACGATGTCGGCCATCGTGTCCATCAGCGGGAAGCGCTGCGCAAACAGCGCCATGTCGTGGATCGGGAACATCTGGAAGATGTCTTCGACTCTGCCGCCCACGGTGTCGATTGCCTTTTGCAGGTTCCAGTGCTGGCAGTCGCCTTCGAAATGGCTGAAAAACTGGTCATAGGCAAACTCGAACAGCTCCCACGCCGAAGAGAGGATGAAACCGAAGCCGAACGAGCAAAGCGTTGCGATCTGCTTGGGGCAGGTCTTTTTCAGCTTGAGCTGCGTCGCGCAGGTGTATTCATAGCCGATATAGACCGCCTCCGCCGTGCCGAGCGCGTGCAGGATCTTGTCATACATCGGCAGAATGTAATAGAGATTCATATAGGCGCCGCCGAACGAACCGAGGAAAAAGCCCAGAGCCGTAATGTTCTGGAACCGGGGAGAGAAATAGAAGAACCGGCTTTTCTTCGGGAAAAAGAGAATAATGATCTCATAAGCGAACATGCCCACCAGATTGGCGAGGATCTGAATCGGCGGGTTGCTGCCGTTGTAATCACGGCCGTTGACAAGCGTGTCGATCAGCGCGTAGATCATGGCGCCGCGCAGGATCCACCAGTAGATCAGTTCCCATTTATGCGGCGCGTGCAGGATTGTGTTGAATCGTTCTTTCATGTCATCACCTCGTTATGCCGCACATTATATCATATTCTCGCAGCAAAAACAAGGTCGAAATATGAAGGATTTCTTACAATTTGGTTAAAAGAGTGCACAATTAAGTCGACAGCAAAAGCGCAAGAGGGGCAAGGGACTGAGGGACTAAGGGACTAAGGGATTAAGGGATTAAGGGATTAAGGGAATGAGGGACTAAGGGAATGGAATATGCGTAGGGGCGGCCATTGGCCGCCCGCGCTTTGCCGATAGCAGTGTTTTGCGGCGCGGGTACTGCCTTGCCGCCGCGATGGACGTTCGCCGCGTCACTGCGCACTGTGCACTGCGCACTGCGCACTAAAAAAGCCGCTCTGGCCCCTTCAGTCTTTGCGCTGCGCACAAAGACAGCTCCCCCAGAGGGGGGAGCCTCGTTTTTGTGGCGCCTGCGGCGCATTTTATTGGGGCGCTTTTTTCAGCAGAACGGATTCTCTGTCGGATAGGGGAGCGACGCGGGGCGGTTGTAGGCGATGTCGCCGACGCCGAGGAAGCGGAACACGTCGAACAGCGCCTTGCCGTAATGGCCGAAGGCCACCGCGCCGTGGTGCGGATAGCGCTTTTCAATTAAAACGTGGCGGTAGAAGCGGCCCATCTCCGGAATGGCGAAGACGCCGATGCCGCCGAATGAGCCGGTCGCGACGGGCAGCACTTCACCCTGCGCAATGTACGCGCGAAGGGTCCCCTCGCTGTCGCACTGCAGACGGTAGAACGTGATTTCTGAGGGCGCAATGTCGCCTTCCAGCGTGCCGCGGGTGAAGTCGGGCTCGCTGCCGGCGGGCTCCAGGAGGCGGTGCTGGATCAGCTGATACTTGACCGCGCGGTCGGCGCACATCTTGCAGCTCGGGGTGTTGCCGCAATGGAAGCCCATGAACGTGTCGGTCAGCTTATAGTCGAACTTGCCCTTGATCTCGGCGTCAAAGAGCGAGGCGGGCACGGAGTTGTTGATGTCGAGCAGCGTCACCGCGTCGCAGGACACGCACGCGCCGATGTATTCCGACAGCGCGCCATAGATGTCCACTTCGCACGCGACGGGGATCCCGCGGGAGGCCAGACGGCTGTTGA
>CAMZEG010000145.1 GCA_947305635.1 uncultured Clostridia bacterium
CGATTTGTTTACAAAGCGGCAATTCATTGAGACTGTATGTCTCTTGTACAGAGAAAAGGACGATTTCATCTCAGTGCCCTATGAACCGAAAGATGCGGAGTATCTGAAGATGATTCCTGGAAGCGCAACATACGACGAAATAAAGATAAACAACAATCAACAAGCAAATACCCCCACGGAGGACCCCTATGACAGAACTCAGACCCATTACAGAAGACAACTTTATCGACGCGTTCAACTTAAAGCTCGCCCCGGGACAGGTAAAATATGTCTCTCACCCGATCCGCAGCCTCGCGCAGGCCTACGTCTACCGCGACCAGTGTCAGCCGTTCGGCATCTATCACGACGGCGAAATGGTCGGCTACGTCATGGTCATCTATGACTACGACGTCCCCGAGTATAACGTCTGGCACATGATGATCGACGAAAAAAAGCAGGGGAACGGCTACGGCGGCGCAGCGCTGGACCGCGTGCTCGATTACATCAAAACCAAGCCCTTCGGCGGTTCCGATAAGATCACGCTGACCTGCAACAAAGAGAACCCCAAGGCGCTGGGGCTTTATAAAAGCAGAGGCTTCAAAGAGACCGGCAACGAGGACGAAGACGAGATCGAGCTTTCTCTTCTGCTGGCGTAAAAAGATTGTTGAGCCTGCAGGCTTGATGATAAATACTTGTTTTAAGGAGCGTACTGTTTGAACAAGTACAACGCACCGGAGATTGTCCGCTGACCGGGAGGGTTGCGGACGATCGCAAAACCTCCCGCCGTTCGGCAATTGACAGTCACAATATTCAGGAGGAAAAACAATGAATACAAAAGACTATACCTTTCGTTTGGAAACCGAAACCGACTACCGGGCTGTGGAACACCTCGTTCGGGAATCGTTCTGGAACGTCTACCGTCCGGGCTGCAGTGAGCACTATGTGATCCATGTGCTGCGCAGGGACCCCGCCTTTGTCAAAGCGCTTGACTTTGTGATGGAAAAAGACGGTGCTCTGATCGGCCAGAACATGTTCATGCGCACGGTGATCGACGCCGACGACGGCAGAACCGTCCCCGTGCTGACCATGGGCCCGATCTGCATCACGCCCGCGCTGAAACGCAAAGGGTACGGCAAGGCGCTGCTGGACTACTCGCTCGAGCGGGCCGCGGCATTGGGCTTCGGCGCCGTGTTATTTGAGGGCAATATCGGTTTTTACGGAAAGAGCGGGTTTGATTACGCGCGCAATTTCGGCATCCGCTATCACGATCTGCCGGCGGACGCTGACGATTCGTTCTTTCTTTGCAAAGAGCTGATCCCGGGCTACCTTGACGGCGTCACGGGCGTCTACCGGACGCCGCAGGGCTACTATGTGGACGACGCGGACGTCGAAGCGTTCGACAAAACCTTTCCGAAAAAGGAAAAGCTGAAACTGCCGGGCCAGTTATTCTGAACGAAAACCAAAACGCCGGGGGCCGGTTCGCCGGTCCCCGTGCGGCTTAGATGAAAAAGCCCGCCTCGGCGGGACGATTGAGGAAACGACGATGATGCTTGAAACCGAACGACTGATTCTGCGTCCGTGGGAGGACGCGGATGCCCCGGCCTGCTACCGGTACGCGAAGGACCCGCGCGTGGGCCCGCGCGCTGGCTGGCCGCCGCATACCGACCTCGACAACACCCGGCAGGTGATCCGCGACATTCTCGCTGTGCCGGAGACCTACGCCATCGTGCTGCGGGAGACGGGGGAACCCGTCGGCAGCATCGGCCTGCATTTCAAAAGCGACCTTGCGCAGGGGGACGACGAAGCGGAGCTCGGCTACTGGATCGCCGTGCCCTATTGGGGACGCGGCCTTGTGCCGGAGGCGGCGCGGGCCGTGCTGCGCCACGCGTTCGAGAATCTGCGGCTGTCGCGCGTCTGGGCCGGGTATTACGACGGCAACGAGCAGTCGAAGCGCGTGCAGGAAAAGCTCGGCTTCGTCTTTCAGCGGACGACCGAGGACGTCCCCGTGCCGCTGCTCGGCGAAACGAGACGGGGACACAGCAACCTGTTGACCAAAGAGCGCTGGGAAGCCCTTTCGGGCGCGGACGCGCCGGTTGGCGGTGATACGCCATGATCGAGACTGGAAAACTCAGCCGCCGCTACGCCGTCCGGAAGCTGGGCGACGAAGACGCGGACGCTATTCTCTCGCTTTGCCGGGAGAACACGCAGTTCTATCGCTACTGCGAAGCGGAGCCGACGAAGGAACAGGTTCTGCGCGACCTGCATCTCACTCCGCCCGACACGCCCCTTTCGGATAAATACTACGTCGGCTTTTACGAGGGGGAGACGCTGGTCGCCGTGCTCGATATCGTCGACGGCTACCCGGAACCGGCCTATGCGTTCATCGGCTTTTTCATGATGAAACGGTCGATGCAGGGGAACGGTCTTGGCAGCGCGCTCATCGGCGATGTGGCCGCGTATCTCAAAGAGAGCGGCAAAACGACGATCCGGCTGGCGATCGACAGGGACAACCCGCAGTCCAACCACTTTTGGAAGAAGAACGGCTTTCGCGTGATCAGGGAGGTCGACCGCGACGGCTGGACGCTCCTTGTGGCGGAAAAACAGCTATAAAAAAGCCTGTGCAGGGAACTTTCCCGCACAGGTCTTTTTTTATTGTTTCCGTCTGGCCAGCGCTTCGGTTTTCCGCTGCGCCGCCGCGGCGATCGCGGCCTCCCGTTCGAGCTGCCGCTGCGTGTCCAGCCGCGCCTTCGCCGCCGGATAGTCGTCCGTGAACGAATCGATGTCGGCGTAGGCTTCGCTCAAAAGGATGTGCCGCTGCGCCCAAAGGTAGGGCTTTTGCTGCTTGCCGTAGCGGTTGCGCACTTTGTTCGCGCTGCGGATTCTCTGCCGCTTTTCCTGCCGCTGCTGCTTTGTCTCTTCGGGGAGGTCGAACAGCTTTTCGTAATCGTCGGCAGAGAACGATGCGACCACCCGCTCGGGGTGCTTCAAGCGCGCTTTGCGCGCGCGGCGGACGGCCCGCGCGTTCGCGATCGCGTCCGACCGCAGGGTGCGCGTCTCCTTGTCGGTTCCCTGCGGCAGCGCGGCGGCAAGACGGGTGAAATCGGTTTCGCCGTCCGCGTCCTCCGCGGTCATCGTTCGGCAGAAATCGAGGAACGCCGCGCCGAACGGCGTTTCGTAGCGGGTCAGTTCCCTTTGCAAAAACGCCGCGATGTCGATCTCCTCGTTGTTCGCGCGGATCGCCTTGTTCTGCGCCTTGCGTTCTTCTTTGCCGCAGGGGGCGTCTTTTTTCAGCTTTTCCTGCTTTTCCTGGCCGAGGTGGGCTTGCATCAGCTGCAGCGCCTCGCACGCCTCGCAGTACAGCTCGTCCTCCAGAACGCCCGCGTCGCGGTCCTCCACGGCGCTGCGCAGCCGCACGACGCGCACGACCGCCTTCTGGTCCGTTTCGCTCAGATCGTAGAAGAACCACGGCAGAATATCGATCACCGCGCCGACAAGGGAGATCGTCAGGAGCTTATCGAGCAGCGGATACAGCACATTGCCGCTGTTGAAGCTGCCGTCGTCGCGGTAGACGTTCAGCACCGAATAGTCTGTCCCGTCGAAGCCGTTGCGCTTGTAGACCCACGGGATAAAGAGGTTCGTCACCGCGCCCACCGCGCCGCCGACATAGGTGTCGACCACACCGAAGGAGCCGTCGATGCGCTCGCCGCTGATGTATTGCTGATAGTCGCGGATGTCGGATTCCATGGCCCGGTCGATGATCTCGGTCGTCTCCCAGAAGCGGTTGAGAAAATAGAAGATGAAGATGAGCGCAAGGCTCTTTTTATAGGTCAGCGCGAGGCCGAGCGTGATAAACACCTGTGTGATGTTCTTCGTCAGCTTGAAGCCCTTTTTGCCGAGCTTGTCGATCAGCCACGGCGACGCGAGCATCGCCCACATCGAGGAGTTGTAGGAGAGGGTATCCATGATGCCGTAGGTCGTCATCGAGCCGACCTTGCCGTAGTAGAACAGCCATTGCATCAGCACGTTTTTGCTGTCCTCCATGAAGTTGTTCCAGTTGTCGGAGCACTTGATCCAGAACAGCTTGTTTTTCGAAACGGCCTGCAGCGCGCTGACAAGGCCGACCTTCGTCACCTTCGAGCGCGGCTCGATGATCCGCTCCTGTACGCCGTAGTAGGCGGCAAGGCTCATCGCCACGCCGACAACGATGAACGCGGGATAGATGATGCGGTAGGTGCGGATGTTATACAGGTCGCCGTCGGCGAACACGTCGCTGAGGACGGGGATCAGAAGCCCCGTCAGACTCGGCGCGAAGTTATGGACGAGCGACGAGACCGTCATGATCCGCACGCGCTCTTTTGAGTTCGGCGAAATCACATAGACGAGGTTGCTCACGCCCGTGGAGTACCAGCCCTGGACATACCCCTGGATCTGTCCGATCAGAAACAGCGACGCCACCATCGGGACGTAGCCCATCTTTTCATAAGGGAAGAACAGCGCGAACAGAGACAAAAGCCCCGACGGGATCGCCAGTTTGACAAAGACGCGGTACTTGCCGTCGCGCGAGCGCAGGTTGTCGATGATATAGGCGTTGAGCGGCGCGAGTGCGTAGCCGATCGCCGTGCAGATATAGCCGAAGATCAGCAGGTCGCGGTGCGTCATATGCAGGGTCATCGCCGTGAACGGGTTGTTGACGGCAAAGCCGATTCCGAATACCGTCGCGAGCCGCATGCCGAGCCAGCCGACGGACAGCATCAGGTATTCCCGGTAGGCGACGC
>CAMZEG010000146.1 GCA_947305635.1 uncultured Clostridia bacterium
CTCTGAACGTATCCGCTTTTCAGGTCAAAAGAATCACGACGGCGACGGCGAACGGCAGCGGAAACAGCAGCGACAGCCGGTGCGGGACGAGGGTGAGAATGGAACGCCGGAGAATGGGATACTCTCTTGAAATCTGAGAATTGCCTCAGTCCATCAGTCCCTTAGTCCCTCAGTCCCTGATCAAAGATCGATTTCCAGTTCCACCGGACAGTGGTCCGACCCGAACACCTCCGGGTGGATCTTCGCCTCCTTGATCAGCGGGGCGATCCGGTTCGAGACGACAAAGTAGTCGATCCGCCAGCCGACGTTTTTGTCGCGGGCGTGGAAGCGGTAGCTCCACCAGGAATAGGCGTCGGTTTTGTCGGGGTAGAGGTAGCGGAAGGAATCGGTGAACCCGGCAGCGAGCAGGTCCGAGAACTTGCCGCGCTCCTCGTCGGTGAAACCGGGGTTGCCGCGGTTGGTTTTCGGGTTCTTGAGGTCGATCTCCTCGTGGGCGACGTTGAGGTCGCCGCAGAAGATGACGGGCTTATGTTTATCCAGCGAGCAAAGGTAGGCGCGGAAATCGTCCTCCCATTCCATCCGGTAGGGCAGGCGGCGCAGCCCGTCCTGCGCGTTGGGCGTGTAGCAGGTGACAAAATAGAAATCCGGGAATTCCAGCGTGATCAGCCGGCCCTCGGTGTCGTGCTTCTGGATATCCATCCCGCAGAAGACGGCGATGGGCTTTTCCTTCGTGAAAATCGCCGTGCCGGAATAGCCCTTCTTTTCGGCGTAGTTCCAATAGCAGTGGTAGCCTTCGGGCGCCAAATCGAGCTGGCCTTCCTGTACCTTGGTCTCCTGCAAACAGAAGATATCGGCGTCGAGCGCCGCGAACGATTCCAGAAAGCCCTTACTAACGCAGGCGCGGATGCCGTTGACGTTCCAGCTGATCATACGTTTCATCTTGTTTCATCGTCCTTTCCGGCGCCCTGTACAGGGGCGCTGACTGTATCGTATCACATTTTGCGCCGAAAAGCAAGCGCGGCGGCAAGCTTTCGGGCATAAGAATTTCGCCGAAACCACTTGATTTTGCGCGGCAAATCGTATATAATAACAAGGTATGCAACGCATACGGGAAGTTCACTTTGGTTTGGTCATGCGACGGTGGGTTCTGTGCGACAGAACACCACGAACCATGTCAGGCGGGGAACCGAGCAGCATTAAGCGGAACGTCTGTGCGACACAGCCAATGCCTGCCGCCGCATGACCAAGCAAAAGGAACTCCCTTTTTTTCACGAAAGGAGTACGCGGAATGTATCAGGTGTTATATCGCAAATATCGGCCGCAGGTCTTTTCCGACGTCGTCGGGCAGGATCACATTACGCGTACGCTGCAGCATGAGCTGCAAAGCGGCAAGCTGTCGCACGCCTATCTTTTTACCGGCTCGCGCGGCACGGGCAAGACCTCCTGCGCGAAGATCCTCGCCAAGGCGGTCAACTGTCTGCATCCCGTGGACGGCAACCCCTGCAACGAATGCGAGGTCTGCCGCGGGATCGATTCCGGCGCGATTCTCGACGTGGTCGAGATTGACGCGGCGAGCAACAACGGCGTCGACAACATCCGCGACATCCGCGACGAGGCGAACTTCGCCCCGGTCAATTGCCGCTACCGCGTCTATATCATCGACGAGGTGCACATGCTTTCGATCGGCGCGTTCAACGCGCTGCTGAAAACGCTCGAAGAGCCGCCCGCCCATGTGATGTTCATCCTCGCAACGACCGAGGTGCACAAGCTGCCGGTGACGATTCTGTCGCGCTGCCAGCGCTTCGACTTTCACCGCGTGTCGCCCGAGGCGATGCTCGCGCGGATGCAGACCGTCGCGATGCAGGAGGGCTTCACGCTCGACGCGGACGCCGGCATGCTGATCGCAAGGCTGGCGGACGGCGGGATGCGTGACGCGCTTTCCACACTCGACCAGTGCATCGGCCGCGACCGCCATGTGACGGCGCAGTTGGTGACCGACGTCGCGGGCATCACGGGCAAGGACCACCTCTTTCGCCTCGCGGACGCGATTGCCGTGCACGACGCCGCGGCCGCGATTGAGCAGCTGTCCGACCTGCACGCGAAAAGCGTGGATATGGAGCGGCTGTGCGCCGACCTGGTGCAGCACTTCCGCAATCTGATGATCGTCAAGACCGTGCGCAAGTCCGACAGCGTTCTGATCTGTACGGCGGAGGAACTCGCGCAGTACCGGACGCAGGGCGCGTCGTTCACGCTCGAGACCGTGCTCTACGCGATCGATCTGCTGCAGGAGACGGCGGTCACGATGAAGAAGGGCGTCAACCGCCGGATCGAAATGGAGCTTGCGCTGCTGCGGCTGGCGAACCCGGCGCTCTCCAACGACAACCGGGCGATCCTCTCCCGCGTGGCGGAAGTGGAGCGCACCGTCCGGAGTGGCGTTGCTGTACAGCCCGCGCCTGTGGCAACCCCGGTATTGGAACCGGAAGCGGACGAAACGCCGGACGAACCCGACGAACCGGATGAATCCGACGAACCGGAAGAAACCGACGCATTTGCGCAGCCGGCGGAAGAACCGGCGCCACAAGAAGACGAACCGCAGCCGGAAGACGAACCGGAACCGCCGCAGCCGGAAACGCGGGCGGAACCCACGCCGGAGCCGCCCGCGGCACAGAGCGCACCCCGCGCGCCGGACGTCCGCGACGACGAGACCTTCGCCGCCTGGCCGCAGGTCCTTTCGGAGCTGTCGCAGTTCAACATGGCCATGTGGGGCGTTTTGACCGGCTCCACGGCGTTTGAGCGCGGCGACTTCATTTTGATCAAGAGCGAGAACGCGGCGGTATCGTCGTTCATCCGCACCGGCACGAACGCCCGCGACGTCAAAGAGGCGATCGCGCGGGTGACGGGCCGCAAATACCGGCTCGGGATCTACAGCAATCCCGCGCCGCAAAAGCAAGAGGAAAAGCGGGATCCGCTGGCAGATCTGCTGCAGAAAGCGCAGCAGCTCGGCGTCCTGCAGGAATAACAAGCAGAAAAGGAGCAATCACGATGAAAGCAAGAATTCCCGGCGCCCAGGGCGGCGGCCAGATGGCGATGATGAAACGCATTCAGGAAATGCAGGCCCAGATGGAGCAAAAGCAGCAGGAGATTGAAAACAGCACGTTCACCGCTTCGGCGGGCGGCGGCGCGGTGGAGGTCACCGTGAGCGGCGCGCATGAGGTCAAGGACATTCAGCTGCAGCCAGAGGTCGTCGACCCCGAAGATATCGAAATGCTCGCTGATCTTTTGATTGCGGCGACGAACGAAGCGATGCGCAAGGCAGACGACGCGATGGAGCAGGCGATGGGCGCATTCAAAAGCGGCCTGAATCTTCCGTTCTGATGGCAGGGTATCAGGTAGCCTCGCTGGCAAAGCTCGTTGAACAGTTTGAGCGCATGCCTGGGATCGGGCACAAGAGCGCCCAGCGGCTTGCGTTCCATGTTTTGCACATGAGCGCGCCGCAGGCGAAGCAGTTCGCCGAGACGATTCTTGCTGCGCACGAAAACATCAAGCAATGCGCCCGCTGCTGCAATCTGAGCGAAGAGGAGCTTTGTCCGATCTGCAAAAACGACGCGCGCGACAAAACCACGATCTGCGTTGTCGAGGATCCGCGCGACGTGATGGCGTTTGAGCGCACGCACGAATACGACGGCGTCTACCACGTTCTGCACGGCGTGATCTCGCCGATGAACGGGATCGGCCCGGAGGACATCACGATCAAGGAGCTGCTCTCGCGGCTGGGCGACGGCACGGTGAAAGAGGTCATCATGGCGACCAACCCGACCGTGGAGGGAGAAGCGACGGCGATGTATATCTCCCGTCTGCTCAAGCCGATGGGCATCACCGTCAGCCGGCTGGCCTACGGCGTGCCGGTCGGCGCCGACCTCGAATACGCCGACGAGGTGACACTCACCCGTGCGCTCGAGGGCAGACGTACGCTGTAACAGAAAGATCCGAAGCAGGAAGGAGGCGGCATCTGTGGCTGCGGCAAATAAGGACCTGCCCCGCGTGGCGCAGAACAAAAAGGCGTATCACGACTATTTTGTTCTTGAAACCTACGAAGCGGGGATCGCGCTGTTCGGCACAGAGGTCAAATCCGTCCGCAAGGGGCGCGTCAACCTCAAGGACAGCTGGTGCAATATCGTGAACGGAGAAATTTTCGCCAACGGGATGCACATCAGCCCCTATGAGCAGGGCAACATTTTCAATCGCGACCCGATGCGGCCGAAGAAGCTTTTGATGCACAAGCGCGAGATCGCCCGGCTGTACGCCGAGGTGAAGCAGCAGGGTCTGACGCTCGTTCCGCTGTCGATCTATTTTCTGGGCGGCAGGGCGAAGCTGGAAATCGGCCTTTGCAAGGGCAAAAAGAACTACGACAAACGCGAAGCGCAGGCGCTCAAGGACGCGAAACGCGACATGGAGCGCGGGATGAAAACAAACGGATAAACGGGGACGAAAGGATTTCGACGGGGATCCGGAAGTATGAGAAGCGGGTAGTGGCGCGGTACCACTCTAAAAATCGCAACTTCTAAATTGAACTGACAATACTACAGTTTTAAAGGCTGCTTAATGCGGCCCGTCTGTGCGCTGAGGACTGCGGCAGCGTAACAGGCGTCGATCAGCAGTGAACGTGAAC
>CAMZEG010000147.1 GCA_947305635.1 uncultured Clostridia bacterium
GGTCTTGTTACGGATGACGCGAAACTATCTTATCGTGACGAATCGATTGATCTTGCAAGATATCTCGACCTCTACGAAGGCAAGCTTGAATCCGTGTATCCGTGCAATATAAAGAACGAAGAGACCAACGCGGAAACCTTTACTTATACCGCTTCGTCCCGTCTTGCGCCCGCAATCAAGGTTGCGAAGCCGAAGGTGCTGATTCCCGTCTTCCCGGGTACCAACTGCGAATACGACAGCGCGAAAGCGGTGCGCGACGCGGGCGGAGAACCGGAGATTCTGGTAATCAAAAACCTGTCGTCTGCCGCGATCCGCGAAAGTGTCGACGCCTTTGCCAAGGCGCTGCAAACCGCGCAGGCCGTGTTCATTCCCGGCGGCTTTTCCGGCGGTGACGAACCGGAAGGCAGCGCGAAGTTCATCACCGCGTTCTTCCGTAACGGCAAGATCAAGGACGGCGTGTCCGACCTGCTTGAACACCGCGACGGCCTGATGTGCGGCATCTGCAACGGCTTCCAGGCGCTTGTGAAGCTCGGTCTTGTGCCGTTCGGCAAAATCATCGATACCGACAAGACCTGCCCGACGCTGTCGTACAACACAATCGGCCGGCACCAGTCGCGGATCGTGCGGACACGGATCGCGTCTAACAAGTCCCCTTGGCTTTCTCTGATGCAGCCCGGCGATATCGTTAATGTTGCGATCTCGCACGGCGAAGGTCGCTTCCTCGCGTCGGAGGAACTGGTGCGCAGGCTTGCCGCCAACGGACAGATCGCGACGCAGTACGTTGACCTTGACGGCAACGCGACGAACGACATTCATTTCAATCCGAACGATTCCGTTTTCGCCATTGAAGGCATCACGTCGCCGGACGGCCGAGTCTTCGGCAAAATGGGACACAGCGAACGGATCGGCGAAGGCCTTTATAAAAACGTTCCCGGCAATTACAACATCCGCATGTTCGAAGCGGCTGTTCAATATTTCAAATAATATTCAGGAGGGGTTCCCATGGCTTACTTAACCGACATTGAAATCGCCCAGCAGTGCAAGATGCAGCCCATCACCGAGATTGCTAAAAAAGCGCATATCGACGACCAGTACATTGAACAGTACGGCAAGTACAAAGCAAAGATTGATCCGAAGCTGCTCAAGGACACCGACCGTCCAGATGGCAAGCTTGTGCTTGTGACGGCGATTACGCCGACGCCGGCAGGGGAGGGTAAAACCACCACGACGATCGGCCTTGCTGACGGCCTTGCCAAGATCGGCAAAGACGTCACGGTCGCGCTGCGCGAACCGTCGCTCGGTCCCGTGTTCGGCATCAAGGGCGGCGCCGCGGGCGGTGGATACGCCCAGGTCGTCCCGATGGAAGACATCAACCTGCACTTTACCGGTGACTTCCACGCGATCGGTGCGGCGAACAACCTCCTTGCCGCAATGCTGGACAATCACATTCAGCAGGGGAACGCGCTCGGAATCGACGTGCGCAAAATCACATGGAAACGCTGCGTCGATATGAACGACCGCCAGCTTCGCTTTTTGACCGACGGTCTCGGCGGCCGCTTCAACGGCGTCCCGCGTGAAGACGGCTTCGATATCACCGTCGCCAGCGAGATCATGGCGATCTTCTGCCTCGCCAGTTCAATCACCGATCTGAAAGAACGCCTTTCCCGCATCATCGTCGGCTATACCTTCGACGACAAGCCGGTGACCGCAGGCGACCTCAAAGCTGTCGGCGCGATGACCGCGCTTTTGAAGGACGCGCTCAAGCCGAACCTTGTTCAGACGCTGGAAGGCACGCCCGCGTTCGTCCACGGCGGCCCGTTCGCGAACATCGCGCACGGCTGCAACTCCGTGATGGCAACGCGCCTTGCGCTCAAGATGGGCGATTACACGATTACGGAAGCCGGATTCGGCGCGGACCTCGGCGCAGAGAAGTTCCTCGACATCAAGTGCCGCATGGCCGGGCTGACCCCCGACGCGGTCGTTGTCGTCGCGACAGTGCGCGCGCTGAAGATGCACGGCGGTCTCGATAAAAAGCAACTCGCCACGGAAGACCTTGCCGCGCTGGAAGCAGGTATTCCGAACCTACTGCGTCACGTTTCCAATATCAAGAACGTCTACAAGCTGCCCTGCGTGGTCGCGGTTAACCGTTTTCCGACCGATACGGACGCGGAAATCGACTTCATCATCGAAAAATGCCGCGCCCTTGGCGTTAACACGATCCTTTCAACTGTCTGGGCTGACGGCGGCAACGGTGGCGTTGCGCTTGCAAATGAGGTCGTGCGCCTTTGCGAAGAGGAAAAAGGCAACTTCACGTTCAGCTATGAACTGGACGGCTCCATTGAAGAAAAGATCGAAGCGGTCGTGAAAAAGATCTACCGCGGCAGCGGAGTGAGCATCCTGCCCGCGGCGCAGAAGCAGATCAAGACGCTGACCGATCTCGGCTTTGACAAGCTGCCGGTCTGCATTGCGAAGACACAGTACAGCTTCACCGACGACCCGATGAAACTCGGCGCGCCGGAAGACTTCACCGTCACGATCAAAAACGTCAAGGTATCCGCCGGCGCCGGCTTTATCGTGGTGCTGACGGGAGATATCATGACGATGCCCGGCCTGCCGAAGAGCCCCGCTGCCGAACGGATCGACGTCGACGAGGACGGCAGAATCAGCGGCTTGTTCTGATACAAAACCATATGAAAAATGCGTGTGCGCCAAACGGTACACACGCTTTTGCATTGATTATTATCTCTTTGTTAAAAAAGAATCGGCTTCTTCTCTTGAATGAAAAACGATTACGTCTCTATTATTTCCGGACTGCGCAAGTAAAGAGTTAATTTTCGGCAGTTGATCGTTCGGGAACCCTGCGACCCATTGCTCGAACTCCACATCCATCTCTGTTTCCGTCCAAGGTAAATCCTCGTGCTTTTGACCGATACGTTCACGGATCCCTTGCAGACATATTTCAACAGGGAGGTCAAGCAGAAGACGGTGTCGCAGGCTTTGAGCCTCATTTCAAGCGTTCTACCGTAATTGCCGTCGATGATCCATTGATCGGTTGCGAGAATCTCGGAAAGCCGCGTGTCAAATTCTTCTTTTGTAATGTTTGTTCTGTCTGAGCGATGCCAAATCTGGTCAAGATAATACAAAGGCAACTTTGTTTTATCACGCAGCTTGCGTGCAAACGTGCTTTTACCAGCGCCCGGACTGCCGATGACAATGACCTTTTTCATGGAGCTAACCGTCCTTTTTGCTTCTTGCTTCCTAGATACTTAGTCGCCGATCTTATGACCGTCCTGAATCTCAATTACTTTGTCGCCCAAAAACGGCAGGAGGATCTTGCCTGTCATTGTGTCGCCGCGGAATGTGGCCTCCACGTTGAAGATTTTGCCCGGAAACGCCGATGCTTCGCCTTTTCCGTAAATCGTGTCGCCTTCGGCGTAAACGTCAAAATAGCGGAATTTGACGTCCTTGAAGCGCTCCGGCGGCGTAAAGTCGAACGTGTACTGACCGTCGTTTTCGCGGATCTCCACAACACCCTCCAGATTCATAAACAGCACATGGATTTTAGCGTACCATTTACCGATACCGACCATCGTCGATCATCCTTTCTATTTCTTGATGCTTTTAGTATGTTACGCGGTTCACAATAGTTATACTTAAAAAACGCGAAAAAAGCAAGCGTTTTCAAAAATAGTTTGACAAAGATTTCGGTTGATGTTATACTGAATATCGCATGCGGGAACCCCGTCATGCTATTTTTCTGCATTAGGAGAAGCATTATGAAAAAAGACGTTGTCATCATCGGCGCCGGCCCTGCGGGTATCTTTACGGCGATCGAAATGGTGAAGCATCATACGAAAAAGAGCATCCTGCTTGTGGAAAAGGGACAGCCCGTTGAAAAGCGGCACTGCCCGAAGTCGCAGACCCAGCGCTGCGTCAGCTGCAAGCCGTATTGCCATATCACGACCGGCTTTTCCGGCGCGGGCGCGTTTTCCGACGGCAAGCTGTCGCTGTGCTATGAAGTCGGCGGCGATCTGCCTTCCCTGATCGGGGAGGAGAAAGCGCAGGAGACGATCGATTATACCGATCAGATTTATCTGGAGTTCGGAGCTGACACCCACGTCGAAGGCCTCGGCGACAGCGAGGAAGTCAAAAAGATTCGTTTGCGCGCGATTCAGGCCGGCCTTAAACTGGTCGACTGTCCGATCCGTCACATGGGCACGGAAAAGGCGCAGCAGATTTACTATGATATCGAACAGTATCTTTTGAACAACGGCGTCGAAATGCTGTTTGGCTATGAGTGCCGCGATATTATGCTGCAGGACGGCGTCTGCAAGGGCGTCATCATCCACGACACCCACGGCAATTCGATGACCGTGGAAGCGGAGCATACCGTTGTCGCGACCGGCCGCCGCGGCGCCGAGTGGCTCGAAAAGATCTGCGCGGAATACGATATCGCACATCAGCCGGGCACGGTCGATATCGGCGTGCGCGTCGAAGTGCGCAACGAGATCATGGAAAAGGTCAACGAGGTGCTGTATGAATCCAAGCTGATCGGTTATCCGAAGCCCTTCAAAAACAAGGTGCGTACCTTCTGCCAGAATCCGGGCGGCTTTGTCA
>CAMZEG010000148.1 GCA_947305635.1 uncultured Clostridia bacterium
GTTATCTCTTGATTTCGATTTCAACGCTTGCCGGAATTTCAAGATTTGTCAGAGCCTCCACGGTCTTGGGTGTCGGTCTGATGATGTCAATGAGTCTTTTGTGTGTT
This sequence comes from uncultured Clostridia bacterium, assembly GCA_947305635.1. Classification (GTDB taxonomy): domain Bacteria; phylum Bacillota; class Clostridia; order Oscillospirales; family Acutalibacteraceae; genus UBA6857. The sequence goes on from CAMZEG010000148.1 coordinate 108, forward strand.
CTCTGTTCAAACTGTTCGCGGCTGTCCTTGTACTTATGTACCGCGCGCAGGATCGTCACGATCTCCTTTTCCGTCGGAAGGGGGATCGGGCCGGAAACCGTCGCGTTCGTGCGCTTCGCGGCTTCCACGATCATCTCCGCCGCCTTGTCGACGAGGTTGTGATCGTAACCTTTCAGTCTGATACGGATCTTTTCTTTCACTGCCATTGATTGTTCGCCTCCATAAAAATTGTGTGGCGGGCATTCGCATTTTTAACAACCTGCCCGGGTGTTTACAGCCTTCCCATTGAAAAACCGGAAAGGCAATATTTCCGGCAAGGCGCCAAAAAAAGCGCAGTTTACGCCTGTACGCCGCTGGGCACAGCCCACGCAAGAAGCGACGTTGACGCAACATATAGATCGCCCGGTTTTGAATCGGACATACTCCGCGGAAATTCCCTGCCTCTTCGGGCAGCCACCTCCCGCATCATCGCATATCGTTTGGTTGCAAATGGGCATAGTTATACCCTACCCATGCACATTCGCACGCTCGGATAGTTTAACACAAAGATTGTGAAAAGTCAACGATTTTCGCAAAAAAAGTTTGTGAAAAATGCAGATTTTTTTCGCCCCGTTTTTGACCACTAAATCGGGTGTTTACGCCACATTTTACCACTAAATATAGACGCGGCTGCGCCGCAAAGTCGACAGTCGTCAGTCGTTAGTCGACTGCTGCGCGGGAGAAAACACTATATATAATGAAAAAGAGGGCGGCGAAACGCGTGTTTTCTGCCGCTGAAAAAGAAAAAAGCACAACGCAGTCGGGCGTTGCGCTCCTGGTTTTACGTTCTCATCCCGCTGTCTGCTCATAGGCCGAGGGGTAGCGGGTGGTTTTTTCACAGGACAGGTCCCGGTTTTGGTAGGCCTGCACATAGCGGTCGACCGTCTGCAGCGCGGGCGACGCTTCATCCGGCAGCTGCGGGGTCTCCCCCGCTTTCAAGGCGTCGAAGTAGGCGGCCAGCTCCGCCGTGTCAAGCTGCGCGCCGAGGTCGACGTACTGGCTGAAGGAGAGCGCTCCCTCCGGGCTCGCGCTCATCAGGAAAAGATAATAGTGTCCCACGTTCAAAAAGCCGCCTTGCGGGATCATCGCTTCTTTGCCCCCGATCATTACCCCGCCGAGGGTTTCCGCCTCCAACGGCACGTCGGTGCGCAGGGCGCCTTTGATGTTGAACAGATCCGTGATCCGGTAGTGAGTCGCGGGGATGGCCGTCCATTTGCCGTGCAGGATCTGCGCGTCCTCATAGGTCGTGCCGATGCATGCCTCCACAAAGCCGACAAAGATGTCGTCGACGGCGGCGGTCACCTTCTCCAGGTCGTTCGGATCATAGATATAGTCTATGACGTAGGGCGACGTCTCCAGCTCGTCCACGTTCTCCGGCTCAGGGAATGTATGGGTCTCGTACCGCGCCTTTTGCAATGCGTACCAGCCGCAGGCACAGCCGGCAGCCAGCGCAACGCACAGCACAACCAGCAGCGCGGTTTTCAGTTTGCGTTTCATGGCAAGGTCTCCTTTTTACTGCTCTTTTTTGCGCTCGCCGCGCGGGCGTTCCTTTTCTCGTGAGAAAAGGAACCAAAAGAGCTTTATGGTTTAGGGTGTGTACGATGCCGCGCCGCCGCGGAAGGTCTCGTACAGCTTCTCGAACCCTATATACTCACGCGCGTCCGTCCCCTGCGGGTTGTATATGCCCCCGTCCGGCGTGAGCACCAGCTCCATCCAGCCCGCATAGACGAAAACGAGCGCTTCGCCCTTGTGCTGCTGCAAGAACGCGTTGTAATCGCCGAACCACGGCCCGCCGAACGCCGGCGTCGCGGAAAGAATGCCGTTTTCCTTCGTCAGCGTCACAATGGCGATCAGGTCGCCCTTGCCGTTCCAGACGAGATAATCGCGGAAGTTCTGCCGCACCTCAAGGGCGCCGTCGTAGCTGACGTGGCAGTAGCCGTGCTCGGCAAAACGGATATCGCTTGCGTCCACGCCGCTTGACGCAAGCGCGCTTTGCAGCCAGGTATTCTCTTTGAAATACGCCGCCGCCTCTTCGTCGGTGATCGCTTCGCCGGTGCAGGTGTATTGGAGCGTGCGGTCAGCCGGCAGCGCGGGGATCATCCACCCGCCGACATTGCCGCCGTATTCGTCGCCGCCGCTTTGGTCTGACTCAGACGCGCCCTGCGTGGTCGTCGGTTCCGTGGTGAGAACCTGCGTCGTCGTGATTCCGTTTGTCGTCTGCGCGGCGCCGCCGTCGGTTGTAGCCACGGCACCGTCGCCGGAGGTTTCCGGTGCCTGCGCGGCCTGCTGCTGTACGCCGGACGTTCCAGGCGCGGGCATCACCGGCTGCTGTTGGACGTCGAGCACCGCCTCTGTCAGCTCTCCCCCGGCGCGGGGCGGGAACAGACCCGCTTTTTGCGCGGCAAGCGCCGCCGTCACCGCCAGCGCGACGACCAGCGCCGCCGCCAAAGCGGACATGCGTTTCTTTTTTTCTTTGTTGCGTCTGTGCACCTCGGCCAGGATCGCCGCGGTCATTTCCCGGTCAGTCTTCATCGAAAAACGTCTCCTCCCTGAGCACCCGGCGCAAAGCTTCCTTTGCGCGGTACAGCTGCGACGACACGCTGCGGCTGCTCTTGTGCAGAATCTTCGCCGCCTGCGCGGGGGTGAATGCTTCAAAATAGATCAGATACAGCAACTGACGGTGCTGCGGCTGCAGTGTCCCCAGCGCCGCGTAAAGCCGTTCGTTCGTCTGCGCGCGCAAAACGGCCGCTTCGGGCGTGTCGTCGTCCGCGAGCGAAAAGCAATCGTCCAGCGGAACGTCCGCGTTCTTTCGGCGGCGCAGTGCATCAAGCGCCGTGCGGCGGCCGATCGCGTACAGCCACGTCTTGAACGAGGCCGTCCCCTTGTCGCGCGGCTTTTTGAGGCACAGTTTCACAAAGGTCTCCTGCGTCAGATCGTCCGCAAGATCCCAGTCGTGCACAATACCGCAAAGATAGCCGCGCAGCCCGGGCCGATAGGCCGTGACCAGCGCGGTCAGCGCGCTCTCGTCGCCCTCGAGGAAGCGACGGTAGCTGTCGGCGCCGTTGTCCATGGAAGTGCCCTTCCTTTCCGAAAGACGTCTCTTTCTATATCCTTACACGCACGCGCGCGTGAAATATCACGGCTGTTCCGTGAAAAAAACAAACGGGCAGCCCGGGGGCTGCCGCGATGTTCGGTTATTCGTCCTTGATCAGCGGAATCAGGGAGTAATACAGCGGGATCAGGAAAAACACCAGCCAGCCCGGGTGCCACAGGTTGAAGCCGAAGCCGAGGCAAAGGAACGCCACAATCACGATCACCGGGAACGGGAAGCGCTGCAACACTTCGCGGGTGGTGCCTCCCTCTCCCTTTTTGCCGAGCGACCAGACGAGCATATAGTACGCCGGGATCAGCAAAAACAGCAGCCACGTCGGATGCCAGACGCCCGCAAGGATGCCGACGCAGACATAGACGATGACGACGATCAGCGGAAACGGGAATTTTTTTAAGAAGTCGTACATGGTTTTAACCTCCGGTTAAAGGGAATGAGGGGAGAGAGACTGAGGGACTGAGGGACTGAGGAATTGCGGAATTGACTTAATCCCTTAATCCCTTATTCCCTTTTCCCTTAACTCAAAACTCCAGCTTACCCTCGATATACGCCGCGAGGTCGGCGATCGGGATTCTCTCCTGCGCCATCGTGTCGCGGTCGCGGACGGTCACGCAGCCGTCTTCGAGCGAGTCGAAGTCGTAGGTGACGCAGACCGGTGTGCCGATCTCGTCCTGGCGGCGGTAGCGTTTGCCGATCGAGCCGGCGTCATCATAATCGACGCTGAACTTCTTCTGCAGCGCATGATAGACTTCTTCCGCCTGCTCGCCGAGCTTCTTGGAAAGCGGCAGCACCGCGGCCTTGAACGGCGCGAGGTACGGGTGGAAGTGCATCACGACGCGGGTGTCGTTCTTTTCGGCGTCGACGATTTCTTCGTCATAGGCTTCGATCAGGAAAGCCAGCGCCACGCGGTCCGCGCCGAGCGACGGCTCGATGACGTAGGGCAGGTATTTTTCGTTGGTGACGGGGTCGAAGTATTCGAGGCTCTTGCCGCTCGTCGTCTGGTGGGCGGTGAGGTCGAAGTCGGTCCGGCTCGCGACGCCCCAGAGTTCACCCCAGCCGAACGGGAAGAGGTATTCGAAGTCGGTCGTCGCGTTGGAGTAGTGGGACAGCTCCTTCTGCTCGTGGTCGCGCAGCTTGAGGTTTTCCTCTTTCATGCCGAGAGACAGCAGGAACTGCTTGCAGTAGTCTTTCCAGTAGGCGAACCAGTCGAGCTCCGTGCCGGGCTTGCAGAAGAACTCCAGCTCCATCTGCTCGAACTCGCGGATGCGGAAG
>CAMZEG010000149.1 GCA_947305635.1 uncultured Clostridia bacterium
CAGCGACATCACCGACAAAAAGGCGAACATCAACAAGATCCGCGAAAACATCGGTATGGTGTTCCAGCAGTTCAATCTCTTCCACAACCACACCGTGCTCAAGAACATCACCCTCGCCCCGATCGACCGCAAGAAATACACCCGCCAGCAGGCGCACGACCGCGCGATCGAGCTGCTGGAGCGGGTCGGCCTGCTCGACAAAGCCGCGTCCTATCCCGGCGAGCTTTCCGGCGGCCAGCAGCAGCGCGTCGCCATTGCGCGGGCGCTGGCGATGAACCCCGACATCATGCTCTTTGACGAGCCGACCTCGGCGCTGGACCCCGAAATGGTGGGCGAAGTGCTCGCGGTCATGAAGGAGCTGGCGGCGGAGGGCATGACCATGGTGGTCGTGACGCACGAGATGGGCTTTGCCCGCGAGGTCTCCGACCGCGTCATCTTTATGGCGGACGGCGTGATCGTGGAGGAAGGCCCGCCCGATCAGGTGTTTGACGCGCCTAAGGAGGCTCGCACAAAGGATTTCTTAAACTGCGTACTGTAACCGGGCTGCCGCATTTCGCGAAGGCCAAAAAGAAAAAATTCTGTATAAACGAAACGGAGCACAGGAAACGACCTGTGCTCTGTTCTTTTATGTTTCTTTTGGATGGGCTTCGCCCATGCCCTTTTTGTTTTTCTTTTTTCAACGTTTTTTCGCCCTCGGCGTACAAACGTACAGCCTTCGGTCGAAGAAAACGCCGTCTTCATCGAAATTCGACAGCCCCTCGGTGTTTCGGCAGGGGGCGCGAATTACAGCAGCGCGATACTGTCCCCCGTATCCTTGACCGGGACGATCGCGACGCGCTCTTCGCCGGAGACGTTCGGCGTGTGGAAGGTCAGGCAAAGCTGTCCGTTCGCCAAAAAGAGCATCCCGTGGCCGCCGTCGCTGTCGAGCAGCGGGGGCAGATGCTCAAACGGCCCCTGGATGCTGCCGCCCGGGAAGCGGACGAGGCATTCCGCGTACGCCCCGTGCGGGAACGTCGACCAGAGCAGCAGCAGCGCACCGCCGGTCGTTTTGTAAAGGAAGGGGCCGTCGGTGACGTAGTGGCGGCCGTCTGGACGCTTCGGGACGTAGAACGGGTCGGAGCCGTGAAAGAGCAGGACGGGGTCCCCGGCCGCGGCGGAAAGGTCGTCGCGAAGCGGGAGGTAGCAGACCGTCCCGTCGATGATCTGGGTGTGCTCGTGGCAGAAGACGAGGTAGGGCGTGCCGTCCTCGACATAGAGCGTGCCGTCGAGGCATTCCCAGTCGTACGGCGTGACGGCGCCAGCGCTGTGCGGCCGGAAGGGGCCGGTCGGGCGGTCGGCTTTGAGCACAAACGTGCCGCGCAGGCCGTTGTCTTTCGTGAACGTCGCGAACATATAGTACGCGCCGCGCCATTTGTGCACCTCGGGCGCCCAGTTGACCTCGGTGTTCAGCCCGTAATCACCGGAGGTGAAGCAGGGGGCCGGGTCGCTCCACGTCTCAAGGTCGGCGGACGTATAGACGTCGAAGCCGCCGACACGCCGCCCGAAGGAGGCCGCACGGGTGCCGTACAGATAGTAGACTCCGTCTTCAGCGAGGATAAACGGGTCGCGGATGTTGATCTCGTTGGTGCGCATGAAAACCGCTCCTTTCAGCCGTTTGCTGCTTTTATCTTACAACAAACGCGGGAAAAATACAAGAGGAAGAAACGTGTTTTCCCGCCGCGCGGGGCGGTTCACAGTTCTTTTTCAAATTCTTTATACTTTTATGAGAATCTTGTGTTATATTGGAAGAAAGAAAGAGGAGAGATCACATGCAGACAACCAGAAAACCGTTCCGCTATTACGCGGTGCTGTGCGCGTCGGTGCTCGCGGGCAACGCGCTGTTGGCGTTTCTTGTGGCGGCGTTCGTGCTGCCGCGCGGAATCGTTATGGGCGGCACGACCGGGATCGGGATCGTGCTGTCGAACCTCACGGGAAAGGACACGGCGCTGTTCGTGCTGATTCTCAATCTGGCGCTGCTGGTGTTCGGCCTGTGCGTCCTCGGCAAGACTTTCTTTCTTTCCACGGCGGCAAGCTCGGTGCTCTATCCGGCGTTCCTCGCCGCCTTTCAGCGGATCCCGGGGATCGGAGACCTGACACAGAACGATCTGCTCGCGGCGATTTTCACGGGTCTTCTGATGGGCGTCGCGCTCGGACTTGTGATGCGCGTCGGCTCGTCGACAGGCGGGATGGACGTCGTCAACCTCGTCTTCCACAAGTGGTTCCATTTTCCGATCGCCGTCCTCGTCTGGGTGTCGGACCTTGTCGTCGTCGGCGGGCAGGCGTTCTTTTGTAAGCCGGAAAGCATCCTCTTGGGACTGATCGTTCTGCTGCTGGAAACGCTTGTGCTCGACCGCGTGATGCTGCTCGGCTCTGCGCAGCTGCAGGTGTTCGTCGTGTCCGACCGTTACGAGACGATCCGCGAAAAGCTGCTGTTTGAGCTGCAGCGCGGCGTGACGATGACGCTGATTGAAACGGGGCTTTTGGAAAAGGAGCAGAAGGGCGTCCTCTGCGTCATTCATCCGCGGCAGCTGTTCGCCGTCACAAGCTGTATCCAGGCGGTCGACCCGCAGGCGTTTATCACGATTACGAAAATCAAGGAGGTGCGCGGCAAGGGCTTCACGCTCGCGCGCATCCCCGTTGAAAAAGAGACCAACGCGCCGCTTCCCGCGGCGGGAAAGGATGATCCATCATGAAAGCATTTTTCGCAAAAATCACGGCCTTCTTCCTCGCCGTGCTCGCGTTCTTCGGCCTTTCGCCGAAAACGCCGGCGCAGCCGGAGACCCCCGTCAGCGACGGCTACGCCATTATTGAAAACGGCGTCCAGTTCTCCTTCGCGGCGAACGCGACAACGGGCTACAGCTGGGCGCAGACCCAGGAAGGCGACAGCCTCGCGCTCGACAAAGAGTACTACACCAGCCCGAAGACGGAACCGCCGATGGCGGGGCAGGGCGGCACGCAGTTTTACAACTACCGCGTTGTGAAGCCCGGCACGACAACGCTCACATTCACCTATCAGCGGCCGTGGGAGCAGGAGCCGCCGATCAGCACCTACGTGGCGGTCGTGGTCGTCGCGGACGATCTGTCCGTGACGGTCAGCAGCTTTGAGAAGCAGTAACAAAAGCCGCCTGCGGGCGGCTTTTGTTACTTCGGAATTCGGAATGCGGAATTGCGCGGGAGAAAGAGGGTTACAGCAAAAAAGGCAGCACCCGCGCTGCGGGGAGACTCTTAAAGCCGTCCCTGTGCGCGTCAGCGCATGGGGAAGGTGTCGCGCCCGAAGGGCGTGGCGGAAGGGGCACGGCTTTGCCGCAGAGACCCGTTGGCGGAAAGGTTTCGCGGCAGCAACATCGGCCGCCCACAGGGCGGCGCGACGGCCCTCTTGCAAAACGCGCCGGGTTGTGCTATAATAAATCTACCCTAAACACAGGAGGTATTCTCATGGGAGACATCAAAACCTTTATTGATGGCATGGCGGACGTGATTTCGTCCTTCTTTGTCAGCATTCTGTTCCTTTTGTTCAACAGATAATCGGAAAGCAACCGTAAGCGGCTCCGGGAGGGGCTGTTTTTTGTTGCCCCCGCTCTTGCTTTTGGGCGGAAACATGCTATAATAGAAGCGAAGAAAACAGACAGGAGGAACCTATCATGCTATATCCGAAAATCGGCATCCGGCCCGTGATCGACGGCCGCTGGGGTGGCGTCCGGGAAAGCCTCGAAGCGCAGACCATGGGCATGGCCAAAGCGGCGAAAGCCCTCATCGAAGGCAGCATCCGCTATCCCGACGGCACGCCCGTGCAGTGCGTCCTTTGCGAAACGACGATCGGCGGCGGCGCGGAGGCCGCAAAGTGCGCCGAACAGTTCGCTTCCCAGAATGTCGCCGCGACCCTTTCCGTGACGCCCTGCTGGTGTTACGGCTCCGAAACCTTTGACATGGATCCGCAGACGATCAAGGCCGTCTGGGGCTTCAACGGGACGGAGCGGCCCGGCGCCGTCTACCTCGCCGCCGTGATGGCCGCCTACGCCCAGAAGGGGCTGCCCGCGTTCTCGATCTACGGCCGCGACGTGCAGGACATGGACAACGCCGAGATCCCCGCGGACGTCGCGGAAAAAATCCTGCGCTTCGCCCGCTGCGCCGTGAGCGTCGGCTGGATGAAGAACAAGGCCTATGTCAACTTCGGCGGCGTCGCGATGGGCATCGCCGGCAGCTACTGCAACGCCGATATGTTCCAGCAATACTTCGGCATCCGCGCCGAATGGGTCGACATGACCGAGATCATCCGCCGCATCACGCTGGAGATCTATGACCATGACGAGTATGACAAAGCTCTCGCGTGGATCAAGGAAAACTGCAAAGAGGGCTTCGACTGCAACGCGGGGAAGAATCTGCCTGACATCATCCGCCGCTCGAAGGTCGTCCCGCCCGACAAGGACTGGGAATTCATCGCGAAGATGACGATCGTCATGCGCGACATCCTCTTCGGCAAC
>CAMZEG010000150.1 GCA_947305635.1 uncultured Clostridia bacterium
ACCTCTATAACAAAAACGACCGGACGTACGACTACATCATCCTCGATCCGCCGGCGTTCACGAAGAGCAGCGCCACCGTCAGGGCGGCTTCGCGCGGCTACAAGGAGATCAACCTCAAGGCGATGAAGCTGCTGCCGCGCGGCGGCTACCTCGCCACCTGCTCATGCTCCCACTTTATGACGGACGAGCTGTTCCGAAAGATGCTCTTTGATGCGGCGAAGGACGCGGGCGTGCAGCTGCGGCAGATTGAAAACCGCCGTCAGAGTCCCGACCACCCGATTTTGTGGGGCGTGCCGGAGACGGAGTATTTGAAGTTCTATTTGTTCCAGGTTGTGTAGTCGTTAGTCATTAGTCTTTAGTCAATAGCAACGCCCCGGCAGATTGCTCTGCCGGGGCGTTGTTTTTTTCTGTTTACAGTTCTGCCAGCACACTGCACAGCAACTTGTAGGTGCGTGCCGCGGACGAGAGCGACAGCCGCTCGTCAAACGTGTGGATATCGAAGATGTCCGGGCCCATCGACACGCAGTCGAGATCCTTCTTTTTGCCGCAGAAGATGCCGCATTCCAGCCCCGCGTGGATCGCCGTGATCGCCACGGGTTTGCCGTACTGCGCTTCAAAGCAGCGCTCGATCGTCTCGCGCAGGCGGCTTTCGGGCTTATACTCCCACGCCGGGTAGTCGCCAATGGTGGAGACCGCCGCGCCGTGGGTTTCCGCGTGGGCGGTCAGGGCGGCAAGGAGCGCCGCCTTTTCCGCGCCGACGCTGCTGCGCAGCGCGTGCCGCAGCAGCACCGTCTCCCCTCTTGTCGCGACCGTTCCGAGGTTCAGCGAAGTCTGCACAAGACCCTCCATGTGCGCGCTCATCGCTTGCACTCCGTTCGGCACGCCGCACAGCAGAGACAGCAGCCGCGCCGTGTCTTGCTCCGAGAAAGCGTCCTGCGCTTCGGCAGGGGCAACCGTCAGCGCCGCCGCCTGCTCGCTTGGGGCGAAGGCGGCCTTCGCGTTGTCAAACGCCGCCTGCAGACGCTCCGCGAGGCCGGGCGCGTCTTCGACGATCGCCGTACAGCTTGTGGGGATCGCGTTGTCGGCGGTGCCGCCGTCAATTGCGCAAAGGCGGGTCACGCCGCAGCTTTGCAGCAGCGCCGCGAGCACGAGGATCGCGTTCTCGTGGCTTTTGTCGATCTCTGTGCCGGAATGGCCGCCGGGCAGCCCTTCGAGCGAGACGGCAAGGCAGCGTTCCGCCGTGGCCTTTGATTCGGCGGCAGCGAAGGTCAGGTCGGCGCGCACGCCGCCCGCGCAGGAGGTGAGCAGCGTCCCCTCCTCTTCGGAATCGACGTTGATCAGCATCGTGCCTTTGAGCGGAGAAAGGTCGAGCGCCGCGGCGCCGAGCATGCCGACCTCCTCGTCGACGGTAAATACCGCCTCAAGGTTCGGATGCCTTAGTGTGTCGCTGTCGAGGATCGCGAGCGCGTAGGCCACGGCGATCCCGTCGTCGCCGCCGAGGGTCGTGCCTTCCGCGAAAAGGAAGTCGCCGTCCTCCCTGAGGCGCAACGCATCGCGGATGAAGTTGAACGAAAGGCCCTCTTTTTTCGCGCAGACCATGTCGAGGTGGCCCTGCAGGATCACGGTTTCACCGGAGCCGTTCGTCGCGTCTTTGAAAATGATCACGTTGCCTGCCTCATCCTGCAAACAACGCAGGCCGCGCGCTTTCGCGAAGCGGACGCAGTAATCGGAGATCGCCTTTGTGTTGCCCGAGCCGTGCGGGATCGCGGCGATCTCACGGAAATAATTGAGATATGTTTTTGCCATTGGGTTATCCTTTCAAAAGAAAGCGCCGCCGCAGCGGCGCTTCTTGCTTTCTTGTAGTACGTCAAACAACGCAGCCCCTTCCGTCATCGCGCCAAAGCGCGATGCCACCTTCCCCAAAGGGGACGGCTTATGTGGTGGCGGCTGCGCCGCATCAGAATTTGCCCCCGCCTCCGCCGTGGGGCACGCCGGAGGAACCGAAGCTCACCGAGGAGCCGCCGCCGGAAAAGCCCGGGCCGCTGTGGGACGAATGGTCTTCGTTGTGCTGCGGAATCGGCGTCTGCGCGACGGTCGAATACAGGAAGCGGTCCTCGTTCGTGCGCAGGTTGAGCGAGCCGGGCACCACATAATTGGCCGCGGCGTACTGCCGCCGCACGGTCTTGAGGTTCGATTTCATCGAAAACGCCGTGATCAGCGCGAGCACCAAGCCGATCACAAGGGCGAGCAGCGCGTTGGAGCCGACGTTGAATTTGTTGTAATCCGCCGGAAGATAGCTGTCGCCGTCAAAGTAGTCGTAGGCGTCGTTATAGTAGCCGCCGTAGCCGTTGTCGCGGTCGGAATCGCTGACGTAGTAATCGTAGATGTTGCCCTCCCGCGCGGCGGCGATCAGGGTTTCGCAATCGTTCGCAAAGGTGCGGAACGCGGCGGCGTAGCCCCCCGCGGAGAGCGTCGGCAAAAAGTCGGCTTCGACCTTTTCCCTGCCGTAGTCGGTGATCGCGTCGATGCAGAAGCCGGTCGTCACGATCATGTAGTCGCGCTCTTCCATGGAGATCAGCAGCAGCGCGCCGTCGTTGTCGTCGCCCTGGCCGTAGCCGTTGTAGTCGTAGTAGTCATAGGCGAAGGTTGCAACGTCCTGTCCGTCGGTGCCGTTTACGGTCACGACCGCGATATCGGCTTTGACGGCGGCGCTCTTCTGCTCCAGAAGGGACAGCAGCGTCGCTTCCTCCGCGTCGGTCAGCAGATCGGCGTCGTCGACCAGAAGCGGCTTTTGCCGGTCGGCGGGAATATCGGACGCGGCGAACGCGGATGCCGCGAGCGTCAGCGCCAGACAGAGCATCAGGAGCAGGACGAGCGTTTGTTTCATTCGAAGTTTCATCTCGGCCCCTCCTCTCAGAACAGATGGTGCAGTAAGTACAGCACCCCGAACGCGACCGCGCCGTACAGCGGGGTCAGCGCCGCAACGTACTTCCAGAGCAGGCTCTTGTCGCAGGGCAGATCGCCGACGAACTTGCCGGTCTGGCCGTTCATCGCGAAGGTGTACTGCTGGCCGCGCCACGTCGTGTTGAGCAGCCAGACGGGATACAGCGCGTATTTTGCCTTGCCGTTCTGGAACCGGACGCTGCTGCGCTCAAGCGTCAGCGTGGCGTAGCCGGAGACCGTGTCGCGGAACGCGGATTCCGCGCTTTGCTTGATCCGGTCGTTGGCGCGGGTCTTGCTCTCCTCGGCGCCGACGTCGTATTTATCGGCGAGGAAGCCGGAAAGATACGCCGTCTGGAAATCGACCGCCTTGGAAAAATCGAACGGCTCGATGGATTCCATCAGATCGTCGGCCATCTTCTTCGAGCCGTCGACCGGGACGTTGGCAAAGCCGAGCGACCCCGCGCGGTGGATATCGTAAAAGCTCGTTTCGGTATAGTTGAACTTGCTGTCGGACCACATGCGCGTCTTGGTGCCCTTGAAGCCGAGATCGGCGTCCGCCGCGGCGTCGAACAGCCAGAACGGCACATAGACGCCCTTGATCTCGTCGATATGGTTTTCGTCCTTGAAGACCTTCGGCAGCAGCCGCTTGCCCTCCATGTGCTTTTTGAGCGCCGCCTTTGCGGCCTTTTTGTCGAGCTGGAACGGGATCACATAGTCCGGCTTGAGCGTCCCCGCGACCCGCCCGCCGAGCACGACGGGGTTGCCGCAGAACGGGCAGGCCGTCGCGGCGGTCGTCTCGTCGCAGAAGATCTCGCCGCCGCAGGATTTGCAGACATAGACCTGCATCTGCGACTGCTCCGCGTCGGACCAGTCGCCGCCGGCCTCCTCCTGCCACTGCATTTTGTCCTCGAGGGTGTTTTTCAGCACGTCGTCAAGCTGCTGCAGCGCCGCCACGTCCACCTTGGAATCGCAGTAGGGACATTGCAGCTGCTCGGTGCCGGGCTGGAATTCCAGCTTACCCCCGCAGTGCGGACATTTATAGTCGAGTATCGTTGCCATCGCTGACACTCCTTATCCAAAGATATCGAAAACGGCGTACGGCGTTTTGCACACCGTACGCCGAGGGGTTCAGTCTCAGTTGATCTTTTCGCCGCAGTTCGGGCAGAACTTCGTGCCCGGCTCCAGCTTGTAGCCGCATTTCGGGCATTCGGTCACGACGACCGGCTTCGGGGCGCCGCACTCGGTGCAGAATCTGCCGGTGTTTTGTGCGCCGCAAGCGCAGGTCCAGCTTTCCGCCGGGGCGGGCTTCGGCGCGCCGCACTGGGTGCAGAACTTGCCGGTGTTGACCGCGCCGCAGGCGCAGGTCCAGCTGTCAGCCGCCGGTGCCGCAGGCGCTGCGGGAGCAGCGGGCGCCGCGGGCTGCGCGGGCGCAAACTGCGGGTTCGGACCCTGCTGCTGCGGGGGCTGCTGGCCCTGACCCATGGCGAAGAGGCCTGCCGCCTGACCGCCCATCATGTTCATGCCCATGCCCATGCCGACAAAGCCGTTCATGGCGCCGCC
>CAMZEG010000151.1 GCA_947305635.1 uncultured Clostridia bacterium
CGGGCCGGATCGCATTTTCCACGCGAGCAGAATCCAGAGAATACCGAACGCCGCCGCGCAGATGGAGCCGATGAAGCCGAGCTTGGACGGTGTGCGGCCGGGCTTGATGCTTTTCATTGGTTTTGCTCCTTTCGGTGAGACAGATAGGCTTTGACTGCATCCTGCCACGTTGGCAGGCGGGAGAAACCGGCTTCGTCCAGACTGCGCTTCGACAGCCGGGAATTCTTCGGGCGGGGCGCTTTGGCGCCGTAGCTTTCGGTCGTGACGGGCAGCACCGTGACGTTTTTTCCGGCAAGCCGGAGCGCGAACTGTGCCAGCTCGAACCACGAGCATTCTCCCTCATTCGTCGCGTGAAAGACGCCGTATTTCCCGCTTTCAATCATGTCGCACAGCAGCACGGCGAGGTCGCGGCTGTAGGTCGGCGCACCGATCTGGTCAAAGACCACGCGCAGCGTGTCGTGCGTGTCGGCAAGGCGCAGAATCGTCGCGATGAAGTTGCGGTCCTGTTCGCCGAAGATCCACGACGTGCGGACGACGTAATGCTTTTTGCAAAGCATGCGCACCGCCGCTTCGCCCATGAATTTCGACTTCGCGTAGATGCCGCGCGGCTCCGGCTCGTCGTCGGTTTCCAGCGGGTCAAACCCGTCGTCACCGAAGATGTAGTCCGAGCTGAGATAGAGCAGCTCGATGTCGCTGCCGCAGGCTTTCGCGAGGTGCATCGTGCCGTAGGCGTTGACCGCGAAGCAGCGCTCATAGTCGTCCTCGGCCTTGTCGACCGCCGTATAGGCCGCGCAGTGGATCACCGACGTGATCTCTTGATGCGAAGCAAAGAACGCGTTGACGGCGGTTTCGTCCGTGAGGTCGAGCGCGTCGATATCGACGCCGAGAAACGGACGGTTTTGCTGTTGCAAGCGGGCGCAGACGTCAGAGCCGACCTGCCCCTTCGCCCCGGTCACAAGAATCATACGCCGCCTCCGTAGGTGAACCGTACGTCGCTGTCTTTATAAAGCGGGGCGGTTTTGTCTTTTTCGGAAAGAATCGGGTCTGTAACGCCCCAGTCGATTGCGAACGCGGGATCGTCAAAGCGGACGCTGCGGTCGGCGTCTTTGTTGTAGTACGCGTCGACCTTATAGAACACTTCCACGTCGTCCGTCAGCGTGACAAAACCGTGGAGAAAGCCCTTCGGAATATACAGCATCTGCTTGTTTTCGGCGCTAAGGCGCACCGCGACATGCCGCAGATAGGTGGGTGAGCCTTCGCGCAGATCGACCGCGACGTCGAGGATCTCGCCGCGGGTGCAGCAAAGGAGCTTGCTTTGCGCAAAGGGCGCCTTCTGGCAGTGCAGACCGCGCAGCGTGCCCTTTTCGGCGGAGTAGGAGCGGTTGTCCTGTATAAACACGGTATCGATACCGGCTTCCCGCAGCGAACGGGCGCTGTAGGATTCATAAAACCAGCCGCGCGCGTCGCCAAACACCTGCGGGGTGACAAGCTTGACGTCGGGAATGGCGGTCGGGGTGACGGTCATGGGCGTTCACGTCCTTTCATCTGCTATTATACTATTTTCGCGCCCCTTCGTCAAGCCATACATTTTTCGCAAAACGGTTGTTTTCTGCGTGCCGATATGCTAAAATAAAGCAAACTGAGCGAAAAGGAGGCGGTCGCATGCGAAGGATCGCAATCATCGGCGGCGGCGCGGCGGGGCTGTGCTGCGCGTGCGCCCTCGGCGAAAAGAATAACGGCCGCGCAAGCGTGACGGTCTTTGAGCAAAACGACCGCGTCGGAAAAAAGCTGTTGACGACGGGCAACGGCCGGTGCAACCTGACGAACCGGGCGGCGACGGTTGACGCGTACCCTTCTGCGGTACGCGCGTTCGCTATGCCCGCGCTGACCCGCTTTTCGCCGGAAAGCACAATCGCGTTCTTCGAAGGGCTTTCCCTTTTCACCTACACCGACGACGAAGGGCGCGTCTATCCGCTGTCGAACCAGGCGGCGGGTGTGCTCGACGCCCTGCGGCTGGAAGCCACGCGGCTGGGCGCCGCGTTCTGCTGCGATACGCCCGCGACGGCGCTGCGAAGCGACAAGGATGGCTTTCTTGTGGGCGGCCAGCGGTTCGACGTCGTCGTCCTCGCGCTCGGCGGAAAGGCCGCCGTCCGCGACTACCCGGGCGAAACGCTTCTGCGCGGTCTGGGCCTCCCGCTGACAAAAACGGCGCCGGGGCTTTGCAAACTGCGCACAGATGAATCGCTGGTCAAGAGTCTCAAAGGTCTGCGCGCCCGGGCGAAGCTGACGCTGCTGCTCGACGGAAACGAAGCCGCGGCAGAGCAGGGCGAACTGCAGTTCGCCGACGGGGCGCTGTCTGGCATCGCGCTGATGAACCTCTCTTCGGTCTATGCCCGCGCGGCGCTGGAAAAAACAGTGCAGGCGGCGGTTTTGGCCGATTTTGTCCCGACGCTGTCGTCCGAAAAGCTGCGCGCCACGCTCGGCGAAATCGTCCGGCGCAGCCAGCGGGAGAAATGCGAAGACCTGCTTTCGGGACTGCTTGTCAAAAAGCTCGGCGTCGCGCTGCTCAAACGCGCCGGCATCCGTCCCGACGCGCCGACGGCGTCGCTGACCGCCGCGCAGCTGGACGCGCTGTGCGCCGTCTGCAAGCGCTGCGTCTTCCAAATTACGGGCAGCGGCCCGATGCGCGACGCGCAGGTGACGGTCGGCGGCCTTGCACAAAGCGGCTTTGACCCCGCGACGCTCGAAAGCCGCAATTACGAAAACCTGTATGCGATCGGCGAAGTGCTCGACGTCGACGGCCCCTGCGGCGGGTACAACCTGCAGTGGGCGTTCGCCTCGGCGCGGCTGTGCGCCGCCGATATCGCGGAGAGAAAGCTATGATCCGGATCAGTGAACTGAAACTCCCGCTTGAAAGCGGCGAAGCGGAGCTGAAAGAAAGCTGCGCCGCCGCGCTGCGCGTCCCGGTTTCGGAGATCGCGTCGCTCTCTCTTGTGCGCCGCTCGATCGATTCGCGCAAAAAGGACGACGTGCATTTCGTCTTCACCGCCGACGTAGCGTTGACCGGAAACGAAGCAGCCGTTCTGCGCCGCTGCCGGAATCCCCGCGTGAGCGAAGCGCCGGTCTATGCCTATACCATGCCGGAAAACCGCCGCGTGTCGCCGCTGCGGCCCGTGGTCGTCGGCTTCGGCCCGGCGGGGATCTTCGCCGCGCTGACGCTCGCCCGCGCCGGGCTGCGCCCGCTGGTGCTCGAACGCGGCAACGACGTTGAAACGCGCACCGCCGACGTGCAGCGCTTTTTCAAAACGCGCGTGCTGGACACGGAATCCAACGTCCAGTTCGGCGAGGGCGGCGCGGGCACGTTTTCCGACGGCAAGCTGACCACCGGCATCAAGAGCGACTACTGCCGCAAGGTGTTTTTGGAATTCTTTGACCACGGCGCGCCCGAAGAGATCCTCTGGTCCGGGACGCCGCATATCGGGACGGACAGGCTCGTCACCGTGATCCGCAACATGCGCGAAGAGATCATTCGGCTTGGCGGCGAAGTGCTCTTCGGCGCGAAGCTGACCGACCTGATTCTCTATAACGAATCCGTGCAGGGCGTGCGCTATACGCGCGGCGGCGCGGTCTTTGACTTTGAGACCGACACTGTGATCCTCGCGATCGGCCATTCCGCGCGCGACACCGTCCAAATGCTGCAAAGCCGCGGCGTCACGATGCTCCAGAAGCCGTTCTCCGTCGGAGCGCGGATCGAGCACCCGCGCGAGCACATCGACCGCGCGCAGTACGGCGACTTTGCCGGTCACCCGGCGCTGCCCGCCGCGGTCTATAAGCTCGCCTGCCACGGCGAACACGAGCGCGGCGCCTACACGTTCTGCATGTGCCCTGGCGGCACGGTGATCTCCGCCGCGAGCGAAACGGGCGGCGTCGTCACCAACGGAATGAGCGCCTTCGCCCGCGACGAGGAGAACTCCAACAGCGCGATCCTCGTCAATGTCTATCCGGAGGAGTTCCCGTCCGACGACCCGCTTGCGGGCTTTCAGCTGCAGCGGCAGTTGGAACAGACGGCGTTCAACCTCGGCGGGGGAGACTACACCGCGCCGTGCCAGCTGGTCGGTGATTTTCTGGCCGACCGGCCGTCCAAAAAGCTGTCGTTCGTCCAACCGAGCTTTACGACCGGCGTCGTGCCGTCGGATATCCGGCTGTGTCTGCCGAAAAAGGTGACCGACACCATGGCGCAGGCGATCATACAGATGGATAAAAAGCTCAAGGGCTTCGCGCTGCCGGACGCGGTGCTGACCGCGCCGGAAAGCCGCAGCTCGTCCCCGGTGCGGATCGTGCGCGACGAGATCATGCAGTCGAACATGCGCGGGCTGTATCCCTGCGGGGAGGGGGCCGGCTACGCGGGCGGGATCGTCTCCGCCGCCGTGGACGGCATCAAATGCGCCCACGCCGTCCTTGCCGACGAAAGCGAATGGAACCATCGGACATAATAC
>CAMZEG010000152.1 GCA_947305635.1 uncultured Clostridia bacterium
CGTGTTTACGCCGGAGCTCGTTCGGCTGGTCGACTGATACGCAAAACAGGCGGGCAAGGTCGTGCCGGTCCACGTGAAGCTCGACACCGGCATGAGGCGCATCGGTGTCACCGACGAGATCGCGCTTTCCGACCTGCTCGACGCATTTGACGAATGCCCGAACGTCCGGATGGACGGCGTGTTCACACACTTTGCAAAATCCGAGTCCGATCCGGTCTTTACCTATCGGCAGGCGCAGCGCTTCGACGCATTCGTCGAGCAGATCCATGCGCGCGGCTTTACCCCGACGGTGCATGCCGCCAACTCCGGTGCGGCGCTCGATTATTCCGCGCTGCAGTACGACATGATCCGCTTCGGCATCTCGCTGTACGGCTGCCATCCCGATCCCAAGCGCACCGAAGGCAGCGGGCTCAGTCCGGTCATGTCGCTGTATACGCATATCAGCAATCTGAAAACGGTGCCCGCGGGCGAAGGCGTCAGCTATGGGCTGCGCTACGTGACCTCGCGCCCGACGAAGATCGCGACGCTGCCGATCGGCTACGGCGACGGCTACAAGCGCTGTCTCACCGGCAAGGCGGACGTTCTGATCGGCGGCATGCGCTGCCCGCAGGTCGGCACGATCTGCATGGACCAGATGATGGTCGACGTTTCCGACGTGCCGGGCGTGCATGTAGGCGACGAGGCCGTTCTTTTGGGGCGGCAGGGCAACGAGCGGATCACCGCGGATGAGCTTGCCGAACGGGCGGATACGATCTCCTACGAGATCCTGCTCTCGATCGGCGACCGCGTCCCGCGCATCTACGAAGAATAGTGTGAAAACAGATAATCGAAGTCGAGGGCAGCCAAAGGAAAGTTTTGGGCATAGCAAAGCTAAGGCACCAAAAGAAGGTAAAAGAAGCTAACTCGCCAGTTTTTCCAACGAGATCGCGCCTTCCGAAACGACACCGAGAGAAACAAGCAGTTTGACTGCGTCTTTTGCAGAGGACAGAACCTGACGTTTTCTCAATTCTTCCGGCATATCGAACTTTTGAATGTCGCAAGGATTGAAGACCTCTCCGGATTGGAGCATGGCAAACACGCAAGTTAACATCATGCGTGCAATGGCAATAATGGCTCGCTTTTTACCGCGTCGTTTCATGATCCGTTCGTATTTGATTTGGAAATACGAATTGGATTGGGAGGACTTCACGGCGGCATGAGCCGCTTCCACCAAAGCCGGTTTCAGGTAGACACCTGCGCGGGAGATACGAACGGATTTCTTCTTACCTGCGGATTCATTGTTTCCGGGAGTCAATCCAGCCCAACGGCAAAGTCGCTTGGAAGAGCCGAACTGCGACATATCGGTTCCGATCTCGGACAGGATGATAATGGCAAGGCGACGATCAATGCCGGGGATTGTGCAAAGGAGCGAGATAACGCCTTCGCAGTCGGAGACGAGACTGCCGATCGTATCGTCAAGTTCAACGATTCGCTTGTCGATGTCTGCAAAATGACCTTGGATGATCCGAACGCGCTTTTTCTGTTCCGCAGTCATGGAAAAGCCTTCAACGGCATTCACAACATCTGAAGCTTTCTTTTTCAAAGAACCTTGGAGCAGAGAGACGCAGTAATCGGGATCGACGGAATCGGTGCTGAGAAGGTAGTTTTCGATGCTTGCAGCGGACTTGCCGAACATATCGGAGACCACGGCGTCCAGCGTGAGATTGCACACAGTAAAAGCGTTCTGGAAACGATTCTTTTCACTGGCACGCATGGAAACGAGCTTGCTGCGATAGCGGGTAAATTCGCGCAAAATGCGGATGTCTTTGGAGGGGACATAGCTGCCGGGCACAAGGCCCATGCGAAAGAGATCGCCGATCCACTTGGAATCCTTCTTGTCATCCTTGTTGCCCTTAACAGCAGAAACCCACTTGGGGTTTGCGATGACAACATGGACGGAGCCCTCAAGAACATTCCAAACGGGAACCCAGTACTTGCCGGTACTCTCCATGCAAACGTCCTTACAGTTATTTTCAAGGAGCCATTGCTTGAATGAGAGCAAACCGCTGTAGAACGTGTAAAACCGCTTTTGTTTGTACTTGGGGGTCACGGAATCGCTGGTAATGATTGTGGCGACGAGAAAGGTTTTGTGGACATCGACACCACAGCAGACGGGGTATGTCAGTTTCATAAAGAATCCTCCCTTCTGAGAATCGAAGAGAGACAGTGACTGAGCCACCACACATTAAACTAAGAAGCTTAAACAATTCTTAGTGTGCGAACTCAAACGAACGACTTATTTGTGCTTGAAGGTGACACTTACACTGATTAATATACTGCCTTTACAGCGTAAGAGTTGCGTGCAACTCCTCCTACCGTGCTTTGTAGTGTGTCTCTCTCAAACACATTGTACCAGAAAACGGAAAAATCTGCGGCTTCCGTTTTCATGACTATTTGTGCCGGTGCCGCACCGGCATGTGGATTAATATGAAGGAGCGCTTCTCAAAACTGAAGGCATGGCTGAAAAAGCCGAAGACGTGGATCGCGGCGGCGATCGTCGTCGTCGTGATCGCTGCGGGCACGCTGTTTGCGCTGTGGGTGCGAAAGCCGATCGCCAAATACAACGCGGATTACGACGATGCGAAGCAGGTGTATTTTTCGCACCTCGCGCTCGCTGTCGACAGCAGCCGCCTGCTCTTTGAGACCGGCGCGCTGCCGGAGGAATACGCGGAGGTCGATTCGGCAAAGCAGTACACCTATGCGTATGCGACGGTGCTCGAGGTGCTGGACGATCAGTCGCACCGCGACCCGGAGACCGAAAACGTCCACGTCGGCTCGTAGCGGCTTTTGGTCGAAATCACGACCGGTGCGTATAAAGGGCGGCAGATCGTTATCGACAACTTCATGAGCAAGCTGTTTGACAAGCACGCCGAGGTCGGGACCTCGCTGCTCGTCTTTGTGCTGGCCGACCGCACGAACACGGTCAACGGCGAGCCGACGATCTCGCTGTCAGTCATGAACTACAACCGCCAGTGGATCCTGTTCGGGCTGGTCGCGGTCTTTCTGATCGTCACGGCGCTCGTCGGCGGCAAGGTCGGACTTCGCTCGATCCTGGGGCTTGCGCTGACGCTCGCGGCGGTGTTCTTCGTGCTTGTACCCGCGCTGCTCAGGGGCTTTTATGCGATCCCGTTTACGCTCGTTCTGTGCGTGCTCGTCACGATCGTCTGCTTCGTGCTGCTCGACGGGCTGAGCCGCAAAACCGTCTCGGCGATCCTCGGCACGGTCGCGGGCTTTTCGGTCGCCTGTCTTTTCGCATTGGCGGCAAGCAAGATCGCGCATCTTGACGGTCTGGAATACAACGTCGCCGAGACCGACACGCTGATCCAGGCGAAATATCAGGGCACGCTGATCAACATCCGCGGGCTGTTCGTCTCCGGCATCATCATTTCGGCGCTCGGCGCGGTCATGGACGTGGCGATGAGCATCTCGTCCTCGATCAACGAGCTTAAGGCCGTCAATCCCGACATGCACTTCGCCGCGCTGTTCAAAAGCGGCATGCGCATCGGCCGCGACGCGATCGGCACGATGACGAACACGCTGATCCTCGCCTTTACCGGCGGTGCGCTCGTCAACCTACTCCTGATCAAATACTACAACTGGGATTGGAAAGCGATCCTCTCCGGCGACTACATCATGCACGAGGCGATCACCGGCATCTCCGGCAGCATCGGTCTGATCCTTGCCGTGCCGCTGACCGCGCTGATCGCGTCCGCGCTATGCGGCGGCATGCGCGCGGCGGACCTCCCGCCGCTTCACAAAAGCCCCGCAGGCAAGCAAAAGCAATAAACCCATGGCCTGTGCGGCGAGCGCGTCCGCATTGCCGAGCTCCAGCACCGCGCTGTTGAACAGCATCCAGTCCCCCGCCATCCGAAACAACAGCATCACAAACGGCGACGCCGCAACCGCGAGCGCCGCCGCGTTTTTATCCCGGGCGTACAGCGCGGCAAACAGCAGCGTCGGCAGCGCGATCAGAAGCCCCGGCTCCGCAAACAGCGGGAACGTATCAAGGAGTTTCCAACCGACGATCCCGCCGAGCACGGCGGCAGAGGCCGCGCCGAGCGGATGCTCCGTCGGGCACAAAAGCGCGCAAAGCAGCGCAAACGCGCACGGCGCCGCGCATACCCGCACGATCGGTTCGCGCACGGTCGGCACAAAGCTCAGCCCGCATACGACGGCAAGCGCCGCCAGTACCCAGTATTTCCGCCCGTTCAGAAGCGCGTCAAACCACCCGCCTCCGATCAGAAGCAGCGTCACCAACAAAACAATCCTTGCAGTCCACATAAAAAACACATCCCGACATTTTGGTTAGGATGTGTTATTTCCTGCATACCATGCGTTATTTTAAGCGTTTTCCTTCACCGTAGACGGCGACGATGTCCTTCGGCTCGGCGATATAGACCGCGCGGTCGAACCGCTCGCGCAGGGTCAGGCGGTACGTGTCCGGGT
>CAMZEG010000153.1 GCA_947305635.1 uncultured Clostridia bacterium
CGACGCCGGTGCCCGTGGCGACGCCGATCATCAGATTCTGGATCGGGAACGCGAGAGACACAGCCGTAAGCGCCTCTTCGCAGACGCGCGACACCCAGATGCTGTCCACGATATTGTACAGCGCGAGCACCATCATCGAAAGCATCATCGGCAAGGACATCGTCACGATCAGTCTGCCGATCGGCTGATAGCCCATCTTGTTTTCTTTTTGGATCGTTTCCGGCATCACGGCGCCTCCCTTCCTGAAAAACTGTGGGTATTATACCATATTCTGCCGCGAAACGCCATAATCGCGCGAAAAATTCTTGTAGATTTTGGTCAGGAAGCGCAAGGGTGTTTTGTGCAAAAGCACGAAGAAACAGGCGAAAACCCACAAAACGGCGGCCTTCCTTTCGGTCAATGCTGACGAAACGGCGCGAAACGGCAAAAAACCTTTTCTTCTTGCCGGGATTGTGGTATAATCATTTCGATATTTCCCGGACGGAGGTACATGCTATGAAGAGATGGAAACGATGGCTTTCGGTCGCGCTGTGCGCCGTGCTGCTGCTCGGCGTTGTCCAGCTGTTTTCCGCCGCGAAGGCGGGCGACCAGACGGTGCAGTCCGCGCTCCCGTTCTACACCCTGAGCGACCCGCATATCTTCCCCGATGCCGCGCAGGGCACCCGCAGCCAGGAATGGATCGACGCCTGCCGGCTCGACGGCAAGATGTTCAACGAATCGGAGACGATCGTCCGCACCGCGCTCAAGACGATGGCATCGCGCGCCGCGAAAGACGGCGTCAAATATCTGTTGATCCCCGGCGACCTGACGAAGGACAGCGAGCTGATCTCCCATCAGGCGCTGGCGGCGATTTTGGAAGACTTTGAAAAAGAGACCGGCATGGAGGTCTTTGTCATCGACGGCAACCACGACGTCAACACGCTGCAGGCTGTGACCTATGAGCACGACAAGAAGGAGCCGACCGCGCCGATCACCTATGAGCAGTTCTTCGACGTCTATAAAAACCT
Organism: uncultured Clostridia bacterium; assembly: GCA_947305635.1. Lineage (GTDB taxonomy): Bacteria > Bacillota > Clostridia > Oscillospirales > Acutalibacteraceae > UBA6857. The sequence continues at coordinate 1,008 of CAMZEG010000153.1, forward strand.
CGGCTACGACCACGCCGTCGCGCCGAAGAGCTGGACCGGCCCGTCCTACCGTTACGCGCCGAACAAGGAGCAGATCCCCGGCGGCCTGTCCTATGTCGCGGATCTCGACGACAACTACCGCCTGATCGTGGTCGATTCCTGCAAGTACTCCTTCGGCGAGCCGGAGAAGGAGGAGACCACCGGCATGATCGACGCCGACCTGATGGCGTGGATCGCCGCGTGGGCCGACCAGTGCAAAAAGGACGGCCGCACGCCGTTTTTGATGGCGCACCATTCGCTCGCGGCGCATATGGAGGTCGAGCCCTCGATCACCTACGCCTTTGTCCTCGACGATTACATCGACGCGGCGGAAGCGCTCGCGAAGATGGGCATCCACTACGCCTTTACGGGCCATCTGCATATCACCGACACCGCCTGCGTGATCAACGACGACGGCGAGGCGCTCTATGACTTCCAGACCGACTCCGTGACGGGCTTCCCGAACGCCTACCGCGAAAACAAGCTGATCCGCTACAAGAACGGCAAGACGATCATGGAATCCGAAGCCGTGGACTTCGACGCCGTGGCGAAGATGAAGTTCGACGGCGTCACCTATGACAACCACACCTACAAGTATCATTCGTTCGACCTTTGCTTCGGCGGCGGGCTTTCCGAAGACGGCCGCGCCGACACCACCGCGTTTTTGATGGGCATCATCAAGCACTACCTCGGCGATATGCTCGCGGAGATCGCGGCGACCGACGGCGGTCTGCTCGTCTATCTGCAGGAGAAGTTCAATCTTAACCTGCGCTCCATCCTCGAGGGCTTTTTGCAGCCGTATATCGGCGACGGGTTCAAGGTCGGCAAGACGACAATCTTCAGCATGGACAACATCATGTGGTTCATCGAGGATCTGATCGACCAGATCACGGAGCTGTATATCAAAGACCCGCAGCGCCTGTATGACGTGCTCGAACCGGCGGTGCAGCAGCTGATGGATCTGCAGGTGAGCGAACTGCCCTGCACGAAATTCAAGGGCAACTACGGCTTCGGCGATCCGAAGCGCCCGGGCAACCTCGGCGAGCTGGTGCTGACCGGGATGGTCTACTGGTTCAACGGCAACGAGGACCCGACCGACGACGCGTTCTTGGAAGACGCGCTCTACGGCTTTTCCGACGGCGACACGTTCGAGCGGCTGTTCAACCTTCTGATCGACGTTGTGCTGCACGACCTCGCGGAGGACGCGATCCTCGCAAAATTGGAGATCCGCATCGATAAGTTGCTCAAGGACAGCTTCCTGAACCGCCAGCTCGGCCGCGGCCTGAACACGCTGCTCTGGGGCGTGCTGCGCGGCGACTTCAGCTATCTCAACCTTGTCAAAATCGTCTTCGCGCTCGGCGTGCTGCCCTACAGCAGTCTGTATGACGTGCTCGACCAGCTGCTGCTTTCCAAGTATGTCACGCCGTCGTTCACGCAGGGCCTCGGCCAGTTCGTCGCCTATGTTTTGAACGACTTCACCCACGACGAGAACCCGGTCTTCAAAGGGGACTCCGGCGCGGGGTACGACAACGCGCTGCAGGAGGTTGCGGTGACCCGGAAGAACTACCGCAGCCCGACGATGGTCTCCGTCACCATGGGCGAAGACAGCGAGACCGAAGCGACGATCGGCTGGTTCTCGAAATCGACCGTGCAGGGCGACATCGAGATCTATGAAAGCGACACCGAGCCGACCTTCAAGGGCAAGGCGACAACGAGCGCAACCTTCTCGATCAGCAAGACGACCGAGCCGGTGATCCGGCAGTTCCCGGGCATCGATCTCGACATCTTCGGCCTGTTCTGGTACCAGTTCAAGATGAACCGCCACACGGTGAAGCTCTCCGGCCTGAAACCCGGCAAGACCTACTTCTACCGCGTCGGCGACGCGTCCCGCGGCTGGTGGAGTGAAACCGGCTCCGTCACAACGGCCGACGGCGGCAAGAACGTCACGTTCTTCCACATGACCGACCCGCAGTCGCAGAACGAGCGGCAGTACAGCGAAGCGTGGCTCCCCGTTCTGAAGGCGGCGTTCACGAAGTATCCGGACGCGGCGTTTATCGCGAACTCCGGCGACCTCGTTGACCAGGGCAACAACAACAAGCAGTGGCAGGGCATGTTCGACGTCGGCGCGCCGTACCTGATGCGCACCTTCCAGATGCCGACCTCCGGCAACCATGAGGACATGGGCCAGGAGGCGACGGTCAACTACTTCGTGCTGCCGAACGTCCCCCAGCAGGACACCGAGACCGGCGTCTACTATTCCTTCGATTACAACAACGTCCACTTCGCTGTGCTCAACACGAACCTTTTGACGGACGACGACGCGCTGACCGACGAGCAGCTCGACTGGCTGAAAAAGGATATGCAGCAAAGCAAGGCGGACTGGAAGTTCGTCATGCTCCACAAGGCGCCCTATTCGCAGGGGTCGCACTACAAGGACGACGACGTCTGCGCCATCCGCGACCAGCTCGGCGCGCTGATGCCGCAGCTGGACGTTGACATGGTGTTCCAGGGTCACGACCACGTCTATATGCGCACGGCCTCGCTCGACAGCAACCAGATCGCGAAGACGAAGTGGATCTACCTCGAGAAAGACGGCGAAGTCTTCCCGGCGCAGGAAAGCCCCGCCGGCACGACCTATGTGATCTCCGGCACGGCGGGCGTCAAGACCTACAACACAAACGACCTCAATGACGTCCTCGAATACATCCCGCGGCCGGAGGCCTCCTTCGGGCTGGACGCGCCGATGTACACGGCGGTCGAGATCAAGGATCAGGTGCTCTACATGACGGCCTACGCGGTCAAGGACGGCGAATCGGTGAAGATGGACTCCTTCGCGATCCGCAAAGACGCTTCGCAGGGCAAGCAGATCGAAGGCACACCGGAGGTCGTTGCCGAGCAGAACACGAGCAAGTTCCTGACCTACATGCAGACGATCTGCGAAAAGATGCAGAAGATTGCGCTGGTGATCCGGAACCTGATCAAGATTTACATTTTACGCGTGAAACTGTGAGAAAAAGCCGCCCGACCGGGCGGCTTTTTCAATTCGGAATTCGGAATGCGGAATTCGGAATTGCGCGGGAGAACGACGCGCAGTCTTACAGCAATCGCCCGCGTCGCAGGGGGGGACGCTGTCATTGCGCCAAAGCGCAATGACTGAAGGGGCGCGGCGTAAAAGCGCAAGCCCCGTTTGTTTTGCAGAGATAACGAATAGTCTATGTCGCGTAGGGGCGACCCTATGTGGTCGCCCGAGGAACGTTTCCGCAACAGCCGCGTAATGAATGAGACGCGCCAATGCAAACATCAACAAATCGTTGACGGCAATAGATTTGGGCGACCACATAGGGTCGCCCCTACGCGACATAAACCGAATGAATCACCATCTCCGAAACGCGGGCAAACGCTTTTCCGTTGTCCCTTTTTTCCCCGCGCA
>CAMZEG010000154.1 GCA_947305635.1 uncultured Clostridia bacterium
GGGAATGACTTCTTCCACGATGCCGAGGTTGTGCATCAGCTCGCGCGCGGCGTTGTAGCCCATTTTCTTCTGGCGGTTGTTCATCGCGGCGACCTCCAGAATGATCGCAAGGTTCCGGCCGGGCTTGACCGGGACGACTGTATACGGTACGCTGACGCCGAGAATGTCCGTCATTTCGTTTTCAATGCCCATTCGGTCGTAGACCTTATCGGGGTTCCACGGTTCCAGTTCGACCACCATGTCAATCTTTTCCGAAAGCTTGACGGCGCCCATACCGAAAATCCGGCGGGCGTTGATGATGCCGATGCCTCGCAGCTCCACAAAGTGTCGGATATTATCCGGCGCGGAGCCGACGAGCGTCTTGGCACCGGTCTTCTTGATCTCGACCGCGTCGTCCGCGATCAGACGGTGGCCGCGCTTAATCAGTTCGATGGCGGTCTCGCTCTTGCCGACGCCGGAATCGCCGAGGATCAGAACGCCTTCGCCGTAGACCTCGACGAACACGCCGTGGCGCGTGATGCGCTCCGCGAGCTTGACGTTAAGGTAGGCAATCAGCGTCGACATGACGCGGGACGTGGAGTCGTTGGAGCCGAGAATCGGGACGTCATAGGTCTTTGCCAGCGAGAGGATGTCCTCCGGACAGGCAATGCCGCGTGTGACGACGATCGCGGCGGGGCGGCTCGACATAAACGAGCGGACCCGTTCGGCGCGCACCTCCGGCGAAAGCGTGTTGAGATATTCGACTTCCGTGATGCCGATAAAATTGATGCGCTCGTTGTCGAAATAATTCTCGTAGCCGGCGAAGAACAGCCCGGGACGGTTCACGTCGGGCGACGTGATCAGAATTTCCTTCGCGTCGCGCGGCAGAAAAATTTCGTCCAGCGGATGGTCGGCCAGAAGAAGCGACAGCGGCACAGAATACTTGGAGCCCATAGAATCACCTCGTAATAAAACTAACGATAGTTAGACTTATATATTATAATATAAAAAATCGATTCTGCCAACTGTTTTTTTATATTTTTTTCAAAAAAAAAATCAATTTAAAATATTTTGCTTTTTTCACGAAATTGTGTATAATAAGAACCAAGAAAAACGGAAAGGGTCGATCACTTTGTTCTCCTGTGTACAATCTATCGGGCTGTTCGGGATGCAGACGTATCCCGTCGCCGTGGAAACCGCGCTCGAACGCGGCATGCCGCGGATCGATATCGTCGGTCTGCCCGACGCGGCGGTCTCGGAATCCCGCGACCGCGTCCGCGCCGCCATGCGCAACAGCGGTTTTGTCTTTCCGTCCGCGCGGGTGACGATCAACCTTTCCCCCGCCGACAAGCGCAAGGAAGGGCCGATGTACGATCTGCCGATCTTCGTTTCCGTTCTGATCGCCAGCGGCCAGCTGAACGCGAACACCGACGGTTGCGCGTTTCTGGGCGAACTGTCGCTGTCCGGCAAGGTGCGCAAGGTCAACGGCATTCTGCCGATGGTGATCGACGCGAAGGAACGCGGACTCAAGGCGGTCTTCGTCCCCTTCGACAACGCGGCGGAAAGCTGCACCATCACGGGGATCGACATCTATCCTGTTCTGACCTGTAAAGACCTGATCCGCCATCTCAAGGGCGAAAAGCTGATTCGCAAAGCGGACCGGGAGCAGTTCCCTGCCTTTGAGCCGCAAAACCCGGAGGTGCTCGATTTTGCCGACGTGAAAGGCCAGTTTCAGGTCAAACGTGCGCTCGAAATCGCCGCGGCCGGCGGCCACAACGCGCTGATGATCGGCCCGCCGGGTTCCGGCAAAAGCATGCTCGCCAAACGCATTCCGTCGATTCTGCCGGACATGACGCCGGAGGAATCGCTGGAAACGACCAAGATCTATTCGATCGCGGGCGCGCTTTCCAACCACCATTCGCTCGTCCTCTCGCGCCCGTTCCGCGCGCCGCACCATTCGATCTCCGCGGCGGGGCTTTCCGGCGGCGGGCATATCCCGAAGCCGGGCGAACTCTCGCTCGCGCACCACGGCGTGCTGTTTTTGGATGAGCTTCCGGAGTTTCCGCGGCTGACGATGGAAACCCTGCGTCAGCCGATCGAGGACGGCGTCATCACGATCGCGCGCGTCTCCGGCTCAATCACCTATCCCTGCGACGTGATGCTTGTCTGCGCGATGAACCCGTGTCCCTGCGGCTATTACGGGCACCCGACGAAGAAATGCACCTGTCCGCCCCACGCGCCTGCCAAGTACCTTGCGAAAGTCAACGGCCCCCTGCTCGACCGGCTCGATATCCACATTGAAGTGCCGCAGGTCGAGTTCGACAAGCTCTCCGACGAAGCGCCGGGCGAATCCTCCGCCGCCATTCGGCAGCGCGTCAACGCGGCGCGCAAGATCCAGCAGCAGCGGCTCGACGGCAGCGGCGTCACCTGCAACGCGAAAATGACAGCGGCACAGACGCGGCGCTTTTGCCCGATTGATGAAGCGGGCAAAAAGCTGTTGGAGCGCAGCTTTGACCAGCTCGGCCTTTCCGCCCGCGCCTACGACAAGATCCTGCGTGTCGCGCGTACGATCGCCGACCTCGAAGGCAGCGAAGTAATCACAACGGCGCATCTCGCCGAAGCGGTGCAATACCGCGCCCTTGACCGGAAATTCTGGAAAGCCTGATCTTTCCTTCGCTATAAAAAAGGAGGCAAACCCATGGAACTCAAGCAAAAGCTTTCGTTCGGACTCATGCGCTTACCCCTCAAAAACAAACTGATCCAGACCGGTGTCGATCACGCGGCCTTTACCCAAATGGCCGACACGTTTCTCTCAGCCGGCTACCGCCATTTTGACACGTCGATCGTCTATCACGGCGGGTTCAGCGAACCGGCGTTCCGCGACTGCGTCGCCAAGCGCTATCCGCGCGACGCGTTCACGATCACGGACAAGATGCCGATGTTCATGATCAAGACAAAAGGCCGCCTTGAGCCGACGTTCCAAAAGGAACTCGACCGCTGCGGCGTCGAATTCTTTGATTACTACTGGCTGCATTCGCTCAACAAAAAGAGCTACGCGACGTGCGAACGGATCGGCGCGTTCGAATGGCTGGAGCAAAAGAAGCAGGAGGGCAAAGTCCTGCACACGGGCTTCTCCTTCCACGACAACGCCGACGTGCTCGACGAGATTCTCTCAAAGCACCCGGAGGTGGAATACGTTCAGCTGCAGATCAACTATCTCGACTGGGAGGATCCGAAGGTGCAGTCGCGCCTTTGCTACGAAACGGCGCGCAGGCACGGCAAACGGATCATGATCATGGAGCCGATCAAGGGCGGCGCGCTCGCGAACGTCCCTGACGCGGTCAAAGCGGTGTTGCAAAAGGAAGACCCGTCGCTCTCCCCCGCGGTCTGGGCGCTGCGCTTTGCCGCATCGCTCGAATGGGTCGACTTCGTCCTCTCCGGCATGAGCAGTCTTGCGCAGATGGAGGAAAACACGGCGGCGTTCCAAAAGCTGGAACCGCTGACCGAAGCGCAAACGGCGCTGCTGCTGCGCGCGGCGGAAAGCATCCGCTCCGGCATCGCGATCCCCTGCACAAGCTGCCGCTACTGCGTCGACGCGTGCCCGATGGATATCCCGATTCCGGATTACTTCTCAGCCTACAACAAATACGACGACAGCAAGCACAAGGCGCAAGCGGAATTCAGCCAGCACGCGGAAGGGCACGGGCTGCCGCAGGCCTGCATCGCCTGCCACAGCTGCGAAAGCCACTGTCCGCAGAACCTGCCGATCGCCGAGCTGATCGGGCATGTCAAAGAGCGGTTCGAAGGCTGAACAAGGTACAACAAAAACGGCGGACCCAGGCGGGTTCGCCGTTTTGCTTTATATGGAATCAGTTGGCCAGCGCAGGCAGAAGCGAAATCGAGAACGCAAGCAGATACTGCGCGATGTAATAGGTCAGGTGGTTAATAAAGAAGTTGGTCGGGTTGTTCTTTTCCTTCGGGCCGAAATACATCGGGGAAAGGATCAGGTCGGAGAGCAGGAACATCACGCCGCCGATGGCACAGCAGATGAACGTCGGCTGCTTGGTATAGAAAGCCGCCAGCATGCTGGTGCCCGCCATACCCGCGACGACAAGGCCGTACAGCATGACCGTGATTTTGAACTCTCCGAAATGCTGCTTGGTCGGCTTTTCGGAGATCAGCACAAAGGAGCTGACAAACGCACCGAACGTGATCGGAATCCAGATGTATTTCAGCGGGATCTCCGCGGTGATGTAGATGGCCGGAATATAGAACAGGTGCCCGATGGCAAAGCTGATAAAGCCGGCGTAGAGGTATTTCTTGTCATCCGCCGGATAGACCCATTTCTGGTCGAGATAGATGTCACCGAGCATACCGAACACGAGACCGGCGAGGATCAGAACGCCGTATTTATACTGCGTCGGATTCTGCATCACAGCGATCACGGCCGTGATGATGAAGAAGGCGCTGATCGC
>CAMZEG010000155.1 GCA_947305635.1 uncultured Clostridia bacterium
GTACAAGCTCACGTTCGACTTCACCACCGACGCGGGCGCGCTCAACTATCTGAACGGCAAAACGTTCGAAATTGACGACGTGTGGTTTCAAAAGGAATTCGACACGCTTCAGGTTTGACAAACAAAAAAGACGCCGGATCAACCGGCGTTTTTCTTTTTGGGTTTATCTTTTCTTATACAGCACAAGCTCTGGGTCAGCCCCGCCTTTCCCGTAGGTACAGACAAGGATGAAGTCCATGTTCGCCAGCACGCCGAAGCAGCGGTCGCCGCCGAATTCCGACTCCAGCTGATTGCCGAGATAGGTCGTGCTGTCGTTCAGGAACTTGACCTCGACCCCACTGGGCAGCCTGTAAGGAAGGTTGACGTAGCTGCCGACCAGCGCGTTCAGCTTCTCGACCTTCGGCATGCCCTCGATTTTGAGCGCGTTGATCTCTTCGATCAGCTGCTGCTTGAACTGCTCAAACTGGCCGCCGTCGCTGAGTTCCTCATAGCGTTTCCAGTAGTCCAGCTTCGGCAGCATCTCTTTCATATAGGCGCGCGCCTGTTCTTCGGAAAAGCCCTGCGCCGCCATATGCGGGACGCAGACGTCGATCAGCGTATCCATATCGCTGTAGGTGTAGGTTCCGTCCGCGTAGCACCACTGGCAGTAGTCCTCGTTGAGCGAGCCGTCCTTGTTCCGGCTGAGAATCGCGTCCTCGAGCGGCATGCCGCAGCACTGGCAGACCAGCTTGCGCGGCTCGCCGAGCAGCGTATTGATCGACACGCCGAACAGCTTGGAAAGCAGCTTCAGCGTTTCGGTATTCGGCACGGTCTCCCCTGTCTCCCAGCGGGACACCGCCTGCCGCGTCACAAAGACACGTTCGGCCAGTTCGTCCTGCGACAGGCCGTTTTTGGTGCGCAGTTCATAGATCACGTCTTTTGTATTCATGGGAACACCTCCTGCGTCTATTCTAACACGGGTAATCGCATCTGGCAAGCAACCGGCTGTTGCTTTTTCCGGTTACCCTTCCTGTACCGTCTCCCCGCCGGAGAAACCGAACAGGCTTTTCAGGCGTGCGGCGAGCGCGCGGAAGAACCGGGCGAACGCCTCGCGGACGCTCGTGTTGTAATAGCCCTCATAGCGGTTCGTCGTCCGGGGTTCTATTTGTTTCGTCGTTGTGCCGAAGAATCAGTCCCACTCGCAGCCGGTGACGGTGTCGAGGTCGGCGCCCTTGGTCTCGTGCGTCTTCGTCAGCACCAGCAGCAGGCCGATCAGGATGCCGGGCGCGGCGATACAGAGCGCCACGGTGCTGATGACGGCGTTGCCGAGCGCGCCGAGCGTCGGCAAAAGGATCGCCATGCCGACCACGGTGCCGATCGCCTGGATCACATAGGCCGAGGACGCGACGGAGGAGCGCAGATTGGTCGGAGAAGATTCGGACATCATCATCACGTTGATATCCCCCACGGACCAGAAGCTGCCCACGCACGCGCCGGTCAGAAAGCCAACCAGATACGGGTTCCACGCCAGCTTTGCGCCGAAGGTGAACGCCAAAAGCGTCGTCAGCGTCAGCGCAGCCATGATCGCGCCGGCGGGCTTGCGGCCCAATTTGTCGGAGATGAAGCCGACCACGAACTGGAAGACCGCGCTGCCGACGGCGAAGAGGAACAGCGCCTGCGTCACCGCGCCGTTATTGGAGACCACGGCGTTCAGCGCGTCGTCCAGCGTCGCCGCGCCGCCGGAAGAGACAAGGTGTCCCGCGTAGCCGTAGGAGAGCATCGGCTGGTAGTTCATGGTGATGATGAAGCCCAGATTGTGGAACGCCATCAGGATATACAGCCAGCGCAGCTGCTTATGGTGCATGGCAAATTTCAGCGCGGCGAAGAAGCCGCCCTGCGCGTTCCGGACTTCTTTGCGTTCTTTTTCCGCCTGAATCTCCTCTTCGCTCATGCGCAGGTACCGCAGGCGCGAATCGATAAACGCGTCCGTTTCGCGGGCAAGCAGCAGCGCGAGGAAAGAGGCGACAAGACCGATGACGGCGGGGACCAGAAAGACCATGCGCCACCGGCTCTGGTCGGTCAGGAAGATCCGCCGCAGCAACGGAATCAGCATCGCGCCGAGCGTGGCGATCGCGCGCACCAGCGAATAGATCTTTGCGCGGTGCTTCGCGGGGGCGGTCTCCATGATATAGACCACCTGCATGTCGTGCGGCACGAAGAACGAGATCACGCAGTAGCCCATGATATACAGCGGGATGTTGCCGGACAGGAAGATCAGCGTCATGCCCAGCGCCATGCCGAAGGTGTTGACGACAAGGAACAGCCTTCTGCCGTAGCGGTCCGAGAGCGTCTTGTAAAAGAGCGAAATCGCGATACAGGGATAGGACAGCAGCTCCAGCGTCCCCAGCTTGGACAAAGAGCTGTCGCCGAATTTCGCGAACAGATCGGATGCAATTTCCGTTTTCATCTGGACGCAGATCTGCGACGCGATCTCATCCGTGATATACACCAGACAGATGAGAAACACCATGTAGATGAGATAGGTTCTGTACTTGGGACGGGCTTTCTCCTTTTCCCATTTCGCAATCTCGCGCTGCTTTTTCAGTGCGGCTTTTCTCTGTTTTTCCGGGGAAAGGGTTCTTTCGGACATACAATCCACCTCCGGGAGCGTGATTTACGGTGTCTTCGTTTTTATTATATCGTCTCCGCCGACAAAAAGCAAGGCTTCGCCGGCATTGCCGCAAAGAATTGCGGCGGCCGAAGCGCTTTCTTGTTGCAAAGCCGGCGCTTTTTTGCTATAATCAACGCAGTTCAATGATGTTGGAGGTTCCTATGCAGTCTTTGTCGCTCGCGCAGCTCAAAAGCGCCTCGTTCTCCGTTCGCCCCGCCCCCGTGCTGCGGCCGTTCGGCGGCTCGTTTCTTGTCGCCGACCCCTCTCTGCTGCTCCCCGAAGAAAGCCCCGACAACAAATGGCACCTCTTTTTTCATACGATGTTCGGCGTCTGGGAGGCCGTTTCCGACGACGGCGTCGCGTTCACAAAGAAAAAGAAACTCCTTTCGCGGGCGATGCGGCCGAACGTCAACTTTGTCGACGGCCGTTATATGCTGTTTTACGAGCGGACCCGGCCGCTGTTGTTCAACGGGCTGAACTTCGTCGGCGCGGCAAAGTGGCACAGTGAAATCTACGCAATTGAAAGCCGCGACCTGAAAACGTGGTCGGCGCCGCAGCCTGTGCTTTGCCACACGAAGCCTTTTGAGGAAAGCGCGCGCGGCGTTTCGCTCTCCAACCCCTTTTTGCTCCGGGTCGGGGACGTCAACCGGCTGTATTACTCCTGCGGTCTGACGTTTATCGAGGACTGCGGCTTCTGCGAGCCGACCTACGTCAGCTACGCCGAAAGCGGCGACCTGCTTTCCGGCTACCGCGCCGCGTCCGCCCCGATCCTCTCCCCCGACAGGGACGACCCTTTTCTCAATCTCTGTTCCGGCTGTCTGAAGGTCTACCGACTCAGCGACAGCTTCATCGGCGTCCAGAACGGGATCTTTGAAAAAGACGGGAAGAGCGCATCCGCGATTTTGCTGCTTTCGTCGGAGGACGGGCTGCATTTCCGGTTTGAGAAGACGCTTGTGGAGCCGCGCTACGACGGCAGCTGGATGGGCCAGTTCGTCTATGCGAGCCACCTTGTCCGCTGCGGCGACGCACTGCGCCTCTACTTCAACGCGCGCAACACAGCCAACCCGCTGCTTGGCAGGGAGTGCATCGGCTTCGCAGAGGCAAAGATTGAACTTTGACCGCAAAGCGGAATAATAATAAAAACACCTCTTTTGTCGTGGTGGGCAAAAGAGGTGTTTACTATGGAATTGTTTTCATTCATTCCCACAATATGGACAAGGCGATTGATCTCTCAATCTTCCACAAGAATTGCACAGCCATTTGTGATCAGGTCCTTGCTGGGTACGTGGGGTCTCAGTAGGCTGAATACTATCGACAGATCCTTTTAGAACAGCATCTTTATCTGTCTTTTCCTGGAACGACGGAACGTTTCTTGAAGGCCACTTTGTAGTGCTCTGTTTTCGAAACCCGTTCAGTAATTCATTATTTTCTTCCAAAAGATTTATCACTTCGCTGAATCCAACAACCATGATTCCTAAAACAAAAAAAGAAATCACGGTTCCGATAAATGCTCCAAATCCGGCAAGTCCACCATAGGAATCACCCACAATAACCCACGCAACAATTCCGGCTATTACCCCTAATGCAATTATAGCATAACCGATTATTTTGATTATTCTTCCTATAGAGTTTTCCATCACGTTTTCTCCTAATCATGTATTGAACACATCTTTTGTCCGGCAGAGTATAGATTATTCAAAAACGCCCTTTTGTCGGCAGACAAAGGGGCGTTTTGCATGGTGGACCTGAAGAGATTCGAACTCTCGACCTCTCGGATGCGAACCGAACGCT
>CAMZEG010000156.1 GCA_947305635.1 uncultured Clostridia bacterium
ATCACGGGCACATAGGAGTTATAGACCGACCACAGCAGCATGCAGCCCATGAAGCCGAAGCCGATCAGGAACGTCCGCTTGTAATTGAGCTTTTCCTGTTTTTCCACTTTCTCAGACATATCATTACCTCCCGGGGTTTGATTGTACTTTTGCAGGGACTTCCCCTGATTTTTTATTATAGTAAAAATCCGCCGCGTTTTCAAGGAAAACCGCCGTTTCGCAAATTTATCTACTAAATGCACAAAAACCGCCCGCTGTTTTTGTTGACAAATATCCCCGCGCGTGCTATATTAACAACAGAGAGAGGAAAGAGGTGGTTCTCATGAGCCGATATACCAAAGAGGACATCGTCCGCATCACCAAGGAGGAACACGTCAAGTTTATTCTTCTGCAGTTCACCGACATTCTCGGCATGCTCAAGAGCGTTTCGATCACCACAAGCCAGCTGCAGAAGGTGCTTTCCAACGGCTGCGGCTTCGACGGGTCTTCGATCGACGGCTTCGTGCGGATCGAGGAAAGCGACATGTTTTTGCGCCCCGATCTCGATTCGTTCGCGATCCTGCCGTGGAAAGAGGACTGCAAAACCGCGCGTCTGATCTGCGACGTCTGCTGCGCGGACGGCACGCCGTTTGAGGGCGACCCGCGCTATGTGCTGCGCCGCGCGATCAAAGAGGCGGCGGACATGGGCTTCACGGTCAACGTCGGCCCCGAATGCGAGTTTTTCCTGTTCCACCTGGACGAAAACGGCAAACCGACCATCCAGTCGCACGACATGGGCGGCTACTTTGAGCTGGGCCCGACCGACCGCGGCGAGGACTGCCGCAACGACATCTGCCTCGCGCTTGAGAACATGGGCTTCGAAATTGAGGCGTCGCACCATGAGAATGCCCGCGCCCAGCACGAGATCGATTTCAAATACGACGAGGTGCTGCGCACCGCCGACAACGTGATGACCTTCAAATACGTCGTTAAATCCACCGCGAACCGCCACGGGCTTTACGCGACGTTTTTGCCGAAGCCGCTGTACGGCCAGTGCGGCTCCGGCATGCACACGAATATTTCGCTCTTCAAGGACGGCAAGAACGCCTTCTTTGATGCGGCGGACCCGTTCGGCCTTTCCGCCGTCGCCTATCAGTTCATCGCAGGTCTGATGGATCATATCAAAAGCATGACAATCCTCACAAACCCGATCGTCAATTCCTATAAGCGGCTGGTGCCCGGCTACGAAGCGCCGGTCTATATCGCCTGGTCCGCGAAGAACCGCAGCCCGCTAATCCGTATCCCGTCGGAAAAAGGCAGCGCGACCCGGATCGAGCTGCGCAACCCCGACCCCGCGGCGAACCCCTATCTGGAGATGGCGGCGGCGATCTTCGCCGGTCTCGACGGCATCAAGCGCGGTCTGACCCCGCCGGAGCCAAAGGACAGCAACATCTTCTCGCTCTCCTCCGCCGAGCGCCACGCGCAGGGCATCGAAAGTCTGCCGAAGACGCTGGGCGAAGCGCTGCACGAGTTCAAGCACAGCGACTTCATGCGCGATTGCATCGGCGAGCACGTCTTCCAGAAGTACATCGACGCGAAAGAGGAAGAGTGGAAGCAGTACCGCACGCGGGTGTCGCAGTGGGAGATTGACAATTATCTCGGTAAATATTGAGTGCACAGTGCACAGAGAATCCGCCCGTTTGGGCGGATTTTTTTATTTGGAATTGGAATGAATAAATGGAAAAGACGGAAAAACGGTATGGAAACATGAAATGGTTGCGCGGTTGTCGCGTAGGGGCGACCCTATGTGGTCGCCCATTGTTGTTGCAGCGTAAAACCGATCTGCAAGGGCCGACCTCCAAAGGCAAATCGGCTCGTTATCCGCAGACAATTTGTTGACAGCTGCGTTGCTGCTTTTCATCCTTCACGCGGCGATTGCGGGAACATTTCACGGGCGACCACATAGGGTCGCCCCTACGCGACATAAACCGAACACACAGCCGACGAAAAAACGCGGGCAATCTCTGTAAGACTGCACGTTCTTTCCCCGCGCACTAGGCACTAGGCACTAGCCACTAGCCGCTGAAAAAAGCCGCCCGCAGGCGGCTTTTACTGTCGACTGACGATTGTCGACTTATCTCTCAACAATCACCGTTCCGTCCGACTTGACGGTGATCCTGTCTCCGTCCTGTACATAGTCGAGGAAGGCGTCGCCGAGCTTGTCGATCGTGGGCATCTTTGCGTCGTCGGACCAGACGTCGGCGAGCACCGCGCCCGCAGCCGCGAGCGAGTCGATCTCCTTGGAGAACAGCAGACATGCCGGGGCCTTGCCCGCCTTGACGGCGGAATACAGGAACATGCCGCCGGTCGTGGAGCCGATCGTCTGGGGCAGGCACAGCGCCTTGCCCTGCAGCAGCTTTTTGTAAAGGTCGGGGTTGCTCTGGTCAACGCATTTCGTCTTGGACTGGATGAACATCATCTGCATGCTCGCGAGCGTGTTGAAGCCCTGCTTCGTCACGACCGCTTCCGCGGTCACGTCGCCCGCCGCGATCACGCGTCCCTTGAATTCCTTCATCTTATTTGCCCTCCTTCGTGATGATCTGCAGAATCTCGTCGTTGTTGTAGAACCGCGCCGTCGTATAGGTGCGCAGCTTGTTCGACGAGGTGATGACCGGCTGACCCTGCCACAGCGGGTTGTCCATGAACATCAGCGGGCAGATGAAGCTGACGATGACGCCCGTCTTCTTCAGCCGTTCGGCATAGGGCGTTTTGTTGAACTGCTTGATCACGCCTGTCGACGCGGTGAACACCGTCGGGATCAGCACCTTTTCGTTGCCCGCGTCTTTGAGCGCCGCTTCGATCTTGTCGGTCCAGTCCTTGAGCTGCTCAAGCGTCATGTGCGGGCAGCCGAGGAAGCACATTTTCGGTGTCGCGTCCTTGTTCTTCCAGATGCACGGGTAGCCGTCCTTCACGCGCTGCAGCTCCGCGTCGTCGATCACATAGACCTTCGCGTTTTCCTTGATGAGGCTTTCGCCCTGTTCCTTCGCTTCGGGCGTGAGGTTGTCGATGTGGTAAAGCCCTACCGCGCCGTTGGAGGCCGTTGCCGCGCCGAAATCCTTGAGATAGGTCTTCGCCTTGTCGGTCAGCTCGGTGCCGAGGTAGCGGTCGAGTCCCTTGACATAGGGCACATCCTCCATGACCTTCATGCCGATGGCCGAGCCGAGGATCTGCGCGTCGGGACACTTCGTCGTCTGCAGCTCCACGATCCAGTCCGCCTTGCGGCCCTCATCGGTCAGAAGACCGAAGTACGGCACAAAGCCCGCGATCGAGCCGAACAGCTCGATGATGCCGGAGTTGCGGTTGCAGCGCGCGCCGAGCACCGAGTTGGCGTAGACCACAGCCGACGATTCCGCCCAGGAGAGGACGTCGCCCTTTTTCGGGGTGTTGCCGATCTCGTCGAGGTAGCAGGTGCAGGTGTAGCTGTCTTCGTCCAGCAGGCCGAGCTTCGCGAGCTGGGCTTCATAGCGGCTTTGTTTGCCGAAGACAAACTTCGCCACGCCCTTTTGCAGCAGGGACTGCGGGACGTTCTTGTCGTACGGCCGCGGGTCGCAGGTGAACTTCTGGCCCGAAAGGCAGCCTTCGTCGATCAGCTTCTGGTAAAGATCGAACACCGGGCCGAGGAAGGTCAGGCCGAACGAGAGCACCAGATGGCCGTAGTCGCCCGTCACGGGGACCATCTTTTCGGCGCCGAAGACCTCGCCGTACTGCACAAGGGTTTTCATGACCTTCGCCATGGTTTCGCCCTTTTCGCCGTTGAGAATCGTCTGTTGTTCTTTTGTCAGTTCCATATACGGTTTCCTCCTTTATGCGTTGGTAGTTTCTTCTGTTTCAAACGGATACCGCAACCCCATCTGCCGCCGGCATTCATCCATGATCTGCATGCAGGCCCTTGTCGCCGCAAAGGGGATGACGTCCGACTGCGTTTTGCCCGCGCGAATTTCCGCCGCGACGCGGTCGGCCTGAAGGAGATAGTTCGTTTCGCCGCGGAAGACGCGCTTTCCGTCTTCGTTCTTGAGCGTCGCGCTGCCCGCCGCGTGAAAGAGCGGCAGACTGACCGTGCCCTTCGTGCCCTCGATGAGGCAGCTTTCGCGCAGGTTGTTAAGGCCGCTGTGAATGTAGCAGGTAAAGCCCTCATAATGCAGCTCGACATGCTCTTCGATGTCGATCCCGTCCTTGATCGTGCCGTCGCAGACGATTTTTTGCGGCACGCCGAAGAGGTTGTAGCAATAGGTGATCGGGTAGATCCCGACGTCCAGGAGCGAGCCGCCCGCCGTTTCCGGCTTGCGCACGCGCGAGGTGCGCGGCTTCATCAGGCCGGGGAAGTA
>CAMZEG010000157.1 GCA_947305635.1 uncultured Clostridia bacterium
ACGCCGCAGTTGCGCAGCGCGACGCGCTTTTGCTTTTTGTAGAAGTCGGTCTCCTTGAGGGGTTTGACTTCTTCCGCGGTCTTGGTCTCATCGTAAAGCAGACGCTGCACGATGCGGCCCTTGAGCAGATGCTCTTCGACGATCTCGGGGACGTCCTCGACCTTCACTTCGCTGTAGAAGCAGCCTTCGGGATAGACCACGACGACCGGACCGAGCGCGCAAAGACCGAAGCAGCCGGTGCGGATGACCTTGACTTCGTCTTCGAGACCCTTGGCCTTGATCTCGTTTTCAAACGTTTCAATGATTTGCGGGGAGTTTGAGGAGGTACAGCCGGTACCGCCGCAAACGAGCACATGGGATCGATACATGTTGGTTCCTCCTTATTTTTTCAGTGCGCCCACGGTGTATTCCACCACGGGGTTGCCGTTGACGAGATGGTCCACAACGACCTTCGTTGCCTTTTCCGGGGTCATCAGCACATAGGTGACCTTCTCCTTGCCCGGTTCGGTCACTTCGACGATCGGCTCATACTGGCACATGCCGATGCAGCCGGTCTGCGCGACGGTGACGTTGGTCAGGTTGCGCTTTTCGATCTCTTCGGTAAACTTGTTCATGACCGGTCTCGCGCCGGCGGCGATTCCGCAGGTCGCCATGCCGACAACGACGCGCGTCACAGCCGTGGAATCGTCGCGGGTGGTCATTTTCGCTTTGGCGGCGTCTCTGAGCGCCATGAGTTCTTCGAGTGATTTCATATCATTGCACCTCCGTGATTGCTTGCATATTTTCGTTGATGTAGGCTGTCATCCAGTTCATGATGGACGGATCGTTCATCGGCACGTCGCCGAGGATCGCCTGGATCTCCCGCGTGTCGAAGACGAAGGCGCGGCCGTCAACTTCGTAGCGGTAGCGGAAACGGATCGTTTCGTTCATCGCCGCGAGCGTGACGATCGTGTTCGCCATATCGCCCAGCGGGACGAAATCGACGTGGTCGGTATGGAAGAAGGCTTTCACCTTCGTGCCGACGCCGACTTCGCTTTCCATCTCCAGCGTGCCGCCGGTCATCTCCGCCGCCATCTTGAACAGCGGGACGCCGAGGCCGACCTTGCGGGTCGTGCGGGTGGTGAAAAACGGGTCGCGGACCGCCGCGAGCTGTTCCGGCGTCATCCCCTTGCCGTCGTCATAGATCCCGAGCAGCAGCGTGTTCGCCGCCGTGTCGGTCAGCGCTTCGATCTCGATGTTCTTCGCGTTCGCGGCCACCGAGTTCTGCGCAACGTCCAGCACGTTTAAGGACAACTCTCTCATTCGGCGTATTTCGCGAGGATCCCCTTGACGTCGGACGCGGTGATCTTGCCGTAGACGTCGTCGTTGATCACCATGACGGGCGCAAGGCCGCACGCGCCGATGCAGCGGCAGGCGGACAGCGAGAACTTGCCGTCTTCCGTGCACTCCTCGGGGCCGATCCCGAGCTGCGCGGTCAGTTCGTCCAGCACGCTCTGCGAACCCTTGACGTAGCACGCGGTGCCCAGGCAGACGCTGATGGCGTACTTGCCCTTCGGGGACAGCGCGAACTGCGCGTAGAACGTCGCGACGCCGTAGACCTTTTCAAGCGGCACGGACATACCGTCGGCGATCTTCTGCTGGACTTCAAACGGCAGATAGCCGTAGATATCCTGCGCGACCTGCATGACGTGCATCAGTTGGCTTGTGTCGCCCGCGCACTCCGCGATGATCGCGTCCAGCTTCGCCGCCTGCTCCGGTGTGTCGGAGAAGGGAATTTTGCTGATTTTTTTAAGCATGAATAGGAGCCTCCTTCTTTACGGGATCACCCGTTTTCAATTCTGTAACTCATTTTGGACCGACAGAATCAGTCAAATTATCATACCATATATCCGCGAAAAAATCCATAGGTTTTTTCTGTCGTTTTTCCGAAAAAACGGATTTTTCGAAAAAATTAGCAGCCGCTAACCGCCGCCCCGGCGGCAAAACCAAAACCGCCGTCCCGGGTCTCCCCGCGGCAGCGGCTGCTGAAGGCTGTTTCCGGCTTATTTGCCGATGGATTTTACAAGGCGGACGACCGCCTTGAACGCGGCGACGACGCTGAGCAGACGCGCCTTGACGATCATTTTGAAATCGAAGTTGCGCAAGCCCTGCAGAACGTCCTTCGCGGTCAGGAAGACCGGCTTTTCCGTGCCTTCCGTGACCGGGTTGTCCTTGTCGAAGTCGATCGCCTTGCCGCCCTTGACGGTGAAGTGCAGCGACCGGCTGTTCAGCGTGAAGACCGAGTTGTCCTCGAGGAAGTAGATCGTCAGCCGGATGTGCTGCATGTCGGCGTCCGGGATGTCGCCGTCGATCGGCAGCGTCACGCTTTCGCCGAGCGCGATCTTTTTGCCGTAGACGTCCTTGAAACGCAGGTCCGCGCCCTCGACCTTGATCGCGGCGAGTTCGAGATTGCTCTTCGCGGACAGGTTCGTCACGACCAGCGCCGTGTCGTTTTTCGTCAGCGTGCCGTAGGTGTCGTTGTCGAACTTCGCGTAGACGCCGAGCTTCGCGTTATGGGTCACGTCGAACTGGGGATAGGTCGGGTCGGTGTAGATATCGACCGGGCCGTCCGCCAGAAGCAGGTATTCCACCAGCTGTTCGCAGTGGCTGTCGGTGACGTACATCGCGTGGTACTGTCCTTCGAGATAGAAGGTGTTCTCCGGGAGATAGCCGTAGGCCGCGTCGATGTTCATCGCCGGGGCGACGTGATCGTGGGACGGGTCGCGGCAGATGACGCCTGCGTCGCTGTAATCGGTGTGGTAGCCGTCCGCGAAGCGCGTGCCGTAATCGGCCACTTTCGCGCCGGAGGAATCCTTTGTCGCGACAAGGCTGTCGCCGTTGACGCGCGAGCCGGAGACGGTCGTCAGGTCGGTGCCGATGATCAAATTGACGTTGACGCCGCTGTCGCGCGCGAAGGTCAGGTTTTCGCGCATATCGGCGAAGATGGTGTAGTGCTCATAGTCCGATTTGGCAATCATCGGCGCGTAGGCCTCCTGCAGCTCGGGCGTGCTGAGCTTGAGCTCTTTCACCTCTTCGTATTTGTCGAGCGGGATGAAGTCCCACATGCTGCCGAAGGAGAGCATGATCTGGATGATCTCGGTGTTCTGGATCAGGCGGTTGACCAGCTTGTTGAGGTTGTTGAGCGACAGGCTGTTGACGAGGTATTCCCAGTCGCTTTCCCAGGTGTACTGTTCGCCGCCGGTCAGTTTCTGCAGCGGGTTGTTTGCGTACTGCAGATATTCGATCAGCCGCGGCATATCGAAGTGCGTCTGGCCGGTCACAAGGTCATAGGCCAGCTGGACGCCGAGCGCCGGGGAATCGGCGCAGACGTTGTTGAGATAGTCGAGGCAAAACAGCGTGTCCATCGTCTTGTCGTCGAGTTCGAGCAGTTCGCCGAGCTTTTCCTTGTCTGCCCCGCCCTTTCGGACGATCGAGCAAAGGGAAATGTAGGTCAGCGTCGTTTCGCCGCCGTGACTTTCGCAAAGGATGTTGACCTTCGGCGAACCGGAATGCTGCCGGACGTCGACGATATAGGTACCGAGGTCGCGGGCGCATTCGATCGCGTTCTGGCGCCAGTCGACCGAAAAGCTGTAGACGTTCTCGTCGCCGATCAGCTCGCACAGCGTCGGGGTGAAGCGCTTTTCGCGCACGGCGGTATCGAGATATTCGTTATCCGCCCGGTGCGCGTTGATATACGCCATGTTGCTCTCTTCCGCCGACTTCGGCCACGTCCCGGTCCCGAACAGCGGGGTGCCGTCCGGGCTGCGCTTCATGTACTGCGCGATCTCGAGGACGCCCTTGGAAAACTGGTCGGCGATGTACTGGGGATCGCGGTTCATCATCGCGTTGAAGTTGGCGACGGTCAGCTCCGGCAGATCCTTTTGGAACACGTCCAGCGCCTTCGTCAGACTCAGGCCCCAGACCTTTTCCTGAATATTGCCCTCGTCGTCGAACAGGTAAATCTGCGGCGAAGAGTAGCCGCCGATCACGATCACGGGGACCGTATCCGACGCGAGCGCCGCCAGCGGCAGCGCGGCGAGCAGCAGAACGCAGACCAGAAGCAGACTGCAAAGACGTTTTTTCATGGGGTAAGCGCTTCCTTCCGTTTATGAATGGTCAGTAACATTTTATACAAAAATTGTTCTTTTGTCAATGAAAAACAGGTGAACTTATGCAAAAAAGAATAAACAGAATGCAGGTTCTTTCCCCCACCCTGTTCGTCATAAAAAAGTATCTTTCGCTCTTTGTGAAAAAGGGACACAGCCCGGGCTGCCGGATTTCGATGAAGACGGCGTTTTCTTCGCCCGAAGGCTGTACTGTTG
>CAMZEG010000158.1 GCA_947305635.1 uncultured Clostridia bacterium
CCGAGCACCAGCACCTGCCAGGTGTGGCCGTATTCGTGGATCCGCGCGTTGTAGGTCCAGAGCGGATTGGGGTGGTTCTCACGCAGAAAGAGGAACAGCCCCGTGCCGAGTCCGCCGTACTTCCACGGCACATAGGTGATCACGGCGTTGTGGAACTTCTCGGTGCGGTACCCTTTCAGCTTGCAGAAAAGGTACCCGATGCCGCCGAAGAGATTGACCGGCAGCCCCCACGTCCATTGAATCAGGTAAAACAGCGGTTTCGGAAAATTGCGCATCGCGTACTCTGTCCTTTCTGTTTGGAGTGTTTCTGTCTTCGCTTATGCGGGACGGCGCTCGAAATAGCCGGTCATCCGGAAGGCGAGCGCCACCAGACGGTCGAGATCGAGTTTCAGCACCGCGCTGCCGTTTTCGACGCCCAGCGCGTCGTACGGCGCCCATGCGGGAGCGCCGTAATAGCTCCAGTTGTGCGAGACGTCAAGGTCGTCGTAGCCGCAGTCGATCCGGATCGCGTCCGCGTAGTCGGACGGAGAAATCAGCCGCGCAAGGCTGACTTTGGGGATGATGTCGCCCGCGTCCTCAAAGCGGACGAGCCTGCCTTCGCGCTTGGTCTTGTCCGTCACAACGCAGGGCGAACCGAACGTGACGGCGTTCAAAAACTCATAGGTTTCCGTGAGCGCGTCGTCACAGATGATCCGCTGCACGACCATGCCGCCCATGCTGTGCCCCGCGATGACAATCGCCGACCCTGCGGGCACATATTCCTGAATGGCTTTTTTCGTCAGTCGGAAATACTGACAGTCTTTGTTGAAGAACAGAAGCAGGGCGCCCAGCAGGTTGTTCGGCCCTTTTGAAACGCGGTCGAGCGAGCGCACCGTCACAAAATACACGTCCCGCGCGCCGTCTTCCTGTTCCAGCACCGCCGGGCAGATGCGGACTTCGCCCCGCGGATAGGACACCTGAATGTTATGGGCAACGTACCGCAGACTGTCGAGCACAAGGACGTTCTGTTCCGCTTCGCCCGTCCCTTCTTCGGCGTACGCCGGAACAAGCAGAAGCGCGAGCAGCAGAACGCTGCAGAGAAACGCTGTGATTCTTTTCATATCGCAACCCTCTTTCTCATTTCAGTTTCAGCCGGACGGGCAATCAAATGCCCAACCGATCCCGGAGATCTTCAAAGTACAAGATGATCTTCTGAAACGCGGCATAAACGGGATACAGCACCCGTGCAAGAAAACTGCTGTCGTCGATCTCGGTGCGGCAAGGTGCAACGGAAATCCGGTGATAGTAGTTTCTGTAGTACAGTTCGCCCTCATACTCTACGGGCGCAGTCACAACTTGTCCGATCTCAAAGATGCTTTGCTTGTTCTCCTCGTCAAAGAAGATGAGCGCATACAGCGTGATCGTTTCGTCCGCGGTCTCCACGTCAAAGAAGCGGCCGATATAGTTGCCGTCATAAAACAGCTCCTGCACCTCCCTGGGCGGAATCCTGACACGCTGCGTCGTGCCGTCCTTCAGCGCGACGTCGTATTCCTGCGGGATGCAGTAGTCGGTGAAGATGTAGCCGTTCGGCATCAGGTCAAGCGTCACCCACGGCTCGCCGACCGGCGTAACGCTTTCGATCACGTTCTGCCAGGTGGGTTCCGGGATTGCCTGTTCCGCGGCAAAGGCGGGGATCATCAAACCGGCAAGCAGCGTGACGACCAGCAAAACGGCCGTCAGCCGGACAGCGGTTGTTTTCATAGGAAAAACGCCTCCGATAATCATGATTTGGGGACTTCGCTTACCTTGATTCTACCATAAAGCGGCGGCGCTTGCAAGCGCTTTACGGAAATCCGGGCGGAAAGCGGAAAAAAGCCCGCGAGAGTTGCCGGAACGTCTTGCAAAAAGATTTGATTGTGCTATAATGCTTTGTGGCAGGTTTTGTCAACAGCAACAATCAAGGAGGGGGTTCCTGCTATGAAAACAAGAATCGAGGCCGATTCCATCGGCGAAAAAGAAATAGACGCTGATGCGTATTACGGCGTACAGTCGCTGCGGGCAAAGGAGAATTTCCCGATCACCGGCATTCCCATGCACTTTGAGCTGATCAAAGCGCTGGCGCAGCTGAAACGCGCCGCGGCAATGACCAACCGCGATTCGGGCAGACTGGACGGCAGAAAGGCGGAGGCCATCATTCAGGCCTGCGACGAGGTCATCGAAGGCAAGCTGCACGACCAGTTTATCGTCGACGCCATTCAGGGCGGCGCGGGCACATCCGCGAACATGAACGCGAACGAGGTGATCGCCAACCGCGCCATCGAGATCCTCGGCGGGCAGAAGGGGGATTACAGCATCGTCCACCCGAACGACGACGTGAACATGGCCCAGTCGACCAACGACGTCTACCCCTCCGCGGGGAAGATCGCGATCGTGCAGATGCTGGAGGTGCTGATTCCGGCCGAAAAGCGCCTGTACAATGTGCTGATGCAAAAATCGGAGGAGTTTGACGGGATCGTCAAGATGGGCAGAACGCAGCTGCAGGACGCGGTGCCCATGCGGCTGGGGCAGGAGTTCCACGCCTACGCTTCGGCGGTCAAGCGCGATATCGGGCGCTTCATCTTTGCCGAAAAGGCGCTGCATGTGCTGAACATGGGCGCCACGGCGATCGGCACGGCGATCGACGGCGATCCGTACTATCTCACCTATGTCTGCGACAATATCTCCAAAGTGGTCGACGGCGACTATTCCCAGTGCGAAGACCTTTTCGACGGCACGTCCAATCTGGATATCTACGTCACGGTGTCGTCCACGCTGAAGACCGCCGCGCTGAATCTGTCCAAGATGTGCAACGACCTGCGGCTGCTTTCAAGCGGGCCGAAAACCGGCATTGCGGAGATTTCTCTGCCCCCGAAGCAGAACGGCTCCTCCATCATGCCGGGGAAGGTGAACCCCGTGATCCCCGAGGTGGTCTCGCAGGTCGCGTTCCGGATCATCGGCAGCGACATGACGGTGACGATGGCGGCGGAAGCGGGACAGCTCGAGCTGAACGCCTTTGAGCCGGTCATCTTCTACAGCCTGTTCGAGGGCATTCAGGCGCTGACCAACGCGATCGGAACGCTGATCGACAACTGCATCTCCGGCATCGTGGTCAACGAAGCGCGCTGCGAAGAGCTGCTGCATAAGAGCGTCGGCATCGCGACCGCGCTCAAGCCCTACATCGGCTACAAAAAGAGCGCGGAAATCGCCAAGGAATCCCTGAAGACCGGCGTCCCCGTGAAGGACATCGTCATCCGGGAGGGCCTCATGAACGAAGCCCAGCTCGCGCAGGTGCTGGAACCGAAGAACATGACGGAGATCAAGCGGCTGAAAAAGTAACGCGGCATGATAAAAAAGACCTCTTTTGCCCGCCGGGCAGAAGAGGTTGTTTTGGTGTCTTCAGACGTGGAAGACAACCCCCAGTTCTACTGGGGGCAATAAATGGTAGTGCCACAATAAAACCGGCGAGCTTTATGCAAGCCGAATTCGAGGCAAAAAGCTGTTTATGAAATAGTAGAAACACTGGAGAATAAGGATTCTGACCCGTTTACGGGTTGCAGTGCGTGTAATGCGATAAAATAATTCAGTGCCCCTTCCAGGGGTTAAGCCAGTAATAGCCCCTTTTAGGGGCAGAGCAAACCGCCGGTTGAACCGGCGGTTATGATTTGGTGTCTTCCACGTCTGAAGACACCAAATACAAAAACGCACCCCACGGACAAGGTGGGGTGCATTTGCTGTGTTATCGCACAATGGACGATTCAGGGGCGAGCAGGCCGCCGCTCCGCTTTGGCGCTGGTCTGTCAGCCGTTTGCCCGCAGGGTGCGGATCTCGCCGTCTACCACGGCGGCAAGAGACGCGTCCTGCCGCAGATTGACGAATCTGATCCCCCGGGCGGGGTAAAAGAGATAAACCGAACGGGTCGGCGACGCGGTGTCGGACAGCACGCTGTAGCGGCCGCCTTCATAAACCAGCGCCGCGCCGTTTTCGATGCAGACGGACGGGTAATCGGCCTTCTCCGCCTCATAGGTATACGACCGCCAGCCGATGCTGTCGTAGTGGGGCGTGAGGCAGAAGGGCAGCAGCCCCGCGCAGTCGTAGTACGCAAAGCCCGGTCCCATCCCCACGAAGGGGCCGTGGTGAATGATGCGGAAGGTCTCCTCTTCGGTGTCGTCCCAGCCTCTGTCGGCCCAGCACATGGCGCCGGAGCTGAAGCAC
>CAMZEG010000159.1 GCA_947305635.1 uncultured Clostridia bacterium
ACCTTGCCAAGGTGGAGGTAGCGGGTTCGAGCCCCGTCATCCGCTCCATTTTTTTGTCTGCTCGCGGTACCATAGCCAAGTGGTAAGGCAACGGTCTGCAAAACCGTTATTCCCCGGTTCAAATCCGGGTGGTACCTCCAGAAGAAAGTCTCTTTTCCTTCGGGTAAAAGAGGCTTTTTTTTCTATGGTATCCTGTCCCGCTCTGTGCGTCACACCGGAACGAGGCTGACGATATACACGGATTTGCGCCGGCGGCATTGATTTCGGCCGAAAGGAATGGTATAATACTCCTGTCCATCGGTATTTGAAAAGGTGATACTATGAAAGATCTGTTTTCCGAAATACCCGCGTTGCGCGGCGACGGTCTGGAACTCCGGCGGCTGGCGCTTTGCGACGCCGAAAATCTGCGTGCGCTGACCGGGTGCGACGAGGTTTACCGGTATTTGCCGACGTTTCTTTTTGAAAAGCAGTCGGCGGACGCCGCGGAGACGATCCGGCAACTGTATGAGGGCCATACGGAATCGCTCATTCTCGACGTCTTTTCAGACGGCGGGTTCTGCGGTCTGGCGGAGTTCTACGGCTATCGCGCGCCGCTTCGAAAAATCAGCGTCGGCTACCGCCTCTTGCCGCAGTGCTGGGGAAAGGGCATTGCGACAAAGACGCTCGGTCTGATGGTCGGCTATCTCTTTTCCGAAACGGATGTGAAGATTATCACGGCAAGCGTGATGCCCGAAAACCGCGCCTCTGCGCGTGTGCTGGAAAAGAACGGCTTTCGCCTTGCCGCGCGCGCCGTGTTGGAAAACTGGGGCTATCCGCGTCCCACCAAAGCGGACAAATGGATCAAAACGGCCGCGGGTTACCGCCGCGCCTATCGTTTGAACGCCGAACCCGGCGACGCACCTTAACCGGCGTCGGTTTCCTCACTCGTTACAACAACCAAACAATCGAACCTCTTGAAAGGCGGGAGTAATATGAAAAAAGTCCGCATCACCGTCATGCGCAAAGCGGAATACAAAGACCTGATGGCGCAGTATGAAAACCCGATCGAGCACGCCTGCGACCTAAAGGTCGGGCAGGTGTTCGTCGCCAACGGCTGGGAGAAGCCCGCCGGCTTCTGCCCCAGCGCCTGGGACACGCTCTCTCCCTTTGTGCTGGCGCTGTCGCACGGCGCGGAAAACTTCTATGACGGCTGGATGAAAAACAAAAAGTCCGCTATGCTCTCGTGCAACGACGGCTTTCGCCCGGTCAGCTTTCTATTGGAAGCGTTGGACGAAGACGCGGAGTAACAACCTGTGAGGAGAATAGTATGCAAAACGAAACGATGCCAGATCCGCATGTGATCCATCCGATTCCGGACTATGAAAACGAGATCTATGTGAAACCGACGATCAAGAACCCGCAGATCATTGTCGGAGATTTCACCTATATCGCCGATTCCGATTTTGAGCGCCATGTGACGCATCTGTACGACTGGAACGGCGACAAACTGATCATCGGCAAGTTCTGTCAGATCGCGGCCGGCGTGGAGTTCGTGATGAACGGCGCAAACCATCAGATGAACGCTGTAACCACGTTCCCGTTTTACACGCTGGAAGGGTGGAAGATGGAACCGCCGGCAAAGGCTGACCTGCCACTGAAAGGCGACACCGTAATCGGCAACGACGTATGGATCGGTCAGAATGCTGTCATCCTGCCCGGTGTTCATATCGGCGACGGCGCCATCATCGGCGCGAACAGCGTGGTCGGCAGCGACGTTGCGCCTTATACCGTTGTGGTCGGAAATCCGGCGCGGGTGCTGCGCAAGCGTTTTGACGATGATTTGATCGGCCTGCTGCTGCGCTTTCGGTGGTGGGACAAGCCCGTCGCCGAAATCAACGCGCTTATCCCGCTGCTCACCAGCGGCGATCTGGAAGCTGTCAGAAAGGAAATCACAGCAAGGTTATGATTGTACTGATTACAGGTGCGTCCCACACCGGGAAAACGCTTTTGGCGCAACGGCTGCTCGAACGTTTCGGTTACCCTTACCTGTCCATCGACCATCTGAAAATGGGGTTGATCCGCAGCGGTAATACCAGTCTTACGCCCGAAGACGACGACGCGCTGACCGTTTATCTTTGGCCGATCGTCCGCGAAATCATCAAGACGGCCGTTGAAAATGACCAGAACCTGATCGTGGAGGGCTGTTATGTCCCGTTTGATTGGCGGAAGGACTTTGACGAACGGTACCTGCCGTCCATCCGGTTTGTCTGTCTTGCCATGACGGATGGCTTTATTGACAAGCATTTTGATGAGATCAGGCAGCACGCTTCCGATCTGGAATCCAGACCGGACGACGCTGACTGCACGGCTGCCAATCTGAAAGCGGACAACCAGCAAATCATCGAGGGTTTTCAAAAAGTCGGAGAGAGGGTTGTGCTGATCGACGGCGATTATGAAGAAGCGATCCGGTCGATCCTGTGATGACAGCCGATCCCGTTTATTTCTCTTTATTTGACGAAACCGCGCTTCTGTGATATAGTACCTTTGACGAAACCGGAGGTGGCTGAGAATGAAGCAACTCTATTGGAACTGCGCGATGGGCGCGGCGGGGGATATGCTCGCGGCGTCGCTGCTCGCGCTCGAAGACGACCCGCAGGCAGCGCTTGACGCCCTGCGTTCGCTCGGCATTCCGGGCGTGACCTTTACGCTGGAAGAAACCGAGACCTGCGGCATCCGCGGGCTGCACCTGCGCGTGGCGGTACACGGGGAGGAAGAACACCCCGACGCCCACGAACACCACCACGGCCACCACGACCACGACCATCACACGCTGCCGGAGATCCTTTCTCTGATCGACGGCTTGCACGCGTCCGACACGGTGAAAGCCAACGCCAAGGCGGTCTATCAGCTGCTCGCCGGCGCGGAAAGCGAGGTGCACGGCGAGCCTGTCGGCGACGTGCATTTTCATGAGGTCGGCGCGCTGGACGCCGTCGCCGACGTGACTGCGGTCTGCCTGCTGCTCGAACGGCTGGGCGTCGACTCGATCGCCGCGTCGCCCGTCCATGTCGGCGCGGGAACGGTGCGCTGCGCCCACGGGGTGTTGCCGGTACCGGCGCCCGCGACGGCGCTGTTGCTCCGGGGCATCCCGACCTACGGCGGCGAGATCGACGGCGAGCTTTGCACGCCCACCGGCGCGGCGCTTCTGCGCCGCTTCTGCCGCACGTTTTGCCCGCAGCCGCCGATGTGCGTGTGCAAGGTCGGTTACGGCGTCGGAACAAAGCAGTTCCGGGAAGCGCCGAACTGCGTGCGCGCCCTGCTCGGCGAAACGGCGCTCGACACGGCGCACGACGAGATCGTCCAACTCGAAACCAACCTCGACGATATGACGGCGGAGTGGATCGCCTTTGCCTGCGAAGAATTGTTGAAAGGCGGCGCGAAGGACGTGTTCACGACGGCGGTCACGATGAAAAAAGGTCGCCCCGGGACGCTCTTAACGGTGCTCTGCGCCCCGGCGGACAGGGACGAGATGATCCGCCTGCTCTTTCGCCACACGACGACGCTCGGCGTCCGCGAGACGCTGATGCAGCGCAGCGTCCTGACCCGCGAAAGCGAAACGAGAGAGACCCCCGTCGGCGCGATCCGCTTTAAGACCGCGGCGGGCTACGGTACAAAAAAAGAAAAGGTCGAGTTCGACGACCTCGCCGCGCTGGCGCGGGAGAAGGGGCTCAGCCTGTTTGAAGCGAAGGAAATGATCGAAATAGAATAAAAAGAACGCCCGCTCGAAAGCGGGCTTTTCTTTTTTTATTTCTTCTTGTGCAGCGCGTCTTTGATACGCCCCGATGGATCTTTGATCAGCAGAATCACGAGCCAGATGACCAGCGCGAGCGCCACCACGGAAAGACCGAGGAACGCGTCGTTGAGCATATCGAGCGGATCGGGCGTGAAGTATGCCGCCTTCAGCTCGGCGTATTCGAAGATCGCGTCGACGAGCCACATCAGGGAAGCGCCCCAGAACATCCAGCACAGGACACCGACCTTCAGCTCGCTGCTGCGTTTGTTCGCGTACCACACGACGGTCGCGATGACAGCGGCGAACACGGTGATTAATAATGTCATACAGACAACTCCTTATTCGTTAGTTTGGAGTTGCGACTTGGCCGCGCGCTTCTCAATGGCGCTTGTAACAACGAGCATCACTGCCCAGAC
>CAMZEG010000160.1 GCA_947305635.1 uncultured Clostridia bacterium
GTAGCTGTAGACCGGATTCTGCGTATACGGCGCTTTGGTGATGGCGGCAAGCGTGGCGCATTCCACCAGTGTCAGATCCTTGACTTCTTTGCCGAAATAACGCTCTGCGGCGGTACGCACACCGTAGCAGCCGCAGCCGAGGTACACCTCGTTGAGATATGCTTCGAGAATCTCCGTCTTGGAATAATAGTTTTCCAGATTCAGTGCGCGCAAAATCTCGTTGAACTTGCGGATATAGGTCACTTCGTTTTTCTTGGTCAGGTTCTTGATCAGCTGCTGCGTAATTGTGGAACCGCCCTGTCCGTCGTAGCTCGGCTTGATCATAACACCGATGGTCCGCCGCCAGTCGACGCCGCTGTGTTCAAAGAAACGCTTGTCCTCCAAACAGACGAACGCCCAAATCAGATCCTCCGGCATTTCGTCGTAGTCGATCCAGATGCGGTTTTCTTCGCCGTGCAGACGCGTCTGCTCCACGGGTTTTCCGTCTTTGTTATACGCGTAAAGAATCGACGTCTGACTTTGCGTGCTCTTATAGTAATCGAGGTCGATCACCTTTTTGCCGTTGACGAACTGGTCCATGTAGCGGAACACGGACGTACCGACAACAAGGCCTGTCATGATGCCGGAGATCAGCAGCACAAAACAGACCAGAAAGATTGTGAATATGACGGGGTGCTTGCGGCGGACGCGTTTTCTCTTTTTCTTCGCGCCGGTTTTCGCCGGTGCGGTACGCGCCGGCTGCTCCGCTTTCGGATTGGAGTTTGCCATATATCTGAAGACCTCCGAACCAAGATTCTCTGTCTACTTACATATACAGCATATATTATAGTTGAATACGTTTGCGAAATCAAGAAAAAACGGAAAAAATATAGAAAATCTTAAGATATTTCTTCCAGATCGGAGGATTCAAATTGCACTTTCAGCCATTGAATCGCCTTCTTTTCGATTCGCGAGACGTAGGAACGGGAGATACCCATCCGCTTCGCGATCTCGCGCTGGGTCATTTCGCGCGTCTGATACAGGCCGTAGCGACGGATCAGAATCTCCTTTTCCCGCGGTTCTTTCATCTGATCCAGAAACGCGTAAAGCTGTTTTGTTTTCCGCTTTGTGTCAAGGTCGTCCGCGATCGTGTCTTCGGAATAAACGAGATCCATGAGCGCCAGCGGGTTGCCTTCGCTGTCGTTTTCCATCGGATCGCTGAGACTGACTGTGCCCGCTGTGCGTTTTAGCGCGCGGAAATGCATCAGTATCTCGTTTTCAATACACCGCGCGGCATAGGTCGCAAGCCGCGTTCCCTTTTCCGGATTGAATGAATCGACCGCCTTGATCAGACCGATGGTGCCGATCGAGATCAGATCATCCGAATCGTCCCCCGCGGCGTAGTACTTTTTAACAATGTGCGCCACGAGTCGCAGATTGTGCTCAATGAGCTGCGCCCGCGCGTTGCTGTCACCTTTTGTCTTCATCTCATCCAAAAGCTCGCGTTCCTCGGAAGCGGAAAGCGGCTGGGGGAAGGACGACCCCTGCCGCAGATGCAGCGCAAACAGCAGAAGCTGTGAAAAAACGGAGCGCAGTAGAATCCACATCACGATCACCTCTGTCCATTCTATGACCGCAAGATGTAAAATAGACGCTTACAGTATGCGCCGTTTTGCCCGTTTTTATTTCCGGATTCTTGTTTACAAATGGAAAAGGCAGTGTTATAATGGAAAAAAACGTGGAGGAAACGACAATGAAAACAAAGCGCTTTCTCACTCTTCTGATTGTCCTCGCGCTCATCTTCGCGATGAGTCTGCCTGTTTACGCGGCAGAGACCACCTACAAAAACGTCATCATCATGATCGGCGACGGCATGGGCGAAAACCATCTGCATCTCGCGGAGCAGTACGGCCACACGCTGTTCATGAACACGCAGTACGATTTGCGCGGTCAGTCCAGAACGCGGTCTCTCTCCCAGGACATCACCGACAGCGCTGCGGGCGGCACCGCGCTTTCCAGCGGCGTGCGTATCATCAACCAGACGGTCGGCGTCTACGGCTGCGACCCGCTCGGCCTGGTGATGCGTCCGGTTTCGATAACCGAAGCCGCGTTCGAACACGGTATGCGCACCGGCATTGTTACAACGGACAAGAACACCGGGGCGACGCCCGCCTCGTTCAGCGTTCACACACTCTATCGCAAGCAGTATGAAAAGATCTCGAACCTCCAGTTGGAAACGCCGTTCGACCTGATCTGGGGCGAAGAGGACGGCTATGTCACGCGCGAGAACGCCGCAGAGCATGGCTTTCAGCTTGTCACAACCAAGGAGGAAATGGAAGCGCTGCAGCCGGGTTCGCGCAGTTTCGGCCAGTTCAGCGGCGAATTCTGGCGCGCAACCGTGCCGAAGGGCTGTGAAGCGCCGAGTCTCGCCGAAATGAGCGTCAAGGCGATTGAGCTGCTGAACGAAGGGAACGAGAACGGCTTTTTCCTGATGATCGAGGGCGCGCACATCGACAAAAGCTCTCACCGCTCCCAAAACGGCAAGGCTGATTTCGACAACAAGCGGGAATCTGTCGTTGACGCTGTCGTCGGCTTCGACAACGCGATCCGTGCCGTTGTGGACTTCGCCCGCAAGGACGGCCACACTGTCGTGCTTGTCACCGCTGACCATGAGACGGGCAGTCTGATGAAAGACAAAGACGGCGTCTACCGGTTCCATACCGACGAACACACCTGCAACAACGTGCCGGTGTTTGTCTTCGGCGCGGACAATCTCTTCAAGCGCGGCGAAGCTGTCAAGAATTCATCCATCCCCGGCCGTCTGACGGCATTACTCGGGTGGAGCAAGAAGGAATTCCCGCGCTGTCAGGCGGGTCCGCTGACCAAAAAGCTGCAAACGGTGCTTCCGTTCGCAGCGTAAATTGCAAAAAAAGGAACGAGGCGGTGTTCGCCTCGTCTTTTTTTATCCGTCCAGTTCCGGCGTTTCAATCGAAAGCCGTCCGAGCTTTCCGGCCCGGTATTCATCGAGCAGCGTGATCGCCGCCCGTTCGGTATCGATAGACCCGCCGCGCCCTTTCATCCCGCGTTTTGCGCCGATACGCTCCAGCACGGTATAGGGCTCCTCATCCAGAACGTCGGCTTCCTGCAGCTTATAGCGCTCGCAGAGCAGCTGCGCGTGGCTCGCCTGCAGCACGGCAATCAGCCGGCACGCCATCGTCTCGCTGTCGGTGACCTCGTCTTTGACCGAGCCGATAAAAGCGAGCTTGTCGCCGACGGCGGGGTCGTCAAACTTCGGCCAGAGCACGCCCGGTGTATCGAGCAGCTCAATGCCGTTGCCGATCGCGAACCACTGGTTCTGCCGCGTCACACCGGGACGGTCGGCCACCTTAGCGCGGTTTTTCCCGGCCATCCGATTGATGAACGACGATTTTCCCGTGTTGGGAATGCCGACGACCATCACGCGCAGCGCCTTGCCCGGCATACCGCGCGCCTCGTTCGCTTCGATCTTGTCGGCCAGCACACGGCGCACCAGCGCGTGGTAGCGATTCAGCCCCTTGCCGCTGCGACAGTCGACCGCCAACGCAAACTGGCCGCGCGCGCGGAACCATTCGATCCAGCGCTGCGTCGTCTCTTCGTCCGCCATATCGCATTTGTTGAGCAATACAATCCGCGGCTTGCGCTCGGTCAGCGCGTCCAGCTCCGGGTTGCGGCTCGCGAGCGGTACTCTTGCGTCGAGCAGTTCCGTCACACAATCAACCAGCGGCAGACATTCTTTGATCTGCCGCCGTGTTTTTGCCATATGACCGGGGAACCATTGCACGGTTTGTTTTTGTAAATCGGGCATACCGTCTCCCCTGCTTTCTTAATAGGCCTGGCCCGGCGTCAGCTTCGCCTGGGCAATCTTCCACTGACTGACAGGGTACATCGAAAACTTGCCGGTGTCGCGGCTGACGTTGAACGGCCGCACCTTGACGACGCCGAGAATATAGTTTTCGTCGATAAAACCGATCTTTTCCGAACGGGAGTCGGTCGAACCCTGCCGGTTGTCGCCCATCACGAAGACATGGCCTTCGGGCACGGTCAGCGGGAACGTCACGCCGTCCTCCTGGTTCAGCGTCAGGTTGTTGATATACGGCTCGTCGAGCAGCACGCCGTC
>CAMZEG010000161.1 GCA_947305635.1 uncultured Clostridia bacterium
GATGATTTCGATCATGTTGCATCCGTCCTTTCGGGAGAATAGTATCGTCTGTAAAGGGAGTTGATCTCCTGATAGTAAGCTTCGTCGATCCCGGCGAGCGCGTCGGCGCTCATTCGGAACGTCCAGTTGTCTTTCGACGTACCGGGCGTGTTCATCCGCGCGTCCTTGCCGTAGCCGCACATATCCTGCACGGCGACGACCGCCGTGTCCGCGGCGCTTTTCCAGACGGTCTCGATCAGCGCGCGGCAGGAGCCGGAGCGATAGCCTCCCTCACCCCATTCCCGGCCGCCGAAGCAGCTGTAGCGCAGCGCGAAGGCGCGTTCGTTCTCGTCGGCGTCCCAAAGCCAGCCGAGCAGCGTGTTGTTGTCGTGGGTGCCGAGATAGGCGATACAGTTTTTCGGGTAGTTGTGCGGCAGATGGGTGCTGTCGCCGTTCGGGTCGAAACCGAACTGGACGACGCGCATCCCGGGGAAGCCGGTCTCTTTGAGCAGCTGCACGACGTCTTCGCCGAAGACGCCGAGATCCTCCGCGATGATGTCCGCGTCGGGGAGCGCTTTTTCAATGGCGGTAAACAGCGGCAGTCCGGGACCTTTTCGCCACGCGCCGACCTTTGCCGTCTCGCTGTCGAACGGAATCGCCCAATAGGACGCGAACGCGCGGAAATGGTCGATCCGCACGCGGTCGAAGAGCTTGCAGGCGTGCGCGACGCGGGCGATCCACCAGCGGTAGCCCTCTTTTTCCATCGCGTCCCAGTCGTACAGCGGGTTGCCCCAAAGCTGGCCGTCTTCGGAAAAATAATCGGGCGGGACGCCGGCCACCTCTTTCGGCGCGAGCGTCGTGTCGTCGATCAAAAACAGCTGCGGATCGCGCCAGACGTCCACGCTGTCGCGGCTGACGTAGATTGGCATATCGCCGATCAGAAACACGCCGTGCGCGTTGGCGAACGCCTTGAGCGAGCGGTATTGCAAAAAGAACACGAACTGGCAAAAGATATGAAAGTCGATGTCACCTTGCAGCGCGGCTGCCTTTTTCTTTGCGGTTTCATACCGCGCCTCGCTTTTCGGCCATTCCCACCACGGAAGACCGCCGTTTTTTTCCTTGAGCGCGCAGTACAGCGCGTAGTCGCCAACCCACGCGTTCTGCACGGCGAACAGCGCGATCTGCTCCTTTTGCGCCGCGTTCAGCCGATTGAACGCCAGCTGCAGCAGCGCCGTTTTTTTCTGCAGCGCAAAGTCGAAATCCGCGATATACATGCTGCCGCCATAGACGCTCTCGCGCACTTCCCGCTCGGTCAGAAGACCGTCCGCCATCAGCTGCCGCGGATCGATCAAGGAAAGGTTGCCCGCGAGGGCACTGCACGAGCAGTAGGGCGAGCCGGTCTCGTCCGCGGGACACAGCGGGAGCACCTGCCAGTAATGGAAGCCCATGCGCTCGAGCTGCAGCACAAAGGCTCTTGCTTCCTCCCCCATCACGCCGCACCCGAACGGCCCGGGCAGGCTTGTCAGATGCAGCAGCACGCCGGCTGTACGAACCCTTTTCATCAATCGCGGTCTCCTTTGCGTCATTGTCGCCCTATTGTACCACATCCGGACGAAAAAGACAAGGCAAAACACGAAAAGATCAAAAGAAACCTGTCTTGACAATCCCGGCGCTTTCCATTATACTGAAACAAAGAGAAAGACTGTTTCGTGAGGTGAACGCCATGCGTCTTCCGGCTTATCCCCTGATCACATGCGACCCCTATTTCAGCATCTGGTCCAAAACCGACCTGCTGTATGACAGCGACACCATGCTCTGGTGCGGCATTCCGAAGCCGATCCGAGGCTTCGTCACCGTCGACGGCAGCTCCATGCGGTTTTGCGGCCTGTCCGATCTGCCCGCGCTGAAGCAGACCGGCCTTGACGTCGCGCCCTATGTGACGACCTACACATTTGAAAACGAGGCGATCCGTCTGCGCGTGCGCTTCTGGACGCCGCTGCTGCTGGAAGATCTGCATCAGCTGTCGCTGCCGGTCTCGTTCGTCGACTGCGCCTATGAAGCGCTGGACGAAAAGGAGCACACGGTCGTCGTGACGCTTTCGATGGATGAGGCGTTCTGCTACGACGGCAAAGCGAAGTCCTGCGTGTTCTATACCCATCAGGCGCACGGCCGCGCGTTCGCCGTTATGGGTCAGCTCAAGCAAAAGCCGCTGTCCGCCTCTGGCGACGGCGTCGGCGCGGACTGGGGCTGGTGGTGCCTGCTCGGCGGAAAAGTCAGCGCCGGCCACGGCATCGCGGCGACGCGCACGCTCAAGCCCGGCCGCGTTTCGGCGTTCTGCCTCGGCTTTGACGAAGGCCTCGCGATCGAATATTTCGGCACGCAGCTGCCGCCGTTCTGGCACGAAAAGTGGGCCGACCTGCGCGCGGCGATGGCGGACAGCTATCAAAAGCGCGACGCGCTCTTCGACGCGCTGCAGGCGCAAAGCGACAGAATCCTCGCAGACGCCGCCGCGTTCGGCAAAGACTATCAGCTGCTTTTGACCGCCGCGGCGCGGCAGATTCTCGCCGCGCACAAGCTCGTGCGCTCCCCGGAAGGCGAGCTGCTCTATCTTTCCAAGGAGTGCCATTCCAACGGCTGCATCAACACCGTGGACGTCTCCTATCCGACCGCGCCGTTCTTTTTGATCTACAAGCCGGAACTCGTCAAAGCGATGCTGACCGGCATCTTCGCGTTCGCGTCCTCCCCGCTCTGGAAAGCGGATTACGCGCCGCACGACATTGGCCGCTACCCCCACGCGAACGGGCAGGTCTACGCGCTGCGCCCGCCGTACGCGTTCCGCCGCCGCAATGTGTATAAGCACAAGAACTTTGGCATCTACGAGCCGCACTTCCAGATGCCCGTGGAGGAATGCGGCAATATGCTGATCCTCGCCTACGCCTACGCGCGCGAAACGGGCGACCGCACCCAGCTCGAAGACAACTTCTCGCTGCTCGAGCGCTGGGCGGGCTATCTTGCCGCGCAGGGCGTCCAGTTGAAAAACCAGCTTTGCACCGACGACTTTGCCGGCCACAGCGAGCGCAACGTCAATCTCGCGATCAAGGGCACCGTCGGGCTCGCGTGCTTCGCGAAAATCGCCGAGCTGCTCGGCAAACCGACCAAGGCGATGGCGGAAGCGAAGCATCTCGCCTTCTCGCTGGAAAGCAACCGCAAGGCAGACGGCACGCTGCCGTTCTCGCTGGCCGACCCCGAAGGCTGGAGTCTCAAATACAACCTCGTCTGGGACCGCATGTACGATCTCGGTCTCTTCCCGGAGGACCTGTATCTCGCGGAAAGCGAATGCTACCGGCAGCGCAGCGGGATCTATGGCGCGCCGCTCGACAGCCGCCGCAGCTTTTCCAAGAGCGACTGGATGCTCTGGGCCGCGTGTCTCGACGGCACCGACCGCAACGTCCGTCTGTTCTCGAAGGCGCTGGTCCGCTTCCTTGCGGAGACGAACGACCGGCTCCCCTTCTGCGACTGGCTCGACACGGACGAGCCGAAGCGCTGCGGCTTTACCCACCGCAGTGTACAGGGCGGTCTCTGGATGCCCGTGCTGCTGCGTAAAACATTGGAGCGGGAAGTGCCCGCCGACGCTTGACTTTCCTGTCAAAAGTCGGTATAATAAAGCTAAGAAACCGGCGCAGCCGGTACAGGGCGCACCCAGTGCGCCGACCCATCCTATTGGAAAGGAGGCAAATCCATGGCCTGTTTTCTGGTTCCCACAGCGGAAGCGATCGTCACGACCGTCGCCGCGAAAGTCCTTGAAAAGAAAGAGCAGAAGGATCAGCTGAAGCTCACCGCGCCGACGACCGGCGCCAAAGCGCTTGAAACCGAGGAGAAAACCGCGTTTTCCCGCAAGCTGATGTGGCTGTCCTATATGCTTTGGGGCGGCGCCGTTCTGCTGATGTTCGAGCACATCTGGCACGGCGAAGTCGTCGCCTGGTTCCCGTTCCTCGCCGCAATGGCCGACCCGGCCGATACGGCGGAAATGCTGCATGAGATGGCAACCGCCGGCGTTCTGATGGCGGTGCTCGTCACGGCGGTCTGGGCAGTGATGCTCGTTGTTACAAGCGCCATTGAGAAGCGCGCGGCCAAGT
>CAMZEG010000162.1 GCA_947305635.1 uncultured Clostridia bacterium
ATCGGCGCCAGCTCGTGCTGCGCGGGCGCGACCTCGTTGTGCTCGGTCTTCGCGAAGATGCCGAGCTTCCAGAGCTCTTCGTTCAGCTCTTCCATATACGCCTGCACGCGCGGCTTGATCACGCCGAAATAGTGGTCGTCGAGTTCCTGTCCCTTCGGGGCGGGGGCGCCGAAGAGCGTCCGGCCCGTGAAGACGAGGTCTTTGCGCTGCTTATACAGCTCGCGGTCGACAAGGAAGTATTCCTGCTCCGGGCCGACGGACGTCTTGACGCACTTGACGTCGGTGTTGCCGAACAGCCGCAGAATGCGCATCGCCTGCCGGTTGAGCGCCTGCATGGAACGCAGCAGCGGCGTTTTTTTGTCGAGCGCTTCGCCGCCGTAGGCGCAGAACGCCGTCGGGATGCAGAGCGTTTTTCCTTTGATAAACGCGTAGGACGTCGGGTCCCAGGCCGTGTAGCCGCGCGCTTCAAACGTGGCGCGCAGACCGCCGGAGGGGAACGAGGAGGCGTCCGGCTCGCCCTGAATCAGCTCCTTGCCGGAAAACTCCATAATCACGCCGCCGTCGGGCGCAGGCGAAATAAAGCTGTCGTGCTTTTCGGCGGTGATGCCGGTCAGCGGCTGGAACCAGTGGGTAAAGTGGGTCGCGCCGTTCCGGACTGCCCAATCCTTCATCGCCGCCGCGACCGCGTTGGCCACATTGAGGTCAAGCGTCGCGTTTTCATCGATCGTGTGCCGCAGCGAAGCGTAAGTTTTCGCGGGCAGCATGGCTTTCATCACGCGGTCGTCGAACACGAGAGAGCCAAAGGTTTCCGGGAGTTGTTTCATGATCAGGACTTCCTTTCAATAAAAAATGAGAAACGGCGCCTTTCGCAAAAGAATTGCAAAAGACGCCGTTGCCTTGGAAAAATGAAGCGGGGTCTTTGAGCGTTTTGCCCAAAGACCCCATTGCCTTTTTGTGCATTATAACGCTGCCCGCGGAAAAAGTCAACCCCTTTTTCCGAAAAAACGCAAATTTTTTTTGGGACTTGACAAACGGGGCGTCTTGGACTATAATGCCGTTAATGAGCAACGGCGTTCGTTTTTGCGGGAAACCGCAAAAAGGAACGCTTTTTCTTTTATCTGGGAGGGATTTTGCAATGCAAAAGGAAGGTCAGATCCGTATTCCCGCCGGCTGCGCCATTGCGGCGGTGATTTCAAAGGAAGGCAAGCGCATGACCGGAGAAAAGATCATCGACGCCATGCGCCCGATGCACGACCGGTCCAACGGGCTCGGCGGCGGCTTTGCCGCCTACGGCATCTATCCGCAGTACCGCGACTGCTACGCGTTCCATTTCTTCTTTAACAGCCGCGCGACGCGCAAGGAGTGCGAAGCCTTTTTGAAAGAGCGCTTCGAGGTCGTGCAGGCGGAGCATATTCCGACGCGGCAGACGCCCGCCATTACGAACGAGCCGAAGATCTGGCGCTACTTTGTCACGCCGCTGCAGTCCGCCGTCGCCGCAATGCAGGTGGACGAGCGCGAATACGTCATGCGCGCGGTGATGACGATCAACACCACGCTCGACGGCTGCTATATCTTTTCGAGCGGGAAGAACATGGGCTGCTTCAAGGCGGTCGGCTACCCCGAGGACGTCGGCGCGTTCTACCGGCTCGAGGAATACGAGGGCTACTGTTGGACGGCGCACGGCCGCTACCCGACGAACACCCCCGGCTGGTGGGGCGGCGCGCACCCGTTTTCGCTGCTCGATTTTTCCGTCGTACACAACGGCGAGATCTCTTCCTACGACGCAAACCGCCGTTTTATGGAAATGTACGGCTACAAATGTACGCTGCAGACCGACACCGAGGTCATAACCTATATCCTGGACTATCTGACAAGGCGGCAGTGCCTGACGCTGCAGGAGGCCGCCGCGGTGATCGCCGCGCCGTTCTGGAGCACGATTGAGGCGAAGCCCGACGCAAAGGAACGCGAAGAGGCCGCCTTTTTGCGCAAGGTTTTCCCGAGCCTGCTGGTCACGGGGCCGTTTTCCATCGTCCTCGGCTTTACCGGCGGCCTGATGGCGCTCAACGACCGGCTGAAGCTGCGCTCGATGGTCGTCGGCGAACAGGACGATAAGGTCTATATTTCCAGCGAGGAGGCCGCAATTCGCGTGATGGCGCCGGATGTGCCGCGCGTCTGGGCTCCCGCCGGCGGCGAGCCGGTCATCGTCCGTGTGAAGGAGGGTGCGTATTGATGAATCCGTTGTATCTGACGCCGGAATTTGAAGTGATCCGCAACGAAAGCCGCTGCATTGCCTGCCGCGTCTGCGAGCGCCAGTGCGCCAACGAGGTGCATATGCTGGACGAAAAGCGCGGCGTGATGCGTGCGGACGAAAGCAAATGCGTCAACTGCCAGCGCTGCGTCAGCCTTTGCCCGACCCACGCGCTGAAGATCGTCAAAAGCGACTGCCGCCTGCGCGAAAACGCGAACTGGCAGAACGACACGATCCGTGAAATCTATAAACAGGCGAACTACGGCGGCGTGCTCTTGTCCTCGATGGGCAACCCGAAGGAGCTGCCGGTCTACTGGGACAAGCTGCTGATCAACGCGTCGCAGGTGACCAACCCGCCGATCGACCCGCTGCGCGAGCCGATGGAAACGCGCGTCTATCTCGGCAAAAAGCCGGATCGGCTGGAGCGCGACGAAAACGGCAACCTTTTCTGCAAACTGGAACCCCAGCTGGAGCTTGCCATGCCGGTGATGTTCTCCGCCATGAGCTACGGTTCGATCAGCTACAACGCCCACGCCTCCCTTGCCGCCGCGGCGCGGGAGCTCGGGATTCTTTACAATACCGGCGAGGGCGGTCTGCACGAGGACTTCTACTGCTACGGCGCAAACACGATCGTCCAGGTCGCGTCCGGGCGCTTCGGCGTCCACGAGGACTACCTCAACGCGGGCGCGGCAATCGAGATCAAGATGGGACAGGGCGCGAAGCCCGGCATCGGCGGCCATCTCCCCGGCGCGAAGATCGTCGGCGACGTCTCGCGCACGCGGATGATCCCCGAGGGGACAGACGCGATTTCTCCCGCGCCGCACCACGATATCTATTCGATCGAAGACCTGCGGCAGCTGGTCTATTCGCTGAAAGAGGCGACGAACTACCAAAAGCCCGTCATCGTCAAGGTGGCGGCGGTCCATAACATCGCGGCCATCGCCAGCGGCATCGCGCGTTCCGGCGCGGACATCATCGCCATTGACGGCTTCCGCGGCGGCACGGGCGCGGCACCCACGCGCATCCGCGACAATGTCGGCATCCCGATCGAGCTGGCGCTCGCGGCGGTCGACCGGAGATTGCGCGAAGAGGGCATCCGCAACAACGTCTCGCTCGTGGTCGGCGGCAGCATCCGCTCGGCGGCGGATGTCGTCAAAGCGGTCGCGCTCGGCGCGGACGCGTGCTACATCGCGACGGCGGCGCTGCTCGCGCTCGGCTGCCATCTGTGCCGCACCTGCCAGAGCGGCAAATGCAACTGGGGGATCGCGACGCAGAACCCGGAGCTGGTCAAACGGCTGAATCCCGCGATCGGGAAAGAGCGGCTTGTCCGGCTGATGACCGCGTGGCGCCACGAGATCATGGAGATCATGGGCGGCATGGGTATCAACTCGATCGAAGCGCTGCGCGGCAACCGGCTGATGCTGCGCGGGGTTGGGCTGAACGAAAAGGAACTGGCCATCCTCGGCGTCTCGCACGCGGGCGAATAAGGAGGGGAAAGCATGAAACGCGTATACGTCAACGAAGCGTGGTGCCTCGGCTGCCATCTTTGCGAATACAACTGCGCCTTCGCCAATTCCGGCGAAACGGACATGGCGACGGCGCTCAAGGGCAAGCCCCTCTATCCGCGTATCCATATTGAAGAGGGCGACAAGATCTGCTACGCCGTTTCCTGCCGCCACTGCACCGACCCGCTCTGCGTCAAAAGCTGTATCGCGGGGGCGCTGTCCGTGCAGGACGGCGTGATTCGGATCGACCAGGACAAGTGTGTCGGCTGTCTGACCTGCGTGCTGGTCTGCCCCTACGGGGCGCTCGCGCCGAACG
>CAMZEG010000163.1 GCA_947305635.1 uncultured Clostridia bacterium
GCGAAGCGTACCTCGCCGATATCACGCGCCCCGTGAAGGCGCAGCTGCCGCAGTATGAAAGCTATGAAGCAAGGCTGCAGCGGCTCATCTACGAGACCTTTGCCGGCGGCGCGCCGACCGAAGCGGAGCAAGCGCAGATCGACGCAGTGGACGACGCGATGCTGCGCGCGGAGTTTCTTTTTTTCATGGACGTCGACCTGATCCCCGGCGGCGAAGCGCTGCAACAGGCGCGGTCGTTCGATTGGCTCCCGTTTGACAAAGCGGCAGAGCGGTTTCTCAAATTGTACCGGTCGCTGCAATAAGTCGACAGTCGACAGCGCGCGGGCGAACGGATCGTTTCGGCGAGGCCGTACCCCTTCAGTCGCCTGCGGCGACAGCATCCCCACGCGCTTCGCGCGCAGGGACGCCATTTCTCTGCTCACCGCCAACTGCTCCCCATTCTTCATTCTTAATTCTTAATTTTCATTTTTCATTTATCTCAGTCCCTTAATCCCTTAGTCCCTCAGTCCCTCAGTCCCTCAGTCCCTTGCCCCTTGTCCCTAACGACTGCCAACTCCACATTACCAAAGGACCTCTCCCATGACCCTCTCTTTCCTCCTCAACAGCCTGCTGCTCGGCGTCGGTCTCGCGATGGACGCGTTTTCCGTGTCGCTCGCCAACGGCCTGAGCGAGCCGAAGATGCGCGTGCCCAAGGCGCTCGGCATTGCCGGGACGTTCGCGCTGTTCCAGGCGGCGATGCCGATTTTGGGCTGGCTTTGCGTCCACGCCGCCGTCGAGACGTTCCAGAGCATCCAGCCGTTCATCCCGTGGGCGGCACTGGTTCTCTTGTGCTTCATCGGCGGCAAAATGCTGTGGGAAGCGAAGAAGGGGAAAGACGATACCGAGGAAGCTCCGCAGAAGCTGACGCCGGGCGTGCTGCTCGTGCAGGGCGTTGCAACGTCGATCGACGCGCTGTCCGTCGGGTTTACAATCGCCCATTACGGCACGGGGATGGCGTGCGTCTGCGCCGCGCTGATCGCGGCGGCGACGTTCGTGATCTGCGTTTGC
This sequence comes from uncultured Clostridia bacterium, assembly GCA_947305635.1. Classification (GTDB taxonomy): domain Bacteria; phylum Bacillota; class Clostridia; order Oscillospirales; family Acutalibacteraceae; genus UBA6857. Next base: position 1,048 of record CAMZEG010000163.1, read on the forward strand.
GGCGTGGAGCTCGGCAAACGCTTCGGCACCCGCTTCGCCGGCAAGGCGGAGATCGTCGGCGGGCTGATCCTGATCGGGATCGGCCTCGAAATCTGGATCAAGGGCGTGTTTCTCTCATAACCGCTTTTTAGAAAGGATGGCGCTTTATGGCACAGCTGAAAAACATCCCGTTTCAACAGGTGGATTTTACCGGCGGGTTCTGGCAGGACCGTCAGACGCTCAACCGCGACGTGACGGTCGGCGCGGTGGAACGGCGGTTTCGCGACACCGGGCGCTTTGCGGCGTTCGACTGCAACTGGACGCCGGAGAGCGAGCTCCCGCGGCCGCACATTTTCTGGGACTCCGACCTCGCAAAATGGATCGAGAGCGTCGCGTTTCTGCTGCAAAAAGGGCCGCAGCCCGCGCTGTACGCGTCCGCCCGCGCGATCATCGACGCCATTGCGGCGCACCAGCAATCGGACGGCTATTTCAATATCTTCCACACGGTTGTGGAACCGGAAAACCGCTTTCGCTACCGCGACCGGCATGAACTCTACTGCCTCGGCCATCTGATCGAGGCGGCGGTCGCCTGGTACAACGCGACGGGGGAACACGACTTTTTCGACACGCTTGACCGCTATATCGACCTTGTGATCCGCGTGTTCCAAAAAGAAAAGAGCGCCGCGTTCACGACGCCCGGGCACGAGGAGATCGAGCTCGCGCTTTTGAAACTCTATCGGCTGAAACCGGACAAAAAGTATCTCGACCTCGCGCTGTTCTTTTTGAATGAGCGCGGGCCGCAGGATCAGCTGCTCGGCGACTGGGCGAAGGACAAGTACAACCAGAGCCACCTGCCCGTGCGGCAGCAGCACACCGCCGAGGGGCACTGCGTACGCGCGTGCTACCTCTACTGCGCGATGGCGGACGCCGCCGCGCTGACCGGGGACACGGCACTGCTCACAGCCTGCCGCAACCTCTTCGACGATATCACAGAGAAAAAGATGTACCTCACCGGCGGGATCGGCTCGAGCCACCACGGCGAAGCGTTCACAGTGCCCTACGACCTCCCGAACGACACGGCCTACGCCGAGACCTGCGCCGCGATCGCGCTCGCGATGTTCGCGCAGCGCATGCAGATCATCGACCCCGACGGGAAGTACGCCGACGTTGTCGAACGGACGCTGTATAACGGTATTCTCTCGGGCGTGTCGCTTGACGGAATCAGCTTCTTCTATGAAAACCCGCTGGAGATCTGCCTTGCGGACCACGAAAAGAACCGCAGCGTCAACGGCGGAGACAGGCTCCCGATCACGCAGCGGCTCGAGGTGTTCGACTGCTCGTGCTGCCCGCCGAACGTGACGCGGCTGCTCGCGTCGCTCGGCGACTACGTCTTCACCGCCGGGGAACGTGACCTCTATATCCAGCAGTATATCCCGTGCCGCGCGTCGTTCGACGGCATGGATGTCACGGTCAAGACCGCCTATCCCGCCGACGGCACAGTGACGGTCGCCGTACACGGCGGAAACGGTAAGCGCCTGCATTTGCGTGTGCCGGGCTGGTGCAAAGCATGGACCTGTTCCGCGCCGTGCAAAACGGAACGCGGCTACGCCTGTGTCGACGTGACGCAGGACGACTTCACCGTGACGATCACCTTCGACATGACCCCGCAGTGGGTCGCAGCGAACCCCCTTGTCAAGGCCGACGCCGGCAAGCTTGCGCTCACGCGCGGGCCGGTCGTCTACTGCGCCGAGGGCGTCGACCACCCGTTCTCTCTGTTTGCCGCCGCGGTCGACCCGCAGGCTCCGGTCGAAGTCAAAGAAAGCTACGGCGGTCTCCCGACGCTGCAGGGAAAGGGCCGACTCTCCGCCGCGGGGGACGGTCTGTATTACCCCGCGTCAGAAAGCGAAAAGCAAACGCCGGTCACGTTGCGGTTCATCCCGTACTTCACGTTTGCCAACCGGGGCAGCTCGGATCTGCTGGTCTGGCTGCGGCGGGCGTAGAAACCGGTACGCACGGCGCCCATAGATTGTCCAGTTCGTCGGCGGCGCAAAGCTCATACGCGGCCGCGGCGAACGTCAGCGAATTGATATTGGGCGGGCACAGCGCCCGAAACTCCGGCGGCAGGGTAATCGGCTCCGGAGAAAGCGTCACGGCGCCCATCCGGCGGCAGGGCCTGTTTGTAAAAACTATCCCCTGATAATCGGGCGGCGCGTCGGCGGCGTCCTCCAACAATAGAATCGTGCTTTCCGCCGCGCCGTCGAGCGACGGCGAGAGCAGAAGAGACACCCCGTACCGCGCACGCAGCTGCGCGGTCGTTTCTTCATAGACGCCAATGTCGTCCGTCACGACGCGCAGCGTCGCCGCAAGCGGCACAAAGCGTTCGATCTTGTCGAAGAGCACGCCCTGCGGGTCGACGACGCAAAGCGACTGCGAGAGGGGGTCAAGTCCGAGCGTTTCCAGCGTATGCAGAGCGCTTTCGCAAAGCACGCGCAGCGGCAGCTTTTTCGGCACAAACGCGCGCACGGCGGCGTCGGCGGCAATGGTGACGCCTTTCGGGAGCAGCAGGCGCGTACGAAGCGTCCCCGCCGTTTCGGCGATCAGATCCCACGGCAGGCTGTCGTCCGGCAACAGCGGCGCCTGAATGTGATAGAACGAAAAGAAATTCGGCAGCGTGACCCGGCTGCAGGACGGGGTCGGCGGGGAAAACCTGCGCCTGAGCCGCGCGCGCAGCGACGTCTGACAGGGGAGGGCGGCGAGGGTTGCAAACATGGATATCGTCTCCTTTTTCCGATAGTTATGTAGCGTTTGCACAAATTATGCCGCGTCCGGGCGTGAAATATTCACAAAGATTCTTCCCGAAAACAGTTGACTTTATCGTTTCTCCGTGATAAAATGTCTTCAACCGAAAGGGACAATTAAAGATAGAGGCGCGGCCGCGCATCAGTAGCCCGGGGCAAAAAGGACGAAACGCATCGTCTGCCGCGGAGGAAAGGGCAAGCCGCCGAAGGGACCGGGGCGCACGGTTTCCTGGGCGTATGCAGT
>CAMZEG010000164.1 GCA_947305635.1 uncultured Clostridia bacterium
GCCCACCCCGCAAAGCTTTCGCCAGCCGCCCTACGGCGGATATCAGCAAAGCCGCGGCTACAATCAGGCATATTACAACGGAAACCCGCAGCAGCCCAATCAGCCGCAGCAGCCCTACCGTCCCTACGGCTACAACCAGCAGCCGCAGCCGCCCAAAAAGAAAGGCAGCGGCAAAAAGATTGCCATCATCGTGCTGATCGTTGCCGTTCTGGTCGGGCTTGCCGCAATCGTTGGCTCGCAGCTTCTGCCCGGTGGAACAAAGCCGGCAGTGACCGACAGCCAAAGCAGTACGCTGATTGACAGCGCCAACACCGATACCAAGACCAACGAATCCGGCAGCGAGTACGTGAACGTGATTGACTATGCGTCTGCCGAGGACGGCACAATGACCGCGGTGGAGATCGCCGAAAAGTGCCGCATCTCCGTGGTGGGTGTCATGACGTATCAGAACGGCAAGCTGTCCGGCGAAGGCAGCGGCGTGGTCATGGGTACCGACAACAGCGGCAAGTACACCTATATTATCACCTGCGCCCACGTGATCAAGGGCAGCGGTCTCACCTACGGCATTCTGACGCTCGACGAAAAGCGCTATGAAGCGTCGCTCGTCGCCTATGACGAGCGCACCGATATCGGCGTGCTCAAGGTGGAAGCGAACGATCTGACCGCCGCGTCCTTCGGCGACTCCACCAAGCTGCGCGTCGGCGAAACGGTCTATGCCATCGGCAACCCGGGCGGCTCCGAATATTTCGGCTCCATGACCAACGGCATCGTTTCCGCGATTGACCGCTCCGTGTCCTCCACCTATACGCTGACCTCCATTCAGCACAACGCAGCCATCAACCCGGGCAACTCCGGCGGCGCGCTCGTGAACAGCAAGGGGCAGGTCATCGGCATCAACTCCTCCAAGATTGCTGCCACCGACTATGAAGGCATGGGCTTTGCCGTGCCGATGTCCACCGTGAAGCCGATCGTGGAAAACCTCATCAAGTATCACTACGTGCCCAACCGTCCGAAGCTCGGCATCCAGTACGCTTCGGTCAGCTCCTATCAGATGTATTCGATGGTCGTCGCGATCAAGGGCCTGCCCGCGGGTTCGCTCGTCATCGCCGGCATCTCCAACGACAGCTCGCTTGCCAACACTGACGCGCAGGTCGGCGACCTGATCATCGCGGTCAACGGCAAGAAGATGGATGATTCCTCCGTGCTGCTCGATCTGATCGACAAGGGCGCGGTCGGCGATACGATGACGCTGACGCTGTGCCGTGTGGAAAACCGCACCTACAAGACCACGACCTTCGACGTGACGATCACGCTGGTCGAAGACAGAGGCACCACCGAAGAGCAGACGACGACCTCGTCCGACGGCTACAACTACGGCGGCGCCAGCAGCTTTGAAGACTTCTTCCGTCAGTACTTCGGCGACTTCGGGTTCTGATTCCGAACGCCGCGACAATAAATCAACAGACCGTCCGGGATGAACCCGGACGGTCGTTTTATATTGAAATGTATCAATGCTTGAAGCAGGCGTTGTAGCTCTTGACCCAGCGCAGTACCTTATCGGGGTCGTAGGTCTTCGGCATGGCGGCCGTGACAGCCGTCGCGACGCCGATCTCCTTGCCGAGGCGCAATATCTTCTTGAGGACGCTGACGTTTTTGACAAGCCCTCCGGCCTTCGTTTTGAGATCGTCCATCGACATGCCGCTGAACATGGCGGCCAGCGACGTGGAGTCCGCGTCAATCGTCATATCGTCCGCGTTGAGGATCCCTGTTTCAAAGATATAGTCGAGGTCGGACGGCTCGAGACGGGTCAGCAGCAGTTTCACGCAGGCAAGCGGCGCCAGATTCGCGCCGATCTCCTTATAGAAATCGCTCTGGTATTTCCAAAGGGTGTACGCCGAATAGGCGCCCTCGGCGTCCGCGGTCACGGCGTTGCAAAGCAGCTTTGCCGCCTTGAGACTGTTAGCGATGCCGGAGCCGATGATCGGCACAGTCATGAACGCGGAGTCGCCGATTGCGGCGTAACCGTCCGCGACCAGCACGCCCAGCGGCTGCCGCACGGGGATATGGACGAACTTCCCACCGCGGACGATCTCGGTCCCGATGGCGGGATTGTCTTTGCGCAGCGATTCCACCGAGCGCTCCACCTCCGCGAGATCGAACGGCTCAAAGCGGCCAATCAGCACGTCGGTGTGCGCCTCCTCCGCGGCGACCCAGCTGATGCCGAGCTTGCCCTCGCGCAGCAGCTGCACCTTGAACTTGTCCTCCGCCGTTTCGCAGGCTTTGTTGAAGAAGGCGCGGTAGACGTAAAACTGCTCGTACTGCTGCACCTCGTTCTGAACGCCGAGATAGGCCGGCAACTTCGTGCGCAGCGGCGACGAGATGCCGCACGCGTCGATCACGAGGTCGGCATAGACGGCGCCCTGCGCGGTCTGGATGCCTGCCACGCGGCTGCCGAGCATGATCGGCGCTTCGACCTCGCAGTCAAAGACGAACCGCGCGCCGGATCGCTCCGCGTTTTCGATCAGGTGATCGTAGATCGCCTTGCGCTCCATCTGGATTTCCAGCTTGTCCGGCTCAGTATGCTGCTGCAGTTTGATTGTTTCGCCCGGGCCGATAAAGGTCATGTCCTGCTTCAGACAGTATTTGTCCGCCGCGGGCAGATCCATTTCGGCGGCATAGAAGCCTTTTTTGTCAAAGATATCCGTCCAGTCGTAGCCCATATTCTCCCGGCTGTGCTTTTCATAGACCGTCACGTCGTAGCCGCGTTTGGCGAGCAGGTGGGCAACGGCAATGCCGCCGTGTCCCCCGCCGGCGACGAGAATGCTTTTTGCCATACAGCGTTCCTCCTTCGCTTCAGCTTTTCGCTGTCTCCTTGCTGCCATTGTAGCACACCGCGCCGGAGAAATCAACCGGCGCGGCGCAGTTTTACCCATTTCCGTTACAGAATGATGCAGATCAGGCCGCTGCAGCCCTCGTTGATCACGCGTTCCAGCGTTTCCTGAATCTTGCGGCGCGCTTCGGACGGCATTTTGTAGAGCTTGTTGTGCAGCCCCTCGTTGACGAGCGCGCTGAGCTTTTTGCCGAAGATATCAGAGTTCCAGATCTTCTGCGGATCGGATTCGAACTCCTTGAGGAGATACAAAATCAGCTCCTCCGACTGGCTTTCGGTCCCGACGATCGGCGCGACCTGGGTCGTGATGTTCGCCTTCATCATATGGATCGACGGCGCGGACGCCTTCAGCCGGACGCCGTAGCGCCCGCCCTGCCGCATAATCTCCGGCTCCTCGAGCGTCAGCTCCTCCATCGTCGGCAGCACGATCCCGTAGCCTTCGCGCTCAACGTCCTCAAGCGCAAGGCGGAACCGCTCGAAGTCGCGCTTCGCCTTTGTCAGCTCCGCCACGCACGCCAGCAGCGCCGTTTCGTTTTCGACCTGCAGTCCCGTCTGCTCCGAAAGGACCGAATAGAACAGCGCGGGCTCCATCTGCAGCGAAAGGCGCACGCTGCCGGTGCCGAGGTCGGTTTCGGTCAGTTCGCCGGACGCGACCTGCTCCAGATCGCCCAGCGCCTGCAGAAACGGCGCGACGTCGCGCACCTGCCGCAGGCTTTGCGCGCGGTCGAGGACGCCCGCGACGAACGCTGCGCGCAGCGGATGGCTCTTCGGCAGGCGCATCAGCCACGGCGCGAAAGACAGGCGAACCTCCGTCAGCGGGAAGGTATACAGCAGCGTTTTCATGATTTCGCAGATCTCGTCCTGCGTCAGCGCGGTGCAGTCCACCGGCAGCACGGGCGTCTCGTACTGCTCTGTCAGCGCGGCGGCCAGCTGCACGGCGGCCTCCGATTTTGGCGCGGCGGAATTAAGCAGGACGATGAACGGCTTTTGCAGCCCCTGCAGCTCCGAGACGACCCGCGCCTCCGCTTCGGCGTATTCCGCGCGCGGGATCTCGCCGAACGAGCCGTCGCTTGTGACGACAAGGCCGATGGTGGAATGCTCGGTGATCACCTTCTGCGTGCCAATCTCCGCCGCCATATTGAACGGGATCTCCTGCTCGAGCC
>CAMZEG010000165.1 GCA_947305635.1 uncultured Clostridia bacterium
AGACCTTGCCGCGGCAAGAGAGAACGGCATGGCGAAGGCGATGCTCGACCGGCTCGCGCTCAACGACGTACGCGTCCAGGGGCTTTCGGACGCGGCGACAGACGTGATGGCGCTCGCGGACCCGATCGGGAAGATCCGCGGCGGCACCACCCGCCCGAACGGCCTTGTGATCGAAAAAGTCAGCGTGCCGCTCGGCGTGGTGGCGGTGATCTATGAGGCGCGGCCGAACGTGACCGCGGAGGCGGCGACGCTCTGTCTCAAATCCGGCAACTGCGTGATATTGCGCGGCGGAAAGGAAGCGCTGCGCTCCAACCGCGCCATCGCGGAAACGATGCGCAAGGCGATCGCCTCGGTCGGTCTGCCGCGCGACTGCGTCCAGCTCGTTGAAGACACCACCCGCGATTCCGCGCACGCGCTGATGACACTGACGGATTACGTCGACGTGCTGATCCCGCGCGGCGGCGCCGGGCTGATCCGCGCCTGCGTCGAGCAGTCGCAGGTCCCGCTGATCGAAACCGGAACGGGCAACTGCCACGTCTATGTCGACAAGGACGCCGACCTTGAGATGGCGCAGCGGATCATCTATAACGCGAAGGTGTCGCGCCCCTCGGTCTGCAACGCCTGCGAAAGCCTCGTCATCCACCGCGCCGTCGCCGAACAGGCGATTTTGCCGATCGCGGCGGGTCTCAAGAGCGCGGGGGTGCTGATCCACGGCGACGAGACGGTCTGCGCGCTGCTGCCGGACGCCGTCCCCGCGACGGAAGAGGATTACGCCAAAGAGTACCTCGGCTACGAAATCAGCATCCGCGTTGTGGATTCCATCGACGACGCGATCGCGCACATCCGCCGCTATTCGACCGGGCACAGCGAATGCATCGTGACCGAGTCGCTCGCCGCGTCGCAGCAGTTTACGGCGCAGGTCGACGCCGCGGCGGTCTATGTCAACGCCTCGACCCGCTTCACCGACGGCGGCTGCTTCGGCTTCGGCGCGGAGATCGGCATCTCGACCCAGAAGCTGCACGCGCGCGGCCCGCTGGGCCTCGAGCAGCTGACAAGCGAAAAATACATCGTCCGCGGCAACGGACAGATCCGCTGAGGAGACGCGCATGGAACAGACCAAACGGCGCAAGGCGCTCAACTATATCGTCGGCGCGCTGCTCGTCCTCTTTGTCGTGATCGGCGTGTTCTCCACCGTCCGCTTCTTCGCCGGAAAGGCGCAGCGGCTTTCCTTGCGCGACCGGCAGTTTGAACAGTACCGCGTGCTGCTGCGGCCGGTCGTGATGAACGACCCGAGCGCGTTCGACGACGTCACGCTCGCCAACGAAAGCGAATTGCTTTCGATCGCGATCTGGAACATCCTGCTGCAGGACCCCGACCCGGACCAATACGCGTTCGCCGAGGGCGACATGCTGCTGCCGAAGGAAGAGGTCGAAGAAAGCCTGCACACCCTTTTCGGCGCGGACGTCACCGTCACGCACGCGACGGTCAACGGCGGCGGCGTCTCGTTCGGCTATTCCGAAAAGAAGGGCTGCTACACGATCCCGATCACGGGCGTGACGCCGATCTACACCCCGCGGATCGAAAAGATCGAACTGAAGAACGAGCGGGTGCTGCTGACGGTCGCCTATCTCTCCGGCGCGGATTTCACCCAGAACGAAAAGGGCGAAATCGTCGCCCCGGAACCCGCGAAGCGGATGCTCGTCACCTTGCGGCGCGGCGCGGACGACCGCTTTTTCATCAGCGCTTTGCAGGATATTTATACCTGATTTAACAAATTGTTCACACTATTCACACATCGGAAACATAAACGTGTGTTAGAATGCTTACAATCCAAAAAAGAAGGAGGCGCAACAAATGGATTTCAACGCGATTCTCGGTTCCCTCAGCGAAATGCTCGGTGGTGTGAACTTCTCCGAACTGCTTACTGCTTTCATGGAGACCATGAAGCAGGTGATCGAAATGGTCAAGCCCCTGCTCAGCAGCCTGACCAGCGGCACGGCGGAAGAGACCCCGGCTGAATAATTAACGCAACAAAAGAAAGCAGCGGCTCAAGAGAGCCGCTGTTTTTTTGCGCCGGGCGCGGGACGGTTTTTTCCGTTTTTACAGTTTATTCATAATATCCACACGCCCACCCCAAAAAAGCGTGGTAAACTGCAACCAAGAAACGGGAGGAGGTAAAAACATGGATCTCAGCGCATTGATCAATCTGTTCAAAAGCGTTCTGGAGAGCCTGAGCGTGCTGGCAAACGCCCGCGAGGTGATCGACATCATCATGGCTTCTCTGAATCAGTATTTCGGCAAAGCGGAAGAACCCGCACAGGAATAACAAAAAAAGAGCGCGGCTCCGGACGAGATGTTCCGGAGCCGCTGCTTTTTTATTCTGCTTAGTTATCATTCAAGTCGACTGAACCGACCATAGGTCGGCGCTGCACACTCAGACCTTGCTGCCGCCCTTGCTCCCCTTCGCGCCTTTGCTGCCGCCGAAGGAGACGCCCTGCAGGACGTTGGAGTCGAACGCGTAGGTGATGCTCTCCTCCTCGCGCTCGCGCTTGAGGGCGAGCGCGATCATTTTATCGAGCAGTTCGCCGTAGGGCACGCCGACCGGCTCCCAGAGATAGAACGAAAGCGAGCCGGGGATCGTGTTGATCTCGTTGAGCCAGATCTCGCCCGTTTTGCTGTCCATCATGAAGTCGATCCGCGATACGCCGCTGCAGCCGAGGACGCGGAACGCCTTGACCGCGAGGGTGCGGATGGTATCGCGCTGTTCGGGGGTGATGTCCGCGGGGATCTTGCGGCTCAGCGAAGCCATGCCGCTGCCCTTGCTGCCGGTGCCCTTTGCGCCGCCTTTGCTGCCCTTGGCTCCGGCTTTCGCGCCGCCGCTGCCGCTCTGGCCGAGGTACTTGTCCTTGAAGGAGAGGATCTCGTCCGCGTTGATCGGCTCTTCGCATTCGCTCGCTTCGGCGGCCTCGTAGTCGCCGAGAACGGAGCAGTTGATCTCCTTGAGGTTTTGCACGGCGCGCTCCACAAGCACCTTGCCCGCGTAGCAGAACGCCGTATCGAGCGCTTCATAGAGCTTTGCGCGGTCGCTTGCCTTGCTGATGCCGATCGACGAGCCGAGGTTGACGGGCTTGACGATCACGGGGTAGCCGATGGCGGTCTCGATCTCGCTGACGACCGCCTCGTTGTCGAAGTCGTACTGGCTGCCCGTGTAGCACTTGCAGTCGAGCACGGGGACGTCGTTGTCCTTGAGCACGGTCTTCATCACATATTTGTCCATCCCGACCGCCGAAGAGAGCACGTCGCAGCCGACGTACGGGATGTTGAGCATCTTGAGAAAGCCCTGCAACGTGCCGTCCTCCACGTTGGTCCCGTGGACGATCGGGAACGCGACGTCGATGTAGTCCACATAATTTCTGGAAAAGCGCTTGCCGGGATAGGCGATCAGCTTGACGCGGTTTTCGTCGTTGACGAGCAGGACGCGCTGGCTGATCTTCAAAAGCTCCTTGATATCGCCGCGGTAATAGGCGATATCGCCGACGGCGTAGCCGGTATAGAACTCGTTGTTTTTCGTGACGTAGATCGGGATCACGTCGTATTTTTCGGGGTTGAGGCTCTGGATCGCCTGCAGCGCCGAGATAATGGAAATTTCATGCTCCACGCTTTTGCCGCCGAAGAGCACGCCGACTTTGATTTTCATAACGCAGCCGTCCTTTCCGTCAATAGTTATCGGGCAGATCGTTTTCCAGCAGGATCACTTTCTTCTGCTCGGTCGTTTTCGCGTAAACGTGCGCGAGCGCCTGCTGAATCGTGTCGGCGACATAGATGTTCTTGCGGTTGAACCCGGCCTCCAGAAGACCCGCCTCGATCGGCTCCGCCTGCCGCTGGCCGACGAGCACCGCGAAATCGCAGACCGCCGCGGCGTCTTTGCCGAACTGACGGTTCAGTTCCTCCTGCTTTTCGCCGAGTTCGACCATGCCGGGCGTCACGAGCACCTTGTAGCCGTCGAACAGCTTCAGCACTTCGAGCGCGGCCTTTGTGC
>CAMZEG010000166.1 GCA_947305635.1 uncultured Clostridia bacterium
AGCAAACAGGGCGACCACACAGGGTCGCCCCTACATGAAAAAGCCTGACGCTGCTGTTGTTTCTATGCGTTTTTCATTCTTTCAGTTGATACCTTTCATCACCCCACTGTTTCTACGTTACACACAAAAAAGCGCCCGCAAGGGCGCTTCACCAGCCACCAGGCACTAGGCACTAGCCACTGATCACTGTTTCTTCAGCATGCGCATCGAGTTCAGGATTGCCAAAACCGATACGCCGACGTCCGCGAAGACCGCGAGCCACATGTTCGCAATCCCGAGCGCGCCGAGACCCATCACGAGCGCCTTGACCGCGAGGGCAAAGACGATGTTCTCTTTCACGATGCGGGTCGTCTTGCGGGCGATGCGGATCGTCGCGCCGAGCTTTTTGAGATCGTCGTCAAGGATCACGACGTCCGCCGCTTCAATCGCCGCGTCGGAGCCCATCGACCCCATCGCGATCCCGATGTCCGCACGGGCGAGCACGGGCGCGTCGTTGATCCCGTCGCCGACATAGCCGAGCGTCGTGTTCGGCTGTTTTTGCATGAGCAGCGTTTCAAGCTGCGAGACCTTCCGGTCGGGCAGCAGCTCCGTGCAGACCGCGTCCAGTCCCAGCGTCTTTCCGACCGCTTCGCCGACGGCTTTGCGGTCGCCGGTCAGCATCGTCAGCGTTTGGACGCCCGCGTCCCGAAGCGCCGCGAGGGCCTCCTGCGCGCCGGGTTTGATTTGGTCCGCGATCGAGATCACCCCGAGGGGAGAACCGCCGAGTGCGACATAGACCGCCGTGGCGGCGTCTTCATGGCGCGGCGCTTCGACCGCGTACTGCCTTAACAGCCGTTCGTTGCCGACCAGCAGCTGATTGCCGTTGTAATCGGCGGCGACGCCGTGGCCGGGGATCTCGCGCAGATCGCGCAAAAGCGCCGTTTCGGGCGCTTTGCCCCACGCCGCGACGATCGATTGGGCGATCGGGTGGGTCGAGCCGGCCTCCGCGGCGGCGGCAAGGCGCAAAACCTCTTCTTCTTTGCCGTTGACGGCGGTCACGCCCGTGACGGCGAAGGCGCCTTCGGTCAGCGTGCCGGTCTTATCGAACACCAGAGAAGAGAGCTTCGCCGCGGCTTCAAGATCGTTGCTCCCCTTGACAAGGACGCCCGTCCGCGAGCAGGCGCCGATCCCGCCGAAAAAGCCGAGCGGGACGGAAATCACCAGCGCGCAGGGGCACGAGATCACAAGGAAGATGCACGCGCGGCGCAGCCATTCGCTCCAGTCGCCGCCGCAAAGCACGGGGATCAGGAACAACAGCAGCGCGGCCGCGGTCACGACCGGGGTATAGATCTTCGCGAAGCGGGTGATGAACGCTTCGGCCTTCGCTTTTTTGCTGCTCGCGTTTTCGACCAGTTCGAGGATCTTCGTCACCGTCGAGTCTTCGAACGCCTTTGTCACCCGGACGCGCAGCGTGCCGTCGCCGTTGATACAGCCGGCGTAGACCGCCTCCCCTGCTTCCACGGGGCGCGGCAGGGATTCCCCCGTCAGCGCGGCGGTGTTGAGCGCGGAGCTGCCCTCGATCACGTCTCCGTCCAGCGGGACGCGCTCGCCGGGGCGGATGCGGATGACGTCGCCGACCGCGACGTCGTCGGGGTCGACCTCGCTTACGCCGTCCGCCGTTTCGAGATTGGCGGACTGCGGGACAATTTCCAGCAGCGCTTTGATCGCGCCGCGCGAGCGCCCGACGGCGATCTTCTGGAAGAGTTCGCCGATCTGGTAGAACAGCATGACCGCGAGCGCTTCGTCAAACGCGCCGATCGCGAACGCGGCGACCGTCGCAATCGTCATCAGCAGGTTTTCGTCAAAGATCGCGCCGGAAAACAGGTTGCGCGCCGCCTTGCCGACAACGTCGTAAGCGACGACGCCGTAGGGCACGAGGTAGCAAAGCAGCAGCCCCCACGTCGGCAGCGTTTTGAGCGGGCCGAAGCGCTGCAGCAGTTCCAGCAAAGCGAACAGCACCGCCGCAACGATGATCCGCGCGAGCGTGATTTTTTGCTTTTTGTTCATGGACTTCGCCTTCTTACGCCGTTACGATTTTGCAGTCGGGTTCAATCTTCGCGCAGACGCGCTGCACCTCTTTCAAGATCTCATCAAACCGCGCGTCGTCCGCGTCGAGCGTCAGCTTCTGCATCAGAAAGCTGACCGAAGCGTCGTTGACGCCGGGGATCCTTTTGATGGCGTCTTCCATCTTTGCGCCGCAGACCGCGCAGTCCAGTTCGTCGAGCTGGAATTTCTTTTTCATATCGGTACCCTCCAAGTTTGAACAGTTGCACAACCGTTCAATCGTTATGTGATTTTTTTAGGTGACCGGCCGGGTCACCTTGGTTTTATTCGAGGATGTGTTCCATCCCCGCGCTGAATATGGTTTCGACATGCTCGTCCGCGAGGGAGTAATAGACCACGCGGCCCACCTTGCGGTTCTTGACGAGGTTCGACTGCTTGAGCACCCGCAGCTGATGGGAGACCGAGGATTTCGTCATGCCGAGCAATACGGAGATATCGCACACGCACATCTCGTGGGTCTTCAGCGCGTAAAGAATGCGCACACGGGTGGAATCGCTGAACAGCTTGAACGCGTCGGCAAGATCCATCAGCACATCGTCGTCCGGCATCGCACCCCGCACCGCGTCGACCACATCCTCATGGATGGATTCGCAGTCGCAAAGATCGGTCTGGTTGTTCCACACAGCGTTCATAAGAGAACCTCCGTTTCGTCGGTATTGATCGTTGAATAGTTGAACGACCTTTCAACTATTATTATATGCATCGCGCGGGATTTGTCAAGGGGTTTTTGCGAAAAAAAACGCGCAATATCACCCGCTATCCACTGCTATCTACCGGCTATCTACCCGCTATCCACTCGCTATCTACCCGAAAAGCCCAGACTTGGTGCGGTTTATAGGCCTTTAGTAGATAGCTTTGCTATTTTTCTGAAAAAAGAGTTCTAAGATAATTATAAAGAGATTTTACCCGCTATCTACTATGCTATCCACTCTTGCTGTCCACTCTTTTCATTCACGGTGTTGTATCCCCCAAAGGCGGGACGCCTTTGCCCTCCCCGGTGCGCCGCAGGCGCGCGATATGGGGAGGGGCGCCATTTCTCGGCTTGCCGCGACGTTATTGCCGCGCTCATTCCACATTCCACATTCCAACTCCGCACTGCACATGGAAAAAAGCGCCCCGCAGGGCGCTTTTTTGCTTTGCTCAGTATTCAAATACGCCTTCGTAGACCAATACGGCCGTTCCGGAGAGCGTGACGCGTTCGTCGGTGTAGTTGACCGTCAGGTCGCCGCCGGGGAGCTTGACCGTGATGTCTCTCCCCTTTTCGCAGTAGCCGTTTTCAACCGCCGCGACCACCGCCGCGCAGGCGCCCGTGCCGCAGGCCAGCGTTTCGCCGCTGCCGCGCTCCCAGACGCGCACACGCAGATTCGTCTTGTTGATCACGCGGACGAACTCGGTGTTGATCCGTTCGGGGAAGATCTCGGCGTATTCAAAGGCGGCGCCCGTTTTGGGAAGATCGATCGCGTCGATCGCGTCGCAGAACACCACGCAGTGCCCGTTGCCGACCGAAACGCCCGTGACGCGCCAGTCGGCGCCGTCTACGGTCAGCGGATAGTCGATCATTTTATCGCAGTCCGCCTTTGCAGGCAAGGACGCCGGCGACAGATCGGCTTTGCCCATATCGACCGACACGGAGCTGACCACACCGTCGCGCAGATAGAGCCGCAGGGCGTGAACACCGCTGTTCGTTTCGATCTTGATATATTCGCTCTGGACATAGCCCTTGTCATAGAGATACTTCGCCACACAGCGGATGTTGTTGCCAGCCATGCGTCCCTCGCTGCCGTCGCGGTTGAACGAGCGCATTTTCGCGTCGGCGATGCGCGATTTTTCAATCAGCACGATGCCGTCGCCGCCGATGCCGTAGTGCGGTGTGCAAAGATCCACGCACAGCGATTCCGGACAGGTGATTACGCCGTCGAAGTTTTCGATG
>CAMZEG010000167.1 GCA_947305635.1 uncultured Clostridia bacterium
CGCACAGATCCTTTTTCAGTGAGAACATCCATTCCGTCAGAAAGCCCTCGTTCCAGCCGCCGTGCTCGCCGACGTCGCCGCGGAGATTGTAGGCGCAAAGCCCGTAGTTGTCCATGACCGGCGTCAGCATGCGCCGCGCGGTCTTCTTTTTGAGAAAACCGCCTCTCCGATAGCTTCTCGAAAGCGCAAGACCGATCTTAGTAAGCTCCGTCGGCGTGGTCCACAGCCCCGCTGCCGCGTGCTCGGGATAGTAGTGATAGCCGTGGGCAGGGTCTTCCTTGCGCCCCAGCCTGCCGCCGAACGCCGCGTTCTGCACAAGGTCCTCGTCAAGCGGCTGGAAAAAGCCGGTGCGTGTAAGTTTCAGCGGCTCCGCGACTTCCTTTTGGAACGCTTCGCGCAGGCTCATGCCGGTGATGCGCGTAAACGCAAGCTCGGCAAGCGTGATGCCGCCGCCGGAATACATGTACTGTTTGCCGTACGGGCGGATCCGCTTGAGCTTCGGCGTAATGCCCTTGCCGTTCAGAATGTCCTCCAAAGAGAACGGCTCGTGATTCGCCGGATAGCCGGGGAAGCCGTGCAGATTATAGCCCGCGGTGTGCGAAAGCAGCGCGGCAAACGTCACCGGCCCCTTCTTTACGAACTCCGGCACAACGCCGGAGATGTCCGCGTCGAGGTCGATCTTTCCCTTGTCGGCAAAGCGCAGCAGCGTGATCGCAAACATGGGCTTGCTGACCGATCCCGCCTGGAACAGCATATCCGGATTGACCGGGAAATCCTGCCCGTATCTGCCGCTGCCGGCGCAGTAGGTCATAAGGTCGCCGTCGTCGTCATAGACGGCGATGCTGACGCCGAAACCCTTTTTTCCCTTGATCTCCAGTCGTTCGTTCACTTTGACGCCGTAAAAGTCGCGGATCAGCTTGTTCGGCCCCTTCAGCATCCGCATCAGAACCGCCTCGTCTTCGTTGATGATGCCGGTTTCGCGGAAGCCCGCCTTGTGATAGATGTGCAGCCCGCGCTCGTTTTCCGGCTCGGTCGAAAGATACAGCACGTCCGCGCCGTTCTTTTTGAAGTATTTGATGATTTCTTTCAGCGCCGCCTGTCCGTAGCCCTTGTCCTGCTCGTCTTTGTCGATCATGAAGCGCCAGAGCCAGTAGCGGTCGTCCACGTTCTCGCCGTCGGGATTGAACGCGAACATGCAGAAGCCGACGAGCTTTTCGTCTGCATAGATCGCAAACGGCCGCGCCGTGCCGGGATCTTCGGCGTTCGTCTCGTCCGCCTGCCGGAGCGAAACGCGGTTCGTCGCGACGAACGGCTGATCCTCGCGCACGGAAAGCGCAAGCACCGCCTCACGGTTGCTGTCGTCGATGGGTTTCAGCGTTATATGCATTGGTAAATCCTCCTTATATACTTAATCTTTTTACAGTTTGTATCGTCGGTCATTCGGCAATCCTCGCCGGGTGCGATTGCGCCGCCGTCGGCTTATGCCCGGACAAAAAAAGAACCGTGACGGTGACGCCACGGTAAAGCAATCCAGAATAAACCCTGTCGGAATTAAAGGACAGAAGCCGAGGTCATCATGCGATATGCGGTTACGTTTGTGATTTTGCTGATGCGCATTGGATGTTTTACCTCGCTTTCTTCAATTTTTTACGCAAATAAAGTATAACAGGCGGCAGCCCGAAAGTCAATATATATTATGCCTTCTGTCGATCAGATCACGCCGAGCGGGATCAGCACAAGAAGCAGCACGGCGACGAGCGCCCATTCGGTGATCAGAAACGCATTCCGTTTTTTCGGCGCCCAGTCCGGCACGTAGTTGCTCGCCAGGAAGAAGGGGATATAGGTCGTGATGAACACCGGCAGCACGCCCCACCACTTATAGACCCAGATGAAGGAATGATTGCTCGTGCCCGCAAGGAACGACTCAAACAGCGCGAACAAAAGCGCCATCTCGATCGCGCCGAGCAGCTTGCAGCTGATACCGCCCTTGCCGTTCTTCGCAAAGTAGCGCTTCGTGCGGTCGTGCGGCAGCATCTTGAACGAAATGATCCCGGCGAGCGAGAACATCATCGACAGCTCCCAGCACACGCCGATCAAAAGAATGAACGTCGTCGACGCGTTGGATACCGACCACAGCGGATACCCGAAGATGCGCCCGATCACCGCATTCGCGATCTCATACAGCCAGTGCACGCCGTACAGCGCAAGCCCGGCAAACACGATCTCCTTGTTCTTCTTATGGATCTCCGACCAGTAGACATAGAAAACCACCGCCAGAATAAAGATGAATGTCCAGTTGAAGTTCTCCGTGCTCCGCACGCGGATGCCGTCCACCAGATCCTTCGCTTCCTGCGATCCGTCGCCCCAGAATACAAACATGCGTCCGTCCTCCCTCTGTCTTTGATATATCGGTATTATAGCCTATTTTCGGTCCGCTGTCAAAGCGTCTGTTTCTCTGTGCGGGCGGCGAGCAGCGCGTGCGCGCGTTCGAGCACGGGAACCTCGCGGTTATAGATCAGCCGTCCGAGCGGCGTATCGCGGCGCAGGCGATATTCGGCCAGCGCCTCCTCGTACGTGAGCCGCAGCGTCGAAAGATGGAAGCATTCGATCTCGTATTCGGTCATGTGCGTTTCGCCGAACGAACGCACGCGGCACAGGTAAAAGTGGTTGATGTTGTGACGGCGGATCAGGTTGTAATAATCGCTGACGACGCCGATCTTGCACAAAATCTCCACGTCTGCGCCGAGCTCCTCGTTCAGCTCGCGGCGGATCGCGTCGCAAAGCGCCTCGCCGGGCTCCACGCCGCCGCCGGACGTTTCGATCAGCGTCGCCCTGCCGAAATCGTCGTTGCGGTTTACGCGCATGAAATAGTAGCTGCCCGCGCCGTCCGTGACGATCGCGCGGACGATCTGCCGATCGTGATCGACCGCATCAAACGGCCATTCCGTGTCGGTCAGCTCCAGCCGCCATTCGTTCTGTTCCTCCATGCATGCCTCCCGAAGATCAGTCCGTCAGATCGATATCCGGCGCGATCAGCACCCGATAGTCTGGGTAGGCGGAAAGCACCTCGGCGCGGATGCGTTCCAGCACGGCGGCGCTGTCCGTATCGAAGCGCAGCACCGCGTCAAAGCGCATGTCCTTCGTTTCGGGGTTCAGATAGAACCCGTGGACCTGCAGCACGCCGTCGGTGTGCAGCGCGATCTCCCTGACCGCGTTGCGGATGCGCGCCGCTTCGTCGTCGCCGGT
The DNA here is from genome assembly GCA_947305635.1 of uncultured Clostridia bacterium. GTDB lineage: Bacteria > Bacillota > Clostridia > Oscillospirales > Acutalibacteraceae > UBA6857. Next base: position 3,247 of record CAMZEG010000167.1, read on the forward strand.
GTTGTAGGAATACACGCCCACGCCGGCCAGCACGATGCCGGTCTGCTGATGGACTTTTGCCTGCAGATTCCGCGTGATGCGGTCGATATCGGCAGCGGTCATCGTGTCCGGCACCTCGATATGCACGGAAGCATAGTTCTTGTTCGGGCCGTAGTTGTTGATCAAAAGGTCGTACGCGCCGCGCACGCCTTCCTCCTCGGCGATCAGCGCCTTGATCTGTTGCGCAAGCGCCGGGTCGGTGCGCTTGCCGAGGATGTCGTTGACGGTCTCCAGCATCATTTCGATGCCCGCCTTGATGATGAAGCCCGCAATCACAACGCCGACGTACGCTTCGAGCGAAACGCCCCAGATCAGATAGACGATCGCGCAGGCGAGTACGGAAGCGGAGAGGATCGCATCGAACAGCGCGTCCTTGCCGGAGGCGACCAGCGATGCGGAATCCGCCTTTTTGCCCTGCGCGGTGACGAATCGCCCGAGGGCGATCTTGACGACGATCGCAACGCCGATCAGGATGAGCGACAGCACGGAATAGTCCGCGGCTTCGGGCGTGATGATCTTCTTGACCGACTCGACCAGCGCCGTGATGCCCGCATAGAGCACCAGCGCCGCCACGATCATGGCGGACAGATATTCGATGCGCCCGTAGCCCAGCGGATGCTTTTTGTCCGGCCGCTTGGACGCGAGCTTTGCGCCGACGATCGTGATCACGCTCGACAGCGCGTCGGAGAGGTTGTTCACCGCGTCCAGCACCACGGCGATGGAGTTGGCGAGAAGGCCCACCG
>CAMZEG010000168.1 GCA_947305635.1 uncultured Clostridia bacterium
CGTTTTCTTCGACCGAAGGCTGTACGTTTGTACGCCGAGGGCGAAAAAACGTCGAGAAAAGAAAAACAAAAATGGGTATGGGAACAGCCCATCCAAAGAAGCAGCAGAAAACAGGATGCAGGTTTTCCCCCGCATCCTGTTCTCATTCAACCGGAACTTGTTTTTCTTTTCGCTCTTCGCGAAATGCGGCAGTCTCTTTTTCTTGACTTATTATTCGAATTATACTATAATACCATCAATAATCATAAGAAACGGGGCGACAATATGTCCGATTACAAAATCGCAACCAAATGTGTCCATGCCGGCTACACGCCCGGCAACAAGGAACCCATCACGATCCCCATCGTGCAGAGCACGACCTTCAAATACCAGAGCGGCGACGCGATGGGCAAGATGTTCGATCTCGAGGACAGCGGCTATTTCTATACCCGCCTTGCCAACCCGACGAACGACGCCGTCGCGGCGAAGATCGCCGACCTCGAAGGCGGCGTCGCGGCCGTGCTGACCTCCTCCGGGCAGGCGGCGAACCTCTTCGCCGTGCTCAATCTCTGCGCCGCGGGAGACCATGTGGTCGCCTCCACCGCCATCTACGGCGGCACGTTCAACCTCTTCAACGTCACGCTGCGCCGGATGGGGATCGACTTCACGTTCCTGTCGCCGGACTGCACCGACGAGGCGCTGGAAGCCGCGTTCCAGGACAACACGAAGTGCGTCTTCGGCGAAACGCTGTCGAACCCGTCGCTCAACGTGCTCGATATTGAAAAGTTCGCCGCCGCGGCGCACCGCCACGGGGTGCCGCTGATCGTCGACAACACGTTCCCGACGCCGGTCAACTGCCGCCCGTTCGAATTCGGCGCGGACATCGTGACCCATTCCACCACAAAGTACATGGACGGCCACGCGACCCAGGTCGGCGGCGTCGTCGTCGATTCCGGCAACTTCGACTGGACGCAGAACGACAAGTTTCCCGGCCTCACCACGCCGGACGACTCCTACCACGGCATCACCTACACCGACCGCTTCGGCAAGGCCGCGTTCATCACGAAATGCGTGGCGCAGCTGATGCGCGACCTCGGCTCGATCCCTTCTCCGCACAACGCGTTTTTGCTCAACCTCGGACTGGAAACGCTGCCGCTGCGGATGCGCCAGCATTGCGAAAGCGCGCAGAAGGTCGCCGAATATCTCCAAAAGAGCGACGCCGTCTCGTGGGTCAGCTATCCCGGTCTCCCCGGCGACAGCGAATATGAAAAGGCGCAAAAGTACATGCCGCACGGCACGTCCGGCGTCATCTCCTTCGGCGTCAAAGGCGGCCGCGCCGCCGCGACGAAGTTCATGGACGCGCTGCGTCTTTGCAATATCGTGACGCACGTCGCGGACTGCCGCACCTGCGTGCTGCACCCGGCGTCCACGACCCACCGCCAGCTGACAAGCGAGCAGCTCGAGGAAGCGGGCGTCAAAGAGGATCTGATCCGTCTGTCGATCGGCCTCGAGGACGCGGACGATATCATCGCCGATCTGCAGCAGGCGCTTGAGACAGCAACAAAATAAAGGAAGGCAAACAGCATGAAACTTGGCATCGTGGGGCTGCCGAACGTCGGCAAAAGCACCCTCTTCAACGCAATTACAAACGCCGGCGCCCAAAGCGCCAACTACGCGTTCTGCACGATTGAGCCGAACGTCGGCATGGTCGACGTGCCCGACGCGCGGCTGGACGCGCTGTGCGAGATGTACCACCCGAAAAAGCGCACTCCCGCCACCATCGAGTTCGTCGATATCGCGGGCCTTGTCAAGGGCGCGAGCAAGGGCGAGGGTCTGGGCAACAAGTTCCTGTCGCACATCCGCGAGGTGGACGCGATCGTCCACGTCGTGCGCTGCTTCGAAAACGACGACATCATCCACGTCGACGGCAGCATCGACGCGAAGCGCGACATTGAGACGATCAACCTTGAGCTGATTCTCTCCGACCTCGAGCTGATCGACCGCCGGATCGACCGCGCCAGCAAAGCCATGAAGGGCGACAAGACGCTGGCCGCGCAGGTGGCGTTCTTCCGCCGCGTGAAAGAGACGCTCGAAAGCGAGCAGCCCGCCCGCGTTGTGGACTGCAGCGAGACCGAGCGGGTCTGGCTCGACGAAGCGGCGCTTTTGACGAGCAAGCCGGTCATCTATGCGTGCAACATGAGCGAAGAGGATTTCACAAACGGCATCGACACGAACGAACAGTACAAGGCCGTCTGCGCGATCGCCGAAGCGGAGGGCAGCGAGGTGCTGCCGATCTGCGCGGGACTCGAAGCGGAGATCTCTTCTCTTTCGAAAGAGGACCGCGAACTCTTCCTCGCCGACCTCGGCGTCGAGGAGGGAGGTCTGGATCTGCTGATCCGCCGCAGCTACCACCTGCTCGGCCTCATCTCCTACCTCACCGCCGGTACGCCGGAGGTCCGCGCCTGGACGATCAAGGCCGGCACGAAAGCGCCGCAGGCCGCCGGCAAGATCCACTCCGACTTTGAGCGCGGTTTCATCCGCGCCGAGATCGTCACGTTCGACAACCTGATGGCGTGCGGCTCGCTCGCTGCGGCCCGCGACAAGGGCCTTGTCCGCTCGGAGGGCAAGGACTACGTCATGAAGGACGGAGATATCGTCCACTTCCTGTTCAACGTATAACCAAAATAAAAAGCAACCCCGCTTTGCGTTACGCAGAGCGGGGTTTTTTCTTTTTGCTGTCTGTTTACGGCTTGATCACCGTGCGCTTGACGTTCTTGCGCTTGTAGGTCTTGCTCTTCTGGATCGGGTTCTTGATCAGGAAGCTCGAGAAGATCGTCCAGATGATGATCAGCAGGAACAGACCGAACACGGTGTAGAACCCGGCGGAAAGCGTCGCGCTGGTGACGGAGACAATCACCGTCGCGAGGGTCGCGATCACGCTGTCGCTGATCAGGCTGACCAGCTCGGTCAGATTGACTTCGCCCGCAATGATCTTCGCGAAGGCGCTGTTGCTGACGACGATGCACGCCAGCGAAACGGCAAGACCGCCCGCGCAGGTGCAGATCACCGCGATGCGCTTTTTCTTGCTGTTCGCGAGCGCGGACAGCACGGCGACGGCGAGCATGATCAGCAGCATAATGGAGAACAGGACGGCGAACGCGACGATGTCGGACATGATCGGCGCTGCAACCTCGGAAAAGCTCTTTTCGGCGTCTTCCTTCACGGGGCCGGCAATGATCATCTTGATGATCTCGAATGCGGAGTACTCATAGGTCGTGTTGATGCCGCTGAACAGCGAGGACACGGCGTTGACGAGGCTGTTGATCTGGTCGTCCGTCGAACCGATCACGAAGGTGAACAGCTTGAGGAAAAAGCCGGCGGCCACGGCGCCGAGCGCCAGGATCGGCGTAACAATACGATAAGCGGTTTTCATAATACAATGCTTCCTTTCGTCTTTGTTATTTCCAGGAGGAATTTAATGCGACGGTCCGGTTGAAGACCGTTTTTTCCGGGGTGGACGTCGTGTCGACACAGAAGTAGCCCTGCCGCATGAACTGGAAGGTGTCGCCCGGTTTTAATCCGGACAGACCCCCTTCGAGCCGGCAGCCCTCGAGCACGACCAGCGAATCGGGGTTGAGGTTTTGTTTGAAGCTGCCCTTCGATTCGTCCGACGGGTTTTCCGCGTTGAACAGCCGGTCGTACAGCTTTGCTTCAAACGGAACGGAGTGATCGGCGCTGACCCAGTGCAGCGTCCCCTTGACCTTGCGGCCGTCTGGCGAATTGCCGCCGCGGCTTTCGGGGTCATAGGTGCAGTGGACGCAGGTGACAACGCCGTCTTCGTCCTCGTCAAAGCCGACGCATTTGACAAAGTAGGCGCCGCGCAGCCGGACTTCGTTGCCGGGGAAGAGACGAAAATACTTTTTCGGCGGCTCCTTCATGAAGTCTTCCTGCTCCACGAACAACTCTTTGGAAAAGACCGTTTTGCGCGTGCCCATCTCCGGTCTGTCCTGGTTGACGGGCAGCTCGATCTCTTCGG
>CAMZEG010000169.1 GCA_947305635.1 uncultured Clostridia bacterium
TCCGGCCGCAGCAGGTAGCACTGCGCGTGGATGCCCTTTTCGCTCGAGGGCTTCACGTCGCCGTCGTAGCTGAGATCCGCCATCCGCACGAGCACGATGTCGTCGGGCGTCAGCGATTCATAGGCCTTGCCGCTGGGGGTGATCACGAACGACTGGCTGTCGATCCGGCAGCTGACGTTGCCCCAGGTGCGCGCGATCAGGCCGGTTTCGACGAGCTTTTTGCCCGCGGCGATCACGATCTGTTTTGCCTGCAGAATATCCATAGTCGTGTTCTCCTTTTCTGAGAATGGAAAGGGCAGGTTTCCCCTGCCCCCTTATCGGTGTTTCTTAGTCGGAAATCTTCACGCACTTGGAGAAGATGCGGTCGAAGCGGGACAGCGCGTCGTCGATCATCTCTTCGTTGTAGGCCGCGCTGGTATACAGACGCGAACCGCCGACAGTGACGATGCCTTCCGCCATGTACGCGGCGCCCATGTGCTGCATTTCGGCCTTGCGGACGTCGCTTTCCTTGAGGACGGCCGGGATCTGCCACGGCTTGTGCCAGTTGATGGAAAGGTGCATCGTGCCGACAGTTTCCATATGGCAGATGGAGCCCTGGTTGAAGGCCACGAACGGGAGGTTGTATTTGTCGATGATCTCCTGCAGGCCCTTGGTCAGGCGGTCGCCGAGGATACCGGCGCGCTGGCAGGCGTTCTGCTTGTCGATCTCTTCGAGCATGTAGTAGCCCGCGACGCAGGAGATCGGCGTTGCCGCCATCGTGCCGCCGCAGAAGGCTTTCTTGATCTTCTGGCCGCCGTCGAGACCGGCGCCCATGTACTTCATGTATTCGCGTTTGCCGCCGAGGCCGCCCGCGCCGGGGTAGCCGCCCGCGATGACTTTGCCGAAGACGGTCAGGTCGGGTTCGACGCCGTAGTAGCCCTGCGCGCCCGCCATACCGATGCGGAAGCCGGTGACCACTTCGTCGAAGATGAGCAGCGCGCCGTACTTGCGGCAAAGACGCTCAACGCCCTTGTTGAATTCCTTGTTGAGCGGGGTCGTGCCGCTTTCGGGACCGACCGGCTCGATGAACACGGCAGCCGTGCCGCCGCAAAGCTGGTTGCGTCTGAGTTTGCGCTCGAGCTCGTCGAGATCGTTCGGGAAGAACTCCTGCGTGTCGCGCATCAGACGGATGGGCACACCGTGCGCCTGGGTGAACTTCGTGCCGGGGATGCGGATGCCGTAGCCGAGCTGATCGGACCAGCCGTGGTAGGCGCCGCCCATTTTGATGATGTACTTTTTCTTCGTCGCAAGACGCGCGACGCGGCAGGCGACCATGCAGGCCTCGGTGCCGGAGCCGAGCATACGGAACATATCGACCGTCGGGACGGAGTCGGAGATCTTCTTCGCGAGTTTGTATTCGAACTCATGGAACAGACCGGTGGACGGGCCGCAGGTGTTCAGCAGTTCGATCACTTTTTCGCGGACTTCGGGCGGGTTGGAGCCGAGCACGGTCGGGCCGCCGGCCTGCAGGAAGTCGTAGTATTCGTTGCCGTCGATATCGTAGAGCTTCGCGCCCGACGCTTTGGTGATCACGATCGGGAACGGATAGTTGAACGCCAGGTTATGCTGTACGCCGCCGGGGATGATCTGCTTCGCTTCTTCGATCATGGCCTTGGACTTCAGGCACTTCTTTTCGAAATAGTTCTCTTCGTATTCTTTCAGCGCCTCGGGGCTGATGGAATAGATGGGCGAGGCAAGCAGATCGTCGAGCTGCTTGTTGACCGCTTTCGCGTCATGGTATTCGGTGATCGCAAATCTGGTATCCATTGAAAAACCTCCTGATATTCACGGCGGTGAGCCGCCGCTCACTTTTTTACTCATATATTATACAATAATAACGGAATTGTGTCAATCGCAATCGTGATAAAAAACCGACCCCTTTTTTGTGCAAAGTCGACAGCGGGGACGGCTGCGGCTGTCCGCGCGGAAAAACAAGCGGTTTTCCCTTGACAAAACAAAGCCATTTATGCTATAGTATCTTTCGCAAGCACAAGATTGTTTGACAGCTCGGCGGGTTGAACGCCTATGCTGGTAAGCATTTCTTGTGCTTCTTTTTATTGGAAGCTTTGTGATTTCGGTAATTAGTTTCCGTTTTGTGTCAAGCCATTTTCCGAAAAGTGGTTCCCTGCTTTCTCCTGTGTATTCCCCCTCTTGACGCTTAAGTCATCTTGTGGTATACTCCATGTAGAAACGTCCATTTGTTTCAAGAGACCCTGTCGTAAGCAGGTGCGCTTGTGATTCATTTGACGTTTCTTTTTTCTATGCATCCCTGCATCTTTTTCATCCTCTTACGAATCCCATCCGTGCAAGCAACAGCGGGCGGCCAATGGCCGCCCTACCGGTCGGTGGTTATCCGGCGCGTCTTCAAATAATAGCATAAAAAAAGCAGCATTTCTATTGTGGAATTCGTCAAATTCGTTGGTTGACTTTTGGGGTTCCCCGTTGTAAAATAATCAAAATGTATAAAAATCTATTTCTTTTCGGCTGTAACAAGCGATTGCGCCGAAACAGGAGGTTCTTTTATGGCCAGAGTCTATAACTTTTCCGCCGGCCCGTCCATGCTCCCCGAAAAAGTGCTGCGCACCGCCGCGGACGAGATGCTCGATTACAAGGGCAGCGGACAGTCCGTGATGGAGATGAGCCACCGCTCCAAGACCTACGACGCGATCATCAAGGAAGCGGAAGCGCTGCTGCGCGAGGTGATGGCGATCCCCGACAACTACAAGGTGCTGTTTTTACAGGGCGGCGCGTCGTCGCAGTTCGCCGCGATCCCGCTGAATCTCATGAACGGCAGCCGCAAGGCGGACTATGTGATCACCGGCCAGTGGGCCAACAAGGCGTATAAGGAAGCCGCGCGCTACGGCGACGCGCACGTGGTCGCCTCCTCGGCGGACAAGACCTTCTCCTATATTCCGAAGCTCGACCCCGCGACGTTCACAAAGGACGCGGACTACTTCTATATCTGCATGAACAACACGATCTACGGCACGAAGTACCATACCCTGCCCGAGACCGGGAACGTCCCCCTTGTGGCGGACATCAGTTCGTGTATCCTCTCCGAGCCGATCGACGTCAGCAAATTCGGCATCCTCTATGCCGGCGCGCAAAAGAACATGGCGCCCGCGGGTCTCACGGTCGTGATCGTCCGCGACGATCTGATCGGCCACGCGCTGGATATCTGCCCGACGATGTTCAACTATCAGATCCACGCCGACAACGGCTCGATGTTCAACACCCCGCCGTGCTACACGATCTATATCGCGAAGCTCGTGCTCGAATGGATCAAGAACGACATCGGCGGCCTCGAAAACATGAAGGCGATCAACGAAAAGAAAGCCGGCATGCTCTATGACTTCCTCGACAATTCGAAGCTCTTCCGCGGCACGGTCGTCAAGGAGGACCGCTCGCTGATGAACGTCCCGTTCGTGACGGACGACGACGAACTGAACGCCCTGTTTGTCAAAGAGGCCGAACAGGCGGGCTTCGTCAATCTCAAGGGTCACCGCTCCGTCGGCGGCATGCGCGCGTCGATCTACAACGCGATGCCCGTCGAAGGCGTGGAAAAGCTGGTCGCGTTCATGCGCGCGTTTGAAGAAAAACACACAAAGGATTGATCGATATGCAAAAGGTACTAACACTCAACAAGATCTCCGCGCGCGGCCTGGAACGGCTGGAGCCGGAAAACTTCACCGTGGGCGCGGACGTCGAAAACCCGGACGGCATCATCGTCCGTTCCGCCGCGATGCACGATATGACGTTCGGTGAAAACCTGCTCGCGATCGCGCGGGCCGGCGCCGGCGTCAACAACATCCCGCTGGATAAATGCAGCGAACAGGGCATCGTCGTGTTCAACACCCCCGGCGCGAACGCCAACGCGGTCAAGGAGCTCGTGATCGCGGGATTGCTGATCTCCTCGCGCAAGGTGATCCCCGCCATCGAATGGGCCAAGACGCTCAA
>CAMZEG010000170.1 GCA_947305635.1 uncultured Clostridia bacterium
CGGCGACGCCCGCGACGGCGTTGAACACGCCGTAGGTCCCGTACTGGTTCGCGAGGTATTTGATGTAATAGACTTTGGTGTTGGCGTAAAAGCCGGTGGAGAACATGTACGCGAGGCTCATGAAGAAGTACTGGCGGAACGCTTTGTTCTTGAAGACGAGCGCGTATTCGCGCAGCACATATTTGAAATCGAACGGTTCGAGCTCGATCCCGAGGGACGACGGCTCCCACGTCTTGCGGTAGGTCAGATAGACCGCGAACGCGTAGAACACCGACAGCGTCAGGCCGACGACAAGGAACGGCGTTTTCGACTGCGCGGTCAGGTCGTTGTTGGAGCCGAAGATCGCGAGGATTCCGACGGTGAAGAGGAACGACGGCACCATGCCCGCGGAGTTGAAGAGATAGCCCATCGAATTGTACTGCGTGCGCAGGTCGTACGCGGGCGCGAGCTCGGGCAGCATGGCGGTATGCGGGACGGCGATGATGGTGTAGGCCGTCTTATAGAGCATGTAGACCAGCACATAGTAGACGATCGCGCCTTTCGGGTTCGTGCTGCCGGACAGGCCGAAGCTGTTCCACAAGAGCGTATAGGACAAAAACAGCACGGGGATGCCCCAGAGCAGATAGCGGCGGTGCTTGCCGGTCTTGCTGCGCGTGCGGTCGGTGATGATGCCCATCGCGGGGTCGGTCACCGCGTCCCAGAGCGTCGCGATCATCACGATCACGCCGGCGTCCTTGAGCTGGATGTTGACCACGTCCGTCAGGAAGATCGTGAAATACATCCCGATGATGTAGCCCGCGCCGCCCATGAACATGTTGGCGTAGCTGTAGTTGATCATCGGCAGAATCGCGGTTTTGAAATCGCCCTTGACGCCGATTGCTTTTTTGATCTTTTCTCCCATAGACTCGCTCCTTTCCGGTTGCCGTCTTGTGTTTCATTTTAGCACGCGAAACCGCGCAAGTCAAGAAAGACGGCCATATTCCTCTATATTATAATCATATTACAGAAATAATTCGCGCAAAGCGGTTGACAGAAACGGCCCTTTTGAGCTATAATGTCAAAATGCAAGGTATAAACTGAGAAGTTATGCCTTCATTTACGACAACTTAACCGCTTTCTTCGGCGGCGGTTTCGTTTCAAAGTTTTCAAGAAACCAATAAAGGAGGTATACCGCAATGAAAAGAACGTATCAACCGAAAAAACGCCACAGAAAAATGGAGCACGGTTTCCGCAAGAGAATGGCAACGAGAAACGGCCGCAAGGTTCTTTCCCGCAGACGCGCGAAGGGCAGAAAAAGACTGACCTACTGATCTATCTTTGCACATTAAATTGCGTTGAGGGTTGATGCTATGCCGTCTTTTGTTTCGCTGAATCTGAACAAAGATTTTCTGCGGCTGTATCACAAGGGCAAGTCCTGCGCGAAACCCGCGCTGGTCGTCTACTGTATGAAAAACCGCGTCGGCCTTTGCCGCGTCGGGATCACGACCGGTAAAAAGATCGGCGGCGCCGTCCAACGGAACCGCGCCCGCCGGGTGATCCGCGCCGCGCTGCAGAACACGCTGCGCGCCTATCCGCTTTCCGGCTGGGACCTCGTCTTTGTCGCAAGGACAAAGACGACCCGTGTCAAGGAACCGGCGGTCCGCGCCGCGATGGAGGACGCGCTGAAAACGCTGGGGGTGATTGCGTGAAACAGGGAATGCTTCGTCTGCTTCGCTTTTACCGCAACCATATCTCGCCCCACCTGCCCCCCATGTGCCGCTACTATCCGACCTGTTCACGTTACGCCATCGAGGCCATTGAGACGCACGGCGCGCTGCGCGGCGGTCTTTTGGCGCTCTGGCGGCTGCTTCGGTGCAATCCGCTTTCTCCGGGCGGGTATGATCCCGTTCCGCCGAAGAGAGAAAAGCGATGAAACAGCCCCGCTTTCCGGCACGCGGCATTCAACATTCAACCGCCAATTCTTTACGGAGGTAACGCATGTTCGCATTTTTTTACTCGATCTTCGGGTTCCTGTTCCGGATTCTGTATTCCTTCATCAACAACTACGGGCTTGCGCTGCTGATCTTCACGCTGTTCTTCCGGCTGATCATCATGCCGACCAATATCAAGCAGCAAAAGAGTTCCGCCACACAGGTGCGGATGCAGCCCAAAATCAAGCGGATCCGTGAAAAGTATCAGGATTACGCGCCGCAGGAACGCAACCAGAAGATCCAGGAAGAGACCAACGAGCTCTATCAGCGCGAAGGCTACAACGCGATGGCCGGCTCCTGCCTGCCGCTGCTGTTCCAGCTGCCCATTCTCTGGGGTCTGTACGGCGTGGTGCGCGAGCCGCTCAAATACGTGCTGCAGATTCCGAACGAGCTGCTCACGGCGCTGACGAACGTCGCCAAAACGAGCCTCAATCTCTCGCAGCGCGGTCTCGCCTATATCGAAACGTCGCTGATCTCCAACATCGACAAGCTCGTGGTCAAGATTCCGGAAACCGCCGCGAAATACCCGGCGGAGATCCAGAAGATCCGTGATTTTGACTTCACCGTTTTCGGAATCGACCTCGGCGCAGTCCCCGACATCGCAACGCTCAAAAACTTCTCCGCTTCGACGACCCAGGCAAAGATTTTACTTCTTATACCTCTTTTGTCTTTCCTGACGTCCATGATGACGAGCGTTCTGACCCAGATGCGCCAGAAGAAGAACAACCCCAATATGGAAAACGCCCAGATGATGGGCTGCATGATGTTCACCATGCCGCTCATGTCGCTCTGGTTCACGTTCCAGTTCCCCGCCGCGATGGGCATGTACTGGATCCTCTCCAACCTCTTCGCGTTCTTCCAGACCCTTCTGCTCGGCCATATCTACGCGCCGAGAAAAACCATTGCCCGCATGATGGTGGACGAAACGATCTATCGCCGTTCCTATGAACAGACGAAGAAGCAGATGTCCGCCGAACCGGCGCAAAACGAACCGGCATGACAACAAACGTATTATACGGTGGTGATAACAAATGATTCATGAAGTAACAGCGCAGGGCGCGACGATTGAAGAGGCGCTGCAGAACGCCAGAAACGCGCTGAACGCCCCGGCGGACGCCGACGTGCACGCGGAGCTGATCTCCCATCCGTCAAAGGGTCTGCTCGGCCTGTTCGGCAAAAAGAAAGCCGAAGCCCGCGCTTACTACGAAACGCCGGACGCCCCGGCGAAGAAACCGGAAAAGAAACCGCAGCCGCAGCAAAAGCCGCAAAAGCAGCCGCAGCAGCAAAAGCAGCAGCCGCAGCAGCAAAAGCCGCAAAAGAAACAGCAGCCGGCGCCCCAGCCGAAGGAAGAGCCCAAACAGGCCGCACCCCAGGAGGAGGCCGCACCGAAGACCGAGATCGCGATCGAGGAAAAGCCCGGCGTGAAAGCCGGCGTCGCCTACCTGCTCGGCGTCGTCAAGCAGATGGGCGTGCAGGAAGCTTCGGTCAAGGCCTATGTCCACGCGGACAACGAAGTGCTGCTTGAACTGGACTGCGGCGACGATTACGGCATCGTGATCGGCCGGCGCGGCGAAACGCTGGACGCGATCCAGTATCTGACCCGGCTCGTTGCCAACAAGCAAAAGAGCGAGGGAGAATACTCCCGCATCTCGATCAACGTCGGCAACTACCGCGAAAAGAGAAAGAGCACACTCGCCTCTCTGGCGAAGAAGAACGCCGAGCGCGTGCTGAAATACGGCCGCAACTTTACGTTCGAGCCGATGAACCCCTATGAGCGCCGCATCATCCACACGACGATCCAGGAGATCGAGGGCGTCACCTCGCACTCCGTCGGCAACGACGACAACCGCCGCGTGGTGATCACCCTCGCCGAAGGCGTCAAGCCGACCCATCCGGGCGGCGGCAGAAACGGCGGCAACCGCGGCAGAAACGGCGGCCGCGGCGGCAGAGGCGGTCGCGGCAACAACCG
>CAMZEG010000171.1 GCA_947305635.1 uncultured Clostridia bacterium
AAAATAGCCAGAATGCTGTGGAAGAACTTGATCAGCCACGCGAACGGACCGGTGTGGATCTGACCGCAGTACTTACAGCGCTGGGACGCCTTGAGGTCTGCGCCGCAGTCCTTACAGTAGCCGCTGCCGTTGTCGGTGTGCGGCTTTTTCGCGATCGGCTGCGTTTCCTTGTGGCTGCCGTCGCGCGTGCAGGTGCGGGTCTGCTGGCCCTCCTGCGTGCAGGTCGGCTGTTTTGTCACAACCCAGCCGCCCCAGGCGTGGCCGAGGGCTGCGACCGGTTCGGTCTTCGTTGCGGTGCAGTTGTTGCACCGGTAGGTCTTCACGCCTGCCGCCGTGCAGGTCGGCTGCGCGGTCACCGTTCCGCCGTTCCACCGGTGGGCGAGCTTGTCGGTCGTCTTCGTCGTGCTGCTGATCGTGTAGCCGCAGTCGGCGCAGCGGATCACTTCGTCATAGCTGCCCGCGGCGGTGCAGGTCGCGGCCACGACATTTTCCCGCGCGGGTTCGCCGGGCGTGTGCGGCAGCGTCACTGTTTCGCTGCAGAGCGTGCAGACCGCGCTGTGGCTGTCGGCGTCGACCGGGGTGTAGGCGTCAAAGCTGTGGGTGCAGTCGGTCGCGGGGGCGATCTTGCGGCTCTCTTCTGCGCCGCAGGTCGCGCAGGTGCGGATCTCGAGGCCGTTGTGGGTCGCTTCGGGCGCCACCACGGTCACCCAGTCGCCGTACTGATGCATCTGCTCGTCTTCCGTCCACGCTTCGCTCAGCGCGTTGCCAAGCGCGATACGCGTCTGGTTTGCGGGAAGGACATCCCAGGAAGCGATCGTGTAAATGCTGTTGGTCGTCGGTGTATAATCGCTGCCAAGGAAGCCGGCCATCGCGGTTTGATAAACGTCGCTGTCTTTGCCAAAGCATTCCTTCGCCAGCTGCAGGTAATCGTAATCATCCATGCCGGACACAAGCTGCTTCATGCGCAGGGAAACCACCGGTTCCGTTGCGTCCAGTCCGATCGCTGTTGCGGGATAGAGCAATAAACCGTCGCCGTTGTTGGTTTGTGTTCCGCTTCCGGGCGGAAGCATATTGTTTTCCCATACGTCAAATAGTTTTCCATTGATTGTTGGAATAAACGAGCAGTTCCACTCAAGAATCCCGCCCTTTTTCTGCATCGCTTCCTGTTGCCAATACAGGCAGCGGCGCAGCGGCCCATTGGTGCTGACCGGCGAGATAAACAGGTTCATGGAGCCGGAGCGCAGAGGGCCGTCATAACGGAGCACGCTGTTCCACTTGTTGTCCGTAAAGAAGGTGCGATTCTCTTCGTTGTTTTCACCGACAAGAAGAGATTGATTCAGACATATCATGTCTGCGGTTTTTTGCAGCACATCTTTTGAGAATGCATTCAAATAATCGGTTGAAACGAGCGTATGCGCTCCCGGCCAAAGCGTTTTGATTGCAGATACGCGTTGTGAATACGCAGCGTAAACGCCATTATCCGCTTGCGGCAAACTTGCTTCATCAGCAGTGTAAAACACGGCTTTCTCACGCAGGATATCATTTTGGTAGACCAGATTCTTATACTGTTGAATCTTTGCAGTCACTTGCGAGGTGATGCCATCATAGTTCAAGATCGGAACAAAATACATGGAACGGCGTGGATCGGCAAGCTTTAACGCGGCCTCTTTTTCATCGGTGTCAATCAAAAAGCGCGGCAGCTCCGTCGGCACGATACCGTGCTGCAGCAGCACTTCATCCCATGCTTCCAGAACAGATTCCGCAAACGGGATGTCTTCTTCCAGAATCTCACCCTTGTTGTCGAACCGAACACCGACGCTTTGCAGGAACCCTTTGGTTCCGGCATAAGAGGAAGCCGAGTTATAAAGGCCCATGACGGTCGTGCTGTAATGCGCTTCCGGCAGTGCAAAATTCCACACGATGGCATGAACAGGCCGTACGGCCAGCACGCCGTTTTCGTCATATGCCGTTACTTTTGAAGCATAAACGCCCGCCGGTTGGTTCTTCGCGGATTTCAATTCCACATAAAACATCAGGTTTTCTCCAACCGTTGTTTCCACAGTTTGACCATTGTAAGGCACCAGCGCCTCGGCAAGCTGATATTGGCATGTGGTTGGTTCGGTGAAGTAGATTTCTTCATATACAGAAAACGGCAGCGTATCACCGTTGGCGTTCAAGAACGGATCGACTTCTACGCGAAGCTGTCGCCCGGTTTCGTTGTCGTTGCCCAATTCGTGGAAATAGACCTGAATCCCCTCCGCCTCATTTCGGGCAAGATAGACCGTTTGATATCCGTTTTGTTTGATCAGCTGTTGGGAATAGATTGTATTGTTGCCGATGTTTTGCGCAACCGAATTCTTTTTTGCCTGAATATCGGAATACGCGAGGTAGAAAAAGTAACTGCCTCCTGCTGCCATAGCTGTCAGCGACGACACGCCGGACGCGGCGCAGGAAAACAGCAGCACCACCGCCAGCAGTACGGACAGGATGCGCCTGGTTGCTTTCATAGATATCTCTCCTTGCAATGGTATAGATTTGGCTTATCGCCGATTTCATCATAGCACGAAACGCGTTTTTTTCAGTAAAAAAAGAGTGAATCGCGCGTAACAGGGTGTGAAACGCGCCCGTATTTCCAAAGCAGAAAAAACGGCGGCGGATTAGCGCCACGCGCCCAGATGTAAACTTTTTGTGCATTTCTGGACTTTCCGCCCGGAAAATGGTATAATCTTCGCGTACGGCATCCTATACTGAAACAGCCCCGGCCGCAGCGCCGGCACTTGCAAAGGAGAACGCTTATGTGTGGAATCGTCGGATACGCCGGTAAAAACCGCGCGGTCCCGTATCTGCTGGAAGGATTGGAAAAACTCGAATACCGCGGCTATGATTCGGCGGGCATCGCCGTCGCGGAGGGAGGCTCTCTGCGCGTGACCAAGACGCGCGGACGGATCAGCAACCTTGCCTCTCTGATTGCCGCGGAGCACCAGAGCCCCGCCACGGTCGGCATCGGCCACACCCGCTGGGCCACCCACGGCAAGCCGAACGATATCAACGCCCACCCGCACAAGAGCCAGAGCGGCCGCTTCTGCGTGGTGCACAACGGCATCATCGAAAACTACCTGCAGCTCAAGGCCGACCTGCAGGCGGAGGGCTACGTCTTCGTCTCGGAAACCGACACCGAGGTAATCGCCCATCTGCTCGACAAGACCTGGGACGGCGACTTCGTCTCCACCGTCCGCAAGACCGCGGCTTTGCTTGAGGGCGCCTACGCGATCTGCGTGCTGTGCGCGGACTTCCCGAATCAGATCGTCTGCACCCGCTGGGGCAGTCCGCTCGTCCTCGGCGTCTGCGAGAAGGGGACGTTCATCGGCTCGGACGTGACGGCGATTCTCCGCCACACGAACGAGATCTACTACCTCGACGGCCACGAGACCGCGCTGGTCGACGCGAACGGCGCCGTATTCTTCAATAAGGACGGCGCCGCGATCGAAAAGCAGCCGAAAACAATCGAATGGAACCTTTCCGCCGCGCAAAAGGGCGGATACGAGCACTTCATGCTCAAGGAGATCATGGAGCAGCCCCGCGCCGTTGCGGACACGGTGTCGCCGCGAATCACCGCGGACAAGACGATCGCGTTCGAGGACTTCCACCTGACGGACGAGGAGATATGCAAGCTGCGCCGCGTGATGATCGTCGCCTGCGGCTCGGCCTACCACGCCGGGGCCGTCGGCAAATATGTGATCGAAAAGCTCGCGCGCCTGCCGGTCGAAATCGACGTCGCCTCGGAGTTCCGCTACCGCGACCCGGTGCTCGACCCCGATACCCTCGTGGTCGTGATCAGCCAGAGCGGAGAAACCGCCGACACGCTGGCGGCGCTGCGGCTCGCGAACGAGCGGGGCTGCAAAACGC
>CAMZEG010000172.1 GCA_947305635.1 uncultured Clostridia bacterium
GTCAGCTTGCGGTTCGCGTTGGAAAGAAAGCGCGAGAGCGCGTAGGACGCCGATTCCCCGCGGTAGAAGTCGTAGGTGTCGGGGAAGACGTAGCCCTCGAGCGCGAAGGCGCGCTCAGAGGCGTTTTTGACGGAGGAAAGGCACGCGTAGGCGTCCTTCACCGCGTCGAAGTCTTTGACCGCAGCCATGAAGTCCGCGGCGCTGCAGACGCCGTTTTCCTCCAGCTTTTCGGCGATCTCCACGCTCGTCAGTCCCTCCGGGAAGGTCACGCGCACCACGGGGTCCGCGGTCGTGGTCGTCTGCGGGGGAACCGCGGCGTCGCCCATCTCGTCCATCGGCTCGAGATCGCCGCAGGCGCACAGTGAAAAGAGTAAAAGCAAGCTCAGTATCAGCAAAACCGGTCGTTTCATTCGTCATCCCGTCCTTTCTGTTTCCTGTTCATTGTACCATAACGCGGACGAAAAGAGAAGAAGAACGGCGAAAAGTTCATAAAATCGTCAGCTTTTTGTGTCGACGGTGTAAATCTTCCGGCGCGAAACGCGGAAAAATAAAAAAAAGGCTTGCAAAATGGCGCTGTTTCGTATAAAATAAAAAGGCAAAACTTGTATACGGAGGAACAAAACTATGATTTCAGCAGGCGATTTCAGAAACGGCGTGACCTTTGAAGAAGACGGCAACGTGCTGCAGGTCGTGGAATTCCAGCACGTCAAGCCCGGCAAAGGTGCCGCTTTTGTCAGAACCAAGACCAAGAACGTGATCACCGGCGCCGTTGTCGAAAAGAGCTACAACCCCACGGCGAAATTCCCGACCGCTTATATCGAGCGCAAGGATATGGAATACTCTTACAACGACGGCGATCTTTACTATTTCATGGACAGCGAGACCTACGACATGATCCCGATCAACCAGAGCGATCTGCCCGACAGCTTCAAGTTCGTGAAAGAGAACATGACCTGCAAGATTTTGTCCTACAAGGGCAAGGTCTTCGGCGTCGAACCGCCCAACTTCGTGGAGCTTCAGGTCACCAAGACCGACCCCGGTTTCAAGGGCGACACCGCCACCAACACCACCAAACCCGCCACGCTGGAAACCGGCGCGGAGATCAAAGTGCCGCTCTTCATCGATGAGGGCGAAATGATCCAGGTCGACACCAGAACGGGCGAATATCTCGGCCGCGCATAAGCGGACGCAGCAAGAAAGGAAGGTATTACCTATGTCAGTTTCGGAAAAAGTTGCGTATCTCAAGGGTCTCATGGAAGGCCTTGACATCGACACCGATAAAATGGAAGGCAAGCTCTTCACCGCCATCATCGACGCGCTCGGCGAAATCGCCGACGAGCTGGACGACCTCGGCGCGGACGTGGACGAACTGAACGACTATATCGAAGAGGTCGACGAGGATCTCGGCGATGTGGAAGAGTTCGTCTATGACTTCGACGACGACGAGTGCTGCGACGACGAGTGCGACTGCTGCGACGACGACTGCATCGAAGTGACCTGCCCGGCCTGCGGCGAAGACATCTGCATCGACTTCGACGAGATCGACGAAGACGGCCGTGTGGAATGCCCGTGCTGCGGCGAGACGCTGGAGTTCGACATCGAAATCGAAGACGAGGACGACGCGGACGACGAAGAAGCGGACGACGAAGACTAAGCAAAAACAAGAAGGGACCCCGCGCGGGTCCTTTTTTTGTTGTCCCGAAAGAGGGACTTAGCGTTGAAAAAACCGGATTTTTGCAACTTTTTACAAATTTGTCGCGGAAAACACGCGACAAAACACCCCTGTCGGGCCTATATATAGAGGGGTATTTTTTACCCTGCGAACGAAAGGGGAGACGGCACAATGGAAGGCTGGTTCAAATTTGAGCGCAAATGGCTCGAAAACGGGGTGATCACGGCGGACGGAGATCACTTGCGCGTGTGGCTGACGCTGCTGTCGATGGCGGCGTTCGAGCCGCGGCAGGCGCTGTTCCGCGGAGAGGCGGTCACGCTGCAGCCCGGGCAGCTGATCACGGGGCGGAAGGCGCTGGCCGATTACAGCGGCGTGCAGGAGGACAAGGTGCAGCGTGTGCTGAAACACTTCGCGCAGGCGTCGCTTCTGACGCAGGAAATGTCGGGGCGAAACCGCAAAATCACGCTGAACCTGCACAACTGTGAAGCCGCAGAAACACTGGGCGCAGAGGCCGAAAACGACGCCGACGTGCACAACTCTTGCACAACTGATGCACAGCTCTTGCACAACAGATGCACAACGGATGCACAACGGATGCACACATATAAAGAATTAAAGAATGGTAAGAATGAAAGAGCGAAGAAGACACGCGCGGGCGCGCGGGAGAGAAGATGGAACAGTCAAAGCGTTTTTTCGTCCGACGCGTCGTACGATCTGGAGGAGTTCCAGCGCAGAGCCATCGGGCTGCAGGACAGCAGTTAGGGGAGTGTGGAGTGTGCAGCGTGCAGTTGCAAATGTGGAATTGTACGGAAACGACGCTGTTGCAGGGCACAACCATGACGCCCCGCAACCCCATCGCCCTACGGGCGACAGAGACGCCTTTTCTCGGCTTGCCGCGACGTTGTTTCCGCCGCGCAATTCCGAATTCCGCATTCCGAATTCCGAATTAAAAAAGCGCCCCGCAGGGCGCTTTGCTGACGACTATTGACGAACGACTATTGACTGTCTTCTCCGACATGTGAAATCAGCGTGCGGTACACATGGACATAGCAGACGGCCGAGACGATCACCGAAACGATCTCCGCGATCGGGAACGCCCACCAGACGTTCTCCACGGCCCCCGTCTTCGAAAGCAGGTAGGCCGCCGGGAGCAGCACGATCAGCTGCCGCGCGAAGGAGACGATCATCGAATAGTAGCTGCGGCCGACCGCCTGGAAGACCGAGCCCATCGCGATACAAAAGCCCGCCGGGACAAAGCAAAGGCTGATCCGCTCGAGGGCGGGGACGCCGATCGCCATCATGTCGTCCGACGCGTCGAAAAGCCGCAGCATCGTTTCCGGCATCAGCCACATGAGCGCCGTGCCGAGCGCCATGATCGAGCAGGCGAGCACCATCGCGAAGCGCACCGTGTGCGTCATCCGCTTGCGGTTGCCCGCGCCGTAGTTGTAGGCGATGATCGGGATCGTGCCGTTGTTGAGGCCGAAGACCGGCATGAAGACGAAGCTTTGCAGCTTGAAATAGGCGCCGAAGACCGCGACCGCGGTGAACGAAAAGGCGCGCAAAATCCGGTTGAGGAAGTAGTTCATCAGCGAACCGATCGCGATCATGATGATCGACGGGACGCCGATTTTGTAGATTTCGCCGATCAGTCTGCCGTCCGGACGGAAGCCCTTCCAATGGATGCGCACTTCCTTGTTGAAGCGGTGGTTGAGGACGAGCGCGAGCGCGAACGCGCAGAACTGGCCGGTCACCGTCGCAATGGCCGCGCCCTTGGTCTCGAGCCGCGGAAACGGGCCGATACCGAGAATCAGCAGCGGGTCGAGGATCATGTTGATCACCGCGCCGAACAGCTGGGTCGTCATCGAAAGCGTCGTTTTGCCGGTGGACTGCATCAGCCGCTCGGTCGTGACCTGGCCGAAGACGCCGAGAGACAGGCACGCGCAGATTGTCAGATAGTCGACGCCGTATTGGTACACGAGCAGGGAAGCGGGATCCGCCTCGCTTGGCGCCGCCTGCCGCTGGAAGAACAGCGGGGTGACGAACAGGCCGACCAGAAGGAACACCGCCGCGCTGCAGAACGCGAGGAACATGCCGTTCGCGGCGATCTTGTTCGCGCGGTCAAACTGCTTTGCGCCGAGGGCGCGGGAGAGCAGCGCGTTGATACCGACGCCGGTGCCCGTGGCGACGCCGATCATCAGATTCTGGATCGGGAACGCGAG
>CAMZEG010000173.1 GCA_947305635.1 uncultured Clostridia bacterium
CTGTGCACACGCCGCGCTTTTGCGGAGAATTGTGATCCGTCATCACGTTCTTCTTCGAGTTCAGACCCTTCAGAAGCGCGGGAGCCTTCGGCTTTTTGACGAGGGTTTCTCTGCCGTTGCGCACTAACTGGTTAAAGGTTGGCAAGTGGAAAGCATCTCCTTTCTAAAGATTATTACTCTCGGGTAACCGCCCAAAAAAGGGCGCAGTTATCCCGCAAGCCCAATTATTTTACATGATAATGATCCATTTGTCAACCGCTTTTTCAAATTGAATAAAGCAAGGCGGGAATTTTGTCAGTTTTCGCCCGCAAAACGGGCGTTTGTGCAGTCTTTGTGGGCAGTTTTGACGAAAGACGGGCGGTTTATACATACCGTTTGCAATTGTGAAACCGGCGTGCTATAATAAGATGTAAAAAGAAACGGCAAAATCCGCACCGCGGCGCGCTGCCGCCCGACACGAAAAGGAGGCCGAATATGGAGTCTTTCATCGTCACGCTGCTCAACGTTCTGTTTATGCTGGCCGCAATCTGCTGCCCGTCGCTCACGGTTGACGCGGCGGCCCCGGCAGGCGCGCGCACCGGCGGCGCGGCAGGGTTCCTCTCCGGCGTCGCCGAGCCCGGCGTGCCCTCGCAGGAGATCACCGACAGTCTGCGCATCACGACCATGTCCGCGAAGACCGCGAACGGCCGTCAGCACCCCACCGGCGACATCGCGCATATCGCGCCGCAGGTCAACACGGACGACCTCCAGTACATGATCGTCTATCTGCAGGACATGTACACGACGTGGTACTATGACGAGGAAGCCATCGCCGCCCAAAAGCGCGCGGGCACCTACGACTGGCGGACGTATCTTGAGGACGTCTACTATCCCCTTGTAGATGAAGCGCTGGAACAGTATCGCGGGTGCGATTACATGGATAAGCTCGTCTTCTGTCCGTTCAACGAAAGCGACAACGGCGTCTGGTTCGGTACGTGGATGGACGGCTGGAGCGCCTTTGACGAAGCAGGGCGGAAGGCGTTCTATGAGGCTTATGCGCAGACCGTCGCCCGCATCCGCGGGGTTTACCCCGACGCGAAGTTCGCCGGCCCCGCCTACTGCGGCTTTGACGAAACGACGATGGGCGAATTCCTCGCCTACTGCAAAGAGCACGGCTGTGTGCCGGACGTGCTCGTCTATCACGAGCTGAACGGGCGGTCGATCTTCGAATGGAACCGCCACGCCGACCGGCTGCATGCAATCGAGCGCGCGCTCGGCATCGACGAAGCGACGCCCGTCATCGTCAACGAATACGGCATGATGGAGGAAAACGGCGACCCGAACGCCCTTGCGAAATACATCAGTGTGATCGAAGAAAGCGGCTTTTACGCCGACCAGGCCTACTGGCTGTTGGCGAACAACCTGAGCAACACCTGCGCCGACCGGAACACGCCGAACAGCGCCTGGTGGGTCGGCCGCTGGTACGCGCAGCTCGGCGACACGCGGCTTTCGGTCAAGTCGGGCCTCCCCGCCTATTCCGAAAAGACGATCCGCGACGAAAGCAACTTCTTGACCTATAAGAAGTTCGCCGCCTTCGGCCTTGCCGCAACGAACGACCAAAAGGACGAGATCTCTCTCCTGCTCAGCGGCACGGACCGCGCCCAGACGCTGCGGTTCACCCATCTTAATCAGACCGCGCTGAAAGGGAAACTTCTGCGCGTGGAGATTCAGAAAGTGACCTATCAGGGTCTCGGTGGCTGCGTCTACGCGCCCGAAGTCGTCGCGTCCTATACCGCCCGCGCGGCGGCGGGCTCTTTGCGCGTCAGGCTGAACGACAAGGACCCGAACGCGGCCTATCTTATCACGATCCGGGACGACGCGAAAACGACGGCACACCCGGTCGACGACACGCTCATGGCGCGGTATGAGTTCGAGGACGGGACGCTGCACGGCACGGCCTATACCTACGACAGCGCCTACGCGACCACGGGACAGATACAGGGCATGACCGGCGGCTTCGAGCATCCGGGCGACGGCGTTTCCCGCGACTTTTCCGTCGACAAAGGCGGCCTTTGGGATCTCACGCTGATCTACGGCAAGGACAAGGACGGCCTGCGCGACACCGAGCGCAAGGACGCGGAAGTGATTTTACAGCTCGACAGCATGGAGAAGACGATCCGCCTGCCGAACACCGTCCGCAGCGAGAACACCGGCGCGTACACCGTGACGCTGCAGCTTTCCAAGGGCAAGCACACGCTGACCCTTTCGCACAAGGACGGCACCTATGTGCTCGACAGCCTGCTTGTGAAGCCCCACGCCGACACGCCGCGCGTGTATTTTGAAAAGGACAAGAATGCCGCGAACCGCTGGCTGATTGTCGCCCCGGCGGACGGCTATTACGACTGCGACGGCGACACGCTGCTGTTGCAGCGCGGGCTGAACGTGCTCGACCGCGCGTCTTTGACCCGCGTCACGCAGGCGGGAATCGACCTCAACACGCAGAACGCCGCGGCGGCGCCGGACCTGTTCGGGGGCGCGGTACAGCTGACCGGCGCGGGCGGCACGGCGTATTACGACGGGCTCAAGGAAGACGCGGGCCTGCGGCTGAGCGTCGACGCGCCGGAAGACGGAGACTATGCGCTGATCCTCACCTACGCCTCCGGGCGGGAGAACGGCGTCCACGCCTACAACATCGACCTTGTGGAGGACTTTGTCACCGTCAGGGTCAACGGAGAAAAGATCGGCAACTACTACTGCCGCAACACGATGAGCTTTACGACATACGACACGCGGACGGTCTACCTCACGCTGCGCAAGGGAGAAAACGAGATCACGCTGACAAACGACAACGTGAACGCCTATCAGGGCATCGGCTACGCCCCGCGCATCAGCGGCGTCATCTGCTGCAAAGCCGCCGTCACCGACTGAACGAAAGAAAAGAGCTGCTTATGAAACAACAACGCAACTACCCCATCGTCACCGTCACCGACAAGGGCGCCGCCTTTTTGAAAGCGGGGCACGTCTGGGTCTATGACCAGGAGGTGACGGACGTCCGAAACGACCCCGCGGATGGAGCGATCGTCGACGTCCTTTCGCAAAAGGGGCGCTACCTCGGCTCCGGCTTTTACAACAGCCGCTCGAAGATCCGCGTGCGGATCCTTTCGCGCAACGCGAACGACGCCTTTGACGCAGCGTTCTTCACGCGGCGGCTGCAGTATTGCTTCGATTACCGCAAAGCCGTCATGGGCGGCGACTTTGGCTGCTGCCGCCTGGTTTTCGGCGAAGCGGACGGCTTCCCGGGGCTGACCGTCGACCGGTTCGGCGACGTGCTGGTGACCCAGACGATGTCGCTCGGGATCGAGCAGAGAAAGGACGTCATCTTCCCTCTGATGGCGAAGCTCCTCGCGGAAATGGGCGCGCCGGTTACGGCGATCTACGAGCGCAACGACATTGCCCTGCGCGAAAAGGAAGGCATGACAGAGAGCACCGGCTTTTACCGCTGCGACGGGCTGCGCGACGATCTCGACGGCAAGCTGATCCTCCAAGAGAACGGGATCGACTACGAAGTGGACTACATCCACGGGCAGAAGACCGGCTTCTTCCTCGACCAGAAATATAACCGTCTTGCCGCCGCGAAGCTCGCCAAAGGTCGGACGGTGCTCGACTGCTTCACCCACACGGGCGCGTTCGCGCTCAACTGCGCCAAAGCGGGCGCCAGCCGCGTCACGGCGGTGGACGTTTCGAAGGACGCGATTGCATTGACCGCGGCGAACGCCAAGCGCAACGGTCTTTCCAATGTGGACGTCCTTTGCGCGGACGTGTTCGAACTTTTGACGGACCTCTATAACAAAAACGACCGGACGTACGACTACATCATCCTCGATCCGCCGGC
>CAMZEG010000174.1 GCA_947305635.1 uncultured Clostridia bacterium
CGGCACGCTCGCCTCGTTTACGATTCCCGCAGGCGTGACCGGCGTTCGGGCGCAGGCGTTCTATCGGCTGAACAGCCTGACCGGCGTTGTGATCGAAACCGGCGCGCAGGCGCTGCAGATCGGGACCGGCGCGTTCTACTACTGCCCGAACTTTGCCGCGTTTACCGTCGCGGCGGACGACACGCGGTTCACAGTCGTTGACGGCGTGCTGTATAACAAGGCTGTCACCAGACTGGTCGCTGTTCCCTATGCCGTGACGAATCTGACCTTGCCGCAGACGGTCACGGGAATTGCCAACAACGAATACGCCAACTGGCCGTATAACGAGACCTTCATGCAGACGCTGACGGTCCTCAACGACGAGTTCAACTTCAGTAACTACCAGAGCGTGCTGAATATCCGGTCGAAGAAGACCACGATCCGCGCCAACAGCGCTTCGAGCGCCGAAGCGTTTGCGACGCGCTCAGGCTATGCCTTTGAGGCGCTGGACGGCGTGACCATTGACCATGTGACCTTCGACTTCTCCGCCTTCCTGCCCGCGACGGTGGAACGCTTCACCTATGTCGATTTCTACTCCAAGTTCCCGACGACCGCGACGGTCTACTATTCCAACGGTACGACCAGAGCCGTTCCCTCCAACGAGATCTCGGTCCGCTACTATGACGCGAGCGGCAGCTACCATTACAGCGCCACGTTCAACACGCCGGGCGATTACACAATGACCGCCGTGTACGGCAATTACAGCGACACCTTCACCCTGACCGTGACGCAGGGCGAAATCGATTCCTATTACTTCACGCTGCCCGACCAGCCCGTGCAGATTGAACAGTACACGATGCTGACAAGAGACAGCTTCGGCGTCAAGCTCTTTGCGAAGTATACCGACCCGGACCGCCCGGACGAAGAAGTATCGCTGGACGGCGTCAACTTCCTGTACCGCGACACAGCGATGGGGGATGGCGAAGGCTGGCACTGGGTCTTTGACAACCCGTTCTCGAACAAGCTCGGCACCTATGAAGTGCGTCTGGAGTACAAGGACGCCTATCAGGCAACCGTCATGGTTGAAGTCGTGCCCGGCATGACGATCGACCTCAACTTCGATAACGCCCTGCTGCAGGCCCCGCTTTACAGCACCTACAACCTTTCCAACTGGGGCGTGACGGCGACCCTGACCAGGAACGGCAACACCTATGACGTGACGGAGCATCTGCATTTCATCGCGTGGAACCCGCGCGGCGGCGGCAGCTATGATTCCTATCAGATCGCGGAGAACCAGGGTTTCGAGGTGGAACCGCGGATCTATATGAGCAACGTACAGCTCGGCGACGAGACCGTTTCGGTAGAGGCGAGCTTCGACCGCTTCAGCGTGTCGGTCGCCCAGGGCGACATCGCGTCCATCCGGATCGACCTTTCCGCCCTGCCGGAGACCCTGAACGTCGGGCAGACCTACTGGCTGCTCGACCATGTAAAAGTCTACCGCGTCTTTGCGGACAATACGGAAGAAGAAATCGAGGATCCGACCATCGTCATCTACGGCGTCACGCAGGACGGGGAATACTTTGCCAACTCCTATCTGTGCCCGCAACTCGACGGCGAACAGTTTACGTTCCGCTTCGTCTACGGCGGCCAGTACGGCGAAATCTCCGCGACAAAGACCATGACGGCCTACGGCGTCCATACCATCGTTCCGGTCGCCGGCACGCCGTCCACCTGCGAAGTGCCCGGCACGATTGACCACTACGAATGCGCGACCTGCCACAAGCTGTACAGCGACGCGGCCGGTGAAAACGAGATCACCGACATCAGCGCCCCGCTTGCCGGTCACGTCTTCGGCGAATGGATTCCCGAAACCGCGGCGACCTGCAACGCCGCCGGCGAAAAGGGCCACTACACCTGCGCGAACTGCCATAAAAACTTCGACGAAAACGAAGTGGAAATCGCCGACCTGACGATTAAGAAAGACCTGACCAACCACGTCGGCACGGATGTTCTGAAGAACCAGAAGAACGCCACGTGCAAGGAAGACGGCTACACCGGCGACATCTGCTGCAGCGCCTGCGGCAACGTCAAGACCGCCGGCAGCGTGATTTCGAAATCGACCGTTCCGCATACCGGCAGCAGGACTGCGGCAAAGAGCGCGACCTGCGATACGGCGGGCAATATCGAGTATTACACCTGCTCCGTCTGCGGCAAGCTCTTCAAGGACGCGGCCTGCACCCAGCAGACCGACGCGAACGGCGTGAAGATTCCGGCGAAGGGCCACAACTACGGCGCGTGGACGACCGTCCGCACGGCGAGCTGCACGCAGGAAGGCCTGGAGCAGCGCGTCTGCGCCAACGATCCCAGCCATAAGGATACCCGCGCGATCGCCAAAACGGCGCACGTCGACAACGGCAACGGCTACTGCAAGAACTGCGGCGCAGACCTCAGAAGCGGCGACCGCTGCAAGTGTGGCCAGATCCACACCGGCCCGTTCGCGTGGCTGATCAAGATCTTCCACAGCATCCAGTATTTCTTCAAAAATCTCGGCAAACGCTGATCGGGATGTCTCCTTTCCATAATCAGAAACCCGAACGGCGGGGCTTCGGCTCCGCCGTTCGGGCGTCTTTTGTTAATGCGGAATTCCACATTCCAAATACCAAATTCCACATTTCACTGCTTGCATTCTTGCCATCCAAAAAAGCCGCCCGCAGGCGGCTTTTCTGTGCACTGTGCACTGCGCACTGTGCACTCTTATCCAATTTGCTTCGAAACTGTGCCGTCCGCGCAGACGTGCAGCGTCGCGCCGCCGCCGGAACCGCTCTGTTTGAGCACCTGATTGCGGGCGGGGTTATACATGTTGACGCCGCCCTCGTTGCCGTGCGCCTGAATCTGCCATTTGACAAAGACCGGCAGGCCGAGCGAAACCGTGTAGGTGCCGCCGCCCGCGTTCCAGACGCGGACCGCGAAGTCGCAGCAGTTGGAGCCGAGCGGCAGCCAGAGGTTCTGCGACAAAATGGCGTTGCTGACGCTGTTCAGCTGGCTCTGGCTGAGCCGGTGGCTGTTCGAAACCGTGCCGCTCATCGAAAAGCGCGCGGCGCAGTAGGATTCCACATTATAATAGGTTCCGTTGCCGTCGGAGCGGGTCAGGCCGAAGTTGCCGAGCGAAACGCCCTGATGCGGCGGCAGGGAATAGGCGCCGACCTTCTGCGTCTGATTGGAAAGATTTTCGATATAGACCCAGACGTGACCGAGCGACGGTGGACCCGACCAGCGGTAGCAAAGGTAAATCTTCGCGACGGTGTTGTCGGCGGCGAAGGCGGGTACGGCGCAGCAGCAAAGAACGGTGAGCGCCAGAAGGAAAGCAAGGATCCGTTTTTTCATTTTTTTGTGACCTCCTGGGTATTTGCTGAGATGGGTTATTGCTTCTGGTTGCGCAGCTCGGGACGGCCGCAGCATTTTTTGTACTTTTTGCCGCTGCCGCACGGGCAGGGGTCGTTCGGGCCGACCTTGTCGCTCTTGGACTTGCGGACGGTCTTGTTCTGTTCACTGCCGTCGCCCGCGCCGGAAGCGCCGGTCACCTTGGCCACCTGTTCGCGTTTGACCTCCTCGTCTGTCTTGAACGGAGCGGAAAGGATGATGCGTACGGTGTCTTCGCGGATCGAAGCGATCATGGCGTCGAACATGTCGGCGGTCTCTTCGCGGAACGCGATGATCGGATCGCGCTGACCGTAGGCGACAAGGCCGATGCCGCGCTTGAGTTCATCCACCGCGTCGATGTGATCCATCCACTTGA
>CAMZEG010000175.1 GCA_947305635.1 uncultured Clostridia bacterium
AGCTTGCGCGTTTTCGGGGTGTGCCGCGCAAAGAAGACCTCTTTGAACGTCGGCCGGAACACCGTGTGGCACTGCGGACAAAGATAGGCCGTGTTCCTGAAGTAGTAGCGCGAGATCACGATGCCCCAGGGGATCGCGACGAGCACATAGAGCGCGAACACCCACCAGACGCCTTTGAAGATCCACAAGAGGATGCCGGCGATTTCAAGGATTCCGACCGGGATCGCCGTGAGGATCAGCGTCCGGCGTACTTTCTTCAGTTTGTTGTTGTTCGTCATGGTACAGGCTATGTCGCCGATGGATTCCACCGAGATCTCGCCCGCGCTTTTCAGCTCGCGCCGCAGCGCTTCCAGCTTTTCGAGCTTTTCCGTCTGTGCGTCGATCTCCTGCCGCAGCGCCGTCTCCTGCTGCTGCAGAAGCAGCTCGACCACGCTGCCGGGGTCTTCTTCTTTCAGCAGCTGCCCGATCGTGTCGATCGGCAGACCCAGCTCGCGCAGAAAGCAGATCACGCGCATCCGCCGCAGGTCGGCGTCGCTGTAGAGCCGGCGGCCGCCTTCCGAAAGCGACGTCGGCACCAAAATGCCGCGCGTGTCGTAATACTGGACCGTGCGCACCGTGACGCCGCAAAGCTTCGCGATCTCTCCGGTTGTGTAAGTGGACATAGCTTTCCACCTCCTTCGCGTCAAGTGTAGCACATGACGCAGCGTCACAAGCAACCCCTGACGCAGGGGGATTTTTTCAAAAAAGCAAACTTTTTTGCGGTTCAGACCTTTTCACAGGGGAATTTTCCCTTGATCGACGCGTTGAAGTAGCGGCCGAGGGAATCCGCGGCCTGAAACGCCGCCCAGTCCGCTGCGGAGAAATTCGTATAACAATAGGTCTTGCCGCTGTCGCGGAAGGTCACGACGAGGGTTTCGAACGCTTCGCTGTAGCCGATTTCGGAAAAGCAGCTGCTGTCCGGCGTCGCGGTCATGGCGACGTCGTCGACGGAGAAAGACGCCGGTTCCGTGGTCGTCGGTTCCGTTGTCGTCGTCGTGGCGACAGTTGTCGTTGACGCAGTCGTCGGCACAGTCGTAGCTACGGTCATCTGCGGCTGTGTCAGCGGTTCCGGCTGCGCCCCGCAGGCGCAGAGGGAGAGAAGAAGGAGGGCGAGGAGCAGTGCGGCAGGTGTTTTCCAATGGGTCATTCGTCGCACATCCTTTCCTTATACCGTTCCAGCAAATTATAGATCCCGTCCTCGGAGAGTACGCCGCGGGGCAGATCGTTCGGGAACTTGCCCGCTTCGTCGTCCGCAAAATCGCGTTTCCATGTGTCGCTCGTGTAGTACGCTTCGAGCGCCGCGAGCTTTTCTTTGAGCGCCGCGCCGCAGTCCCCCGCGGCGAGGAGGGCTTCCGCCTCCCGCGTCAGCGTTTCATACTTAACAATGCGCCGCAGCTGGGTCTGCCGGTCGAAGACGTCCTTTGCCGTCGAGGCGATCCAGTCGTCCAGAAAGCGCTGCTGTTCGTCGGTGTGGAACCAGTGTTCGCCGCCCTCCATCACGCGAAGGCGGGCCTTGTGCGCCGCGGCGAAGGCTTCGATCGCCGCCCGGCTTGTCAGCGCGTCTCCGCTGCCGTAAAGGAGGTCGGTCGGCGCATCCCACACGATCGGGTGCGTCCGCACGAACTGCAGGTAGTCCCACGAGAGCGTACCGCTGTCCGTTTCGATCACGCCCCGCCGCTCCAGTTCTTCTTCCGAAACGCCGGCCTGCGCCATCATCCCAGCGATTAGTGCCTCCATATCCACGACGGGAGAGATCAGCCACGCGTGGGCGATCCTCCGGTCGATCCCCGCGTGCAGGGCGTAGTACGCGCCGATGCTGTTGGCGATCAGGTATACACTTTCGTACTCTTCTCGCAGCGCCGCGATCTCTGCCTGCAGCTCCGATGCAGCTTCCCACGGGGTTTCGGCTTTGTAATCGAGCCCGATTACGTCGCACGCCGGAAACAACGGCCTGTACCGCGCCGCCTCCGCCGCGCTGCCGCCCTTGCCGTGCAGATAAAGCACAACGTCCATCGTAATCCCGTCCTTTCCGCCGCAGCCCTTGCTTCGGCCTTTTCTGCTGCTATTATAGTACAATGTGCGTAATTATTACAATATATTTTTGATAAAATCCCAATTTCATTTCGGGCGGGCGTATGCTATAATAAATGTATTCTTACAAAAAAAAGGAGCCGCCTATGACTACGATTGTTCTGCACCCCGACAAACGCTTTCAGACCTTTGAGCGCTTCGGCGTCAGCGGCGCCTGGTGGGCGCAGGTCGTCGGCGGCTGGACCGAGAAAGACGAAGAAAGCGGCCTGCCGAAACGGGAACGGATCGCGCAGCTGCTCTTCGACAAGGAAAACGGCATCGGCGTGCGCTGCTACCGCTACAACCTCGGCGGCGGCTCCGCCGCGAGCGGCAAAGGCGACTTCGGCAACGCGTCCCGCCGCGCGGAAAGCTTCGACACGGACGGCGGCTACGACTGGGACCGCGACGCGAACGCCGTCTGGATGCTGCAAAAGGCGGTGCAGCTCGGCGCGGACGAAGTGGTTTTCTTCGTCAACTCCCCGCCCGAACGGCTGACGAAAAACGGCATGGCGCACTGCAGCAAGCCGTTTCACACGAACCTTGCCAAAGAGAACTACGCCGCTTTCGCGGCCTACTGTCTCGACTGCGTCGAGCATTTTTGCGCGATGGGGATTCCCGTGCGCTACCTCTCCCCGGTCAACGAACCGCTTTGGAAATGGACCGGCGGACAGGAGGGCTGCCACTACCGTCCGCGTCAGGTGCAAAACTTGCTGCGCGTCTTTGCCGACGCGCTCGACGCGCGTCCCGCCCTCGCTGATTTGCGGCTTTCCGCCGCGGAAAACGGGGACATCCGCTTTTACAACAAGACCTATACGCGGATCGTCCTCGGCGACAGCAAAATCCGCAAATGGGTCGACGCGGTCGATCTGCACGCCTATTTCGTGAAGCCCGGCTTTCCGCTGCCGCCGTGCTTTGTCGACGACCGGGTGACGTTTTTGCGCCGCTACCGCCGCTTTCTCGACCGCCGCTTTCCGGGCGTGCCGGTCAAGACGAGCGAATGGACGCATATGCAGGGCGGCCGCGACTACGGGATGGACTCCGCGCTGGAGCAGACGCGGGTCATGCTTGAAGATCTCTGCGTCCTCAACGTCAGCGCGTGGCAGCTCTGGATCGCCGTTTCCAACGTGGACTACTGCGACGGGCTGATCTATACCGACGACGACGCGCGCACGTTCGAACTGACGAAGCGCTACTACGCGTTCGGACAGTTCAGCAGATTCATCGAGCCCGGCTCCGTCCGCTTTGCCGTCGACGCCGGGGACGATTTGCAGTGCGCGGGCTTTACCAAAGACGGGCGGCACGTCGTCGTGGTCGCGAACCATAACGAGCATGACGTCCCCGCTGTGCTGCCGGAAACGGTCAGGGAAATCTATCTGACCAGCGAAACGCACGCGCTGACGCCGGTCGCACCGGCCGAACGCTTTGTTTTTCCGAAAAAGAGCGTTGCCACACTGATTATTAAAGAAGGAGGAGACGCGGTATGATCGAAAAGATTCGGGAATATGTCCGCGAGGTCATCGCCTACTGGCGCAAGCCCGCCGCGGGCGACAGCGTCGCCTACCGGGAATACCTGATGCTGTCCGTCGGCTGGCTCGGCATGCGGCT
>CAMZEG010000176.1 GCA_947305635.1 uncultured Clostridia bacterium
AGCTCGACAACGAGACCCGCTTCTTTGAGATCCCCGACGAGATCAAGGACTTCTATAAGATGTACCGTCCCTCGCCGCTGGTCCGCGCCTACTGTCTGGAAAAGAAGCTGGGCACCCCGGCAAAGATCTATTACAAATTCGAAGGCAACAATACCTCCGGTTCCCACAAGCTGAACTCCGCAATCGCGCAGGCCTACTACGCGAAGAAGCAGGGCCTCAAGGGCGTCACGACAGAAACCGGCGCCGGTCAATGGGGCACCGCGCTCTCCATGGCGTGTTCCTACTTCGGCCTCGACTGCAAGGTCTTCATGGTGAAGGTCTCCTATGAGCAAAAGCCGTTCCGCCGCGAAGTGATGCGCACCTACGGCGCGTCGGTCACCCCGTCTCCGTCGATGGAAACCAAGATCGGCCAGAAGATCCTCCACGATCATCCCGGCACAACCGGTTCGCTCGGCTGCGCCATCAGCGAAGCCGTTGAAGTCGCGACCAGCACTCCGGGCTACCGCTATGTGCTCGGCTCCGTGCTCAATCAGGTGCTGCTGCACCAGAGCGTGATCGGTCTCGAGACCAAGGCCGCGCTCGACAAATACGGCATCAAGCCCGACATCATCATCGGCTGCGCCGGCGGCGGCTCCAACCTCGGCGGTCTGATCGCCCCGTTCATGGGCGAAAAGCTCAGAGGCGAAGCGGACTACCGCATCATCGCCGTCGAGCCCGCGTCCTGCCCGAGCTTCACCCGCGGCGTGTTCGCCTATGACTTTGCCGACACCGGCATGGTCTGCCCGCTCGCGAAGATGTACACCCTCGGCAGCAACTTCATCCCCTCGCCGAACCACGCCGGCGGCCTGCGCTACCACGGCATGAGCCCGGTGCTTTCGCAGCTGTATCACGACGGCTACATGGAAGCGGTCAGCGTGAAGCAGACCGACGTCTTTGAAGCGGCGGAAGAATTCGCCCGCGTCGAAGGCATCCTGCCCGCGCCCGAAAGCTCCCACGCCATCCGCGCCGCGATCGACGAAGCGCTCAAGTGCAAAGAGACCGGCGAAGAGAAGACGATCGTCTTCGGCCTCACCGGCACCGGCTATTTCGACATGGTGGCCTACGAGAAGTTCCACGACGGCCAGATGGACGACTACATCCCGACCGACGAGGAGCTGCAGGCGAGCTTCGCCACGCTGCCGAAGGTGGACTGATAAAATCATGCCCGACCGGTTTATGACCCCGCCGGATCATATCAATTTCCTGGCGAAGCCGCTGTTCGGCGCGGAGGGCGCCATCAAGGACGGCGCGATCGCGTACCTCGCCCCGCAGGGCGGCGGCCCGACAACGCCGCACACCCACGCGCACGACCACCTGTTCATCGTTGTAAAAGGCGAAGCGAAGATCCTGCTCGGCGACGACGCTGTCCTCGTCGGGGAAAACGAAGCCTTCCGTGTGAAGGGCACGATCCCGCATGCGATCTGGAACAACCTTGACAGCGAAACGGTCATGATCGGCATCAGTATCCAATAAGATAAACCCGACACGTTCCACAGCGTGTCGGGTTTCGTTTTATTTTTCATGGACAAGCTTGCCTGTCATGTGCTCGATTTGCACCGCAATCATCTGCACACGGGCGGCGTGGCGCGCCAGTTCGGCTTCGACGTCCTCTTCCGGCGGAAAGTATTTTTGCGCGAGCGCGCGCAAAAAGCGGTCGCTTTCCTGCGGGTCGTCCACCAAACGCGCGCGTCCGAACGCGACCACGCTTGTAACGTGCCACGCCCAGTCACCCGGTTGTTTGTACCCGTCGTCCCACGCGGTAAAGCATACCTTGTCGTTTTGCCGGATCGCGTCGAGTTTGTGTCCCTCTTTCGCGGCGTGGAAATACAGCGTGTCCGTTTGCGCGTCAAACACGAAATTGAGCGGCACGCCGTAGGGGTAGCCGTTCTCCCCGTGGACGCTGAGCACGCCGCGCTTCGCCGTTTGGAGCACGGCGCGGCAGTCGGCGGCGGACACCTGCTGTTTTTCTCTGCGCATCGGGCGGAACATCACGCGTCCCCCTTCGCCTTCGCCGCGGCCAAAAACTTGTCGCTTTGGATGATGAACCGCTCGTGGATGCCCTCGCCCACCTTGGTTTTTTCGTCGAACACTTCTACCTTGAACACGAGGCGGCGGCGGTCGATTTCGCAAAGTTCGCTTTCGCAGGTCACTTTGCCGCCGAGGGGTGTCGCGGCGAGGTGGCGGACGTCCACCCGTGTGCCGACGGTCGCCTGCCCTTCTTCGAGATAGGGCTGGACGCTCCGCCACGCGGTCTCCTCCAAAAGCGCCACCATGGCGGGCGTGGCGAAGACCTCCAGCGCGCCGCTGCCGTAGTAGGCCGCGGTCTGCGCGGGGGTGACGACGATGGTCTGTTTGCCTTTGATACCAGGTTGTAGCATAGTTGATTCCTCCTAAAAGCAGGTATTATTCCTTCAGCTTCCGGTACACGGTGCACCGCATGGTCACATAGCACGCCGTGCCGCCCACGAGGTTCGAGATCGGCTCAGCCCAGAAGACACCTTTGACGCCGAGCGGCGTCAGCGGCAAAAGCAGCGTCAGCGGCACCACGATGATCGCCTTGCGCAACAGCGAAAAGAAGATCGCGTGCTTCGCGTCGCCGAGCGCCTGGAACGTCGACTGGCCCGCGAACTGCAAGGACATGAACACGAAGCCGAAAAAGTAGATGCGCAGCATGGCGCTGCCGACGTCGATCATCGCCGGGTCGTCGGTAAAGATCGACACCCAGACGCGCGGGAAGAACACCACCAGCGCCCACACGAGCAGCGTGTACACCGCGCCGCCGACCGTGTTGAAGCGGATGCCCTGCTTCACGCGGTCGTACTGCTTCGCGCCGTAGTTGTAGCTGATCACGGGCAGCGCGCCGTTGACGATCCCGGTGACCGCGAGCATGAAGATCTCGCGCACGGAGTTCAGCACCGTCATCACGCCGACATAGAGGTCGCCGCCGTACTGCTGCAGCGTCTTGTTGCAGGCGATCTGCACAAGGCAGGTCGTGCCCTGCATGATGAAGTTCGCCGTGCCGAGCTTCGAGACGTCGGCGACGATGCCTTTGTCGAGCCGCAGACGTTCTTTCGTCAGCCGGACGGGGACGCGCCTGCCCGTCAGAAACCGCAGCACCCACGCCGCGGAGACCGCCTGACTGATGACCGTCGCGAGCGCGGCGCCGACGACGCCCAGATGCAGCGCGAAGATAAAGAGCGGGTCGAGCGCGATGTTGATCGCGGCGCCGATCACGACGGAGAGCATGCCGATCTTAGGGAAGCCCTGCGCGTTGATATAGCCGTTGAGACCGGTGGCAAGCAGCGGACAGACCGCGCCGCAGAGATAGACCCGCAGATAGGGTTCGGCATAAACGATCGTCGCGTCGCTCGCGCCGAAGGCGAAGAGGACCGGGCGGCAGAAGGCTTCGCCCGCCGCGGTCAGCACCGCCGCGCTGCAAAGCAGCAGCGAGCAGGCGTTGCCGAGGATGCGTGCCGCGCGGCCGTCGTCACCGGCACCGCGGGCGATCGAAAACAGCGGCACGCCGCCCATCCCGAACAGCGCCGCGAACGCCATGACGATGGTCACGACCGGGAAGGTCAGCCCGACGCCGGTCAGAGCCAAACCCTCGTCGCCCATGTGGCCGAGGTAGATGCGGTCCACGACGTTATACAGCAGCAGCACGAG
>CAMZEG010000177.1 GCA_947305635.1 uncultured Clostridia bacterium
TTGGAGAGCACGCCCTCCAGATCGCCGATGCCGTCGCCGTTGCCGTCGCAGAACGAGCGCGGCCAGATCTGATAGACGGCAAGGTCCTTATACCACTGTGATGTTCTCTTTGCCATTTCTCTTCATCCTTCCTTGCGGAATATTACAGTTTATTGTAGCATACCGCGGCGAAAAAGGCAAGGGCGGCAAAGAAAAAAGATTGCGTTTGCGCTTGCAAAAGCAAAAGAAAACGCGTACAATAAAAGTAATCTTGGAAAAGGAGCGACTCACCTATGAAAAACAACGGAGCATGGAAAACCAATCTCGTCGTCGCCGTACTGCTGCTCGGCGGTCTGCTGTTTCTCGTCAGCGGTCTGATCAAGTTTTCGCAGATCAACAATTATCCGCAGACGAACGCGATGATCACGCAGATCGAATGGGAGCCCGGCGCGGGCGAGGAATCGGACAAATACACCGTCTATGTCCGCTACAGCGTCGGCGGCACCACCTATGACCAGCAGCTGGACAACTACAAAAGCAGTTACCGCGAAGGCCAGACCATCACCATCCGCTACAACCCCGACAAGCCAACCACCATCACCGCCGTCGGCCCCGTCGGCGCGACGATCATCACCGCGTTCGGCGGCCTGCTGTTCGCCGCGGGCGTCGTTGCGCTTGCAAAGGTGCTGCGCGAAAAACGCGCGATGAAGCAGGCGGAGCTGACAGCGTAAATAAATGAAGGAGCAAACGTTATGTGGAACAGAATCGTTGCGTTTTTCCTCTCCGTCGTTGCGTGGTTCTACGGGCTGTTCGGCCTGCCGTACTACGCCGTGGGCGAACAGATCGACATGGACAGGTTCGAGCTGACGTGGGCGGACGAGTTTGACGGAGAAAGCGTCAACTGGGACGACTGGTCGGGCCATTTCGCGTGGGAGACCAACACCGCCCGCCGCGGCAGTTTCTGGAACAAAAAGATGGCCACCGTGAAAGACGGCTGTCTGACGATCAGAACCGAATACCTTGCCGAAGGCCTGGACGGCGGTCCCGCCGGTTACTACAACTACGGCATGGATACGCGCAACTCCCTCAACCAGACCTACGGCTACTTTGAGTGCCGCTGCATCCTCCCGAAGGGGCACGACCTCTGGGGCGCGTTCTGGCTGTACTGCGACGGCGTCAGCGACGAGACGGACGAGGGCAGAAACGGCACGGAGATCGACGTGTTCGAAAGCATGTATTTCGACAAAAAGAACCCGAACATGGTCAGCTCGAACCTGCATATCGACGGCTACAAGGACGCGCATCAGCACCTCGGCTCGCAGAAGTATCTCGTCAAGGGCGACCCCTACAGCGAGTTCAACACCTACGGCGTGGAATGGAACGAGCGCGGCTACACGTTCTATATCGACGGCAAAAAGAGCTTTTCGAGCGACTGGGGCGGCATCAGCCGGGTACCGGAGTTCCTAATCCTTTCGGTGGAAGTCGGCGGGAAGGACGGCGTGGCCGACAGCGACGTCCTCGACGGGATCGACAACAGCGCGTTTGTCGTGGACTATGTCCGGGCGTACCAGTACAAATAACATCTCGCATAAAAACAGGACTGCTGCTATGGCAACAGTCCTTCTGTTTTTTGTTTTATTGCAATGCTTCAAACATCGCCTTGAGCGCGGCCTCGTCCAGCGGGACGGGGTTGTTTTTCATCAGCATGTGTTCCGCGCTCTCTCTGGCGAGGCGGTCGATATCCAGTTCGCCGTCGCAGTCCGCGAAGCGCACGCGCAGATTGCCGCGCACCTTGAGGCGGTAGATCTCTTCCGCGAGGGCGTCGCAGTCGGAAAAGCCGAGCATCTTTGCAAGGGTTTGCAGCCGGTCGTCGGCATTGATGCGGATGAAGCTGTCGAGCGTGAAAGCGCAGGCCTCGCCGTGCGGCAGATGGTGGTACATCGACAGCGGATAGGAGCACGCGTGGCAGCCGGCAGTCTTGGCGTTGGAGAACGCGAGGCCGGCGAGCAGCGAGCCGTAGGCCATCGCCGTGCGGGCTTCTTTTGTGCCTTTGGCATAGGACGTTTCGAGATTCGCGAGGATGACGCGCATCGCCTCGACGGCAAGGACGTCGGTCAGCGCGCTGTGACGCACGCTCCAGAACGCTTCGATCGCATGAGTGAACGCGTCGAGCCCGGTCATCAGCGTCGTGCGCGGCGGAACGGTCATGGTCAGCGCCGGATCGACAATACACGCCGTCGGCTGAAAAGCCGGGTTGTGCACCGTCTTTTTCTCTTCGCCGCGGCTGACGACCGAAACGGCGGTCACTTCGCTGCCCGTCCCCGCCGTCGTCGGGACGGCGATGATCTTTTTCGCCGCCGTGAACGCGGCGCCGTCAAAGTAGGCGTCCGGGGTCTTGTCGCTGCACGCGCAGGCGGCCGCGAATTTTGCCGTGTCGATCGAGCTGCCGCCGCCGAGGGCGATCACCGCGTCGGCGCCGGTCTCTTTCATCAGGCGGACCGTCTCTTTGATACCGTCAAGCTGGGGGTTCGGCTCGACGTCGGAAAAGACGGCAGCGATCTGCGGCGTTTTTTTCTGCAGATCCTCCCCCATCGCGGCGAAGAAGCGGTCGCAGACGAGGACGGCGGTCTCCACACCGCAGTCTTGCAGCAGAGAAGGCAGCTCTTCGAGCTTGCCGTAGCCGAAGTAGACAGCGGTCGGGTTCGCGTAGGAGAATGCGTCAATCATAGATGCCGTCCTCCACCTTTTGCACTTCGCCCTTCGCGTTGGTCAAAAACGCCTGGCGCCACTCCTCAAGATCCTGCAGAAAGTCGGTGCCGAGGAAGGCTTTCGTCATCTCGATGCCCATTTCGGGCGCGACGATCCAGCCGCCCATGCAGAGGACGTTCGCGTCGTTGATCGCGCGGCACATCTTCGCGGCGTAAAGACTTTCGCACGCGACGGCGTAAACGCCCTTGTATTTGTTGGACACCACGCTGACGCCCGCGCCCGTCCCGCAGATGAGGATCGCGCGGTCATAGGTTCCGTCCTGGACCAGCGGCGCCACGGTCGACGCGACAACGTAGTAAGGTTTCACATGGTCGAGGTCGGTCGTGCCGAGGTCGTCGAACGCGACGCCCTGTTCGGTCAGGAAGGCTTTGATGCTTTCTTTGAGATTGAAGCCGGATTTATCGCTGCCGATTGCAAGTTTCATAAGGGAACCTCCGTGGGATTCAAAGTGGTTTTATTCTACCATTCCGCTCGCTTTCTGTCAAGCGATAACCGCCTTCCGGCGCGGAATCATTTTCCGGCGATAATCCTGCGCCATGGTGCAACACTATGATTGCAGACGCGAAACGAAGCCGCGAAAAAACACGGCAGCGAAAACGGAGCAAAGGAGTGGAAAAACTATGGCGAAGAAGAACAGCAAGAGCCTTGATCAGTTCAAGACGGAGGCTGCTTCCGAAGTCGGCGTCAACCTCAAGTCGGGTTACAACGGTGATCTGACCGCGCGCGAAGCCGGTTCCATCGGCGGACAGATGGTCAAGAAGATGGTAGAGTCTTACGAAAACAAGAGCAAATAACACAGCCATTATGGGCTGTCGCATTTCGCGAAGAGCAAAAAGAAAAACAACGAATCTATAAATCAACAGAGCACAGGAAACGACCTGTGCTCTGTTCTTTTACGTCTTTTCGGATGGGCTGCGCCCATACCCGTTTTTGTTTTTCTTTTT
>CAMZEG010000178.1 GCA_947305635.1 uncultured Clostridia bacterium
GGAACCCATACCTTTTTTATGAGCAAGTAACTGGATGTTAATTTTCAGCATTGTTATTGCACCTCCGAAATGTTATGGTAGACTTCTGTAGTTGGCAGTTGATATTTTGCGGATACACTTTGGCAAGCTCTTTGATATGAAGGTGAAAGCCCTTCAGCAGCGTTTGAACCTGTTCGGCGTCCTCCGGTTTTACCTGCAGACGGATCAAAGCGTCCGTCGCTTCGGCTTTTGCCGGAAGGTGCAGCACCTCGGTCACGGTATTAGCCGTCATCAGCGCCGCGGATGTGACCGCCGCGCAGACGATATCACGTCCCGCTTCGTCATAGCCGCTGTGCCCCTGCAGCTCAAACCCTGTCAGGCTGCCGTTCTGTTCGCAAAATGTGACCCGGATCATGGTTATGCGTTGATCGCGCTGATCTCAACCTTCGTGTAGGGCTGTCTGTGGCCTTTTTTACGCTTCGCGTTCTTCTTCGGCTTGTAGGTGAAGACGACGATCTTTTTCGCTTTGCCGTTCTTCACAGCCTTCGCGGAGACAGAAGCTCCCTCAACATAAGGCGCGCCGACTTTGATGCCGTCGTCGCTGCCGACAGCGATGACCTTGTCAAATGTGACTTCTGCGTCTGCTTCGACGTCAAGCTTTTCGATGTAGATCACATCGCCTGCTTCGACTTTGTACTGCTTGCCGCCTGTTTCGATGATTGCGTACATGGTTCTTTCCTTCCTTTATTATGGACTCGCTGATTCGGGCAGATTCCTCTTTTGGGCATAGCAAGTATGCCGCCTTTCTCACGCGGTAAGAGTGATTATAGCAGAAAGGCAAGTCTTTGTCAAGGCTTTTTTGCGAGATTTTATAAGGATTTTCGGTATATCTGAAGCATTTCGAAAAGATGCTCCGCCGGTCAAAGCGGAGCATCCGTTTATTCGGCGTCGAAGCCTTCGAGCGTCATGTTTGTCTTGAGCGCGACGTCCTCCGCGCTGAGAATCGCGCCGGCGGACGGCAGCGTCTTCGTGCGGTAGCGGCCGGGCTTCACGAATTCGCCGGGCACTAAGGGGCGCGCCTTGGTGATGCTGTTGTTCTTCTTCAGCGAGAAGCAGGAAACGCCCTGGGTATCCTTCATCGCCTTCGGGGTTACGATTGCCGTGTTGAACAACAGACAGCGGCCGAGCGCGGTCTCCACAACGATTTCGCAGTCGTCTTCGATCTGGACGATCGCGGCGAGCGGGAACTTTTCGCAATAGGCCTTGATCAGCTTTTTGCGGTTCGCCTTGGTCGCGTAGGAGGACAGGTTGACCTTGGCGAGCTTGCCGTTCTGGAAGAAGAACAGCATATAGCCCTTATAGGACGCGTCAGTCACGGTGCAGAAGACGGTGTTCTCCCCTTCCTCCATATCGAGTTTCGCCGGAACGTAATCGCCGAGCACGCTCGCCTTGGTGTCGGCAAAGTCGTTCAGCTTCGCCTTGTAGACCTGCATTCGGTCGGTGAAGAACAGCAGATCGCGGTCGTTGCTCGTTTCCAGAGAAAGGATGATCTCGTCGCCTTCCTTGAGCTTCTGCTCGCCGCCCATGCGCAGCGACAGCGGCGTGATCTTCTTGAAATAGCCTTCCTTTGTAAAGAAGACGTTAACCGCGTAATCCGGCACATGTTCGGTCTCATCCGGCTCGTCGATCTCGCTGAGATACAGAAGTTTACTTTTGCGCGGCTGGGCGTATTTCTTGGAAACCGCCTGCAGCTCGTCGATGATCACGCGGCGCAGTTTCGCCTTGCTCGATAACGTCTCCTTCATCTGCGCGATATCCGCCGTCAGCGTTTCGATATCCTTGAGCCGTTTAAGGATGTATTCGCGGTTCAGATGGCGCAGCTTGATCTCCGCCACATATTCCGCCTGCGTCTTGTCGATCCCGAAGCCGATCATCAAATTGGGCACGACTTCGCTTTCTTCTTCCGTCTTGCGGATGATCGCGATCGCCTTGTCGATATCGAGCAGTATCTTTTCGAGACCTTTGAGCAGGTGCAGCCGGTCGGCCGCCTTCTGCAGATCGAAGCTGATCCGTCTGTAAACGCAGCGGCCGCGGAAGCGGATCCATTCGAGCAGCAGCTCTTTGACGCCGAGCACGCGCGGGCTGCCGTCGATCAAAACGTTGAAGTTGCAGGAAAAAGCGTCCTCAAGCGGCGTGGACTTATAAAGCTTCTGCATGAGCTTGTCCGGGTCAGTGCCGCGCTTGAGGTCGATCGTGATCTTGAGACCCTTCTTGTCGGTCTCATCACGGATGTCGCTGATTTCCTTAAGAGAACCGGCTTTGATCCGCTCAATGATTTTGTCGATGATCGCCTCCGCCGTTGTCGTCGGCGGGATCTCCGTCACGTCGATGCAGTTGGCGGACTTGTCAAAGGTATAGTTCGCGCGGATCTTGATGCTGCCGCGACCCGTACGGTAGATCTCCTCCATCAGCTCTCTGTCGTACAAAACCGTGCCGCCGCCGACAAAATCGGGCGCGGGCAGCGTATCGATCACGTTATGTGTCTGATCCTTGATCAGCGCGACGGTCGTGTCGCAGAGTTCGCCGAGATTAAACGAACAGATGGAGCTCGCCATACCGACGGCAATACCGAGGCTGACATTGGAAAGGATCGTCGGGAACGTCACGGGCAGCAGCACGGGTTCGAGCATCGTGCTGTCGTAGTTGTCAACGAAGTCGACCGTATCCTTGTCGATCTCGCCGAACAGTTCGCCGCAGACGGGTTCCAGCTTCGCTTCGGTGTACCGCGGCGCTGCGTAGTGCATATCGCGGGAATAGGCTTTGCCGAAGTTGCCCTTGGAATCGACAAAGGGGCAAAGCAGCGTTTCGTTGCCACGCGCCAGACGCACCATCGTTTCATAGATCGAAGCGTCGCCGTGCGGGTTCAGACGCATCGTCTGACCGACGATGTTCGCGGACTTGGTTCGCGCGCCGGACAGCAGATTCATCTTATACATTGTATATAAGAGCTTTCGGTGCGAGGGCTTGAAGCCGTCGATTTCGGGAATTGCGCGAGAAAGGATGACGCTCATTGCGTACGGCATATAGTTGATCTCGAGCGTATCGACAATCTTTTGTTCGATCACGTCGCCCGCGTCGGCAATATGGGTGTTGCGCAGAATGTCGAAATCTTCCTGCGCTTCGGGCTTTTTTCGTTTTGCCATGTGCGTCCTCCTTTCAGCTGACGTCGGTCATGTCGATATAGAGATGACCGTTTTCGGCGATATAGTCTTTTCTGCCCTGCAGATTGTCGCCGAGCAGCAGATCGAACTTTTCCGCCGTTTCCGAAGCTTCGCTCGGGTCAATCCGGATCAGACGGCGCGTCGCGGGGTTCATCGTCGTGAGATTAAGCATCTCCGCGTCGTTTTCGCCGAGACCTTTCGAGCGCTGGACGGTGTATTTCTTATCCCCGATCTGCTGCAGCGCGTCGGCTTTTTCCTTTTCGGTATAGGCGAACCACGTCTCCTTACCGCTGGTGATCTCATACAGCGGCGATTCCGCGATGAACACCTTACCTTCGCTGATCAGCGTCGGACACAAACGGTACAGCATTGTCAAAATCAGGGTGCGGATCTGGTAGCCGTCGACGTCGGCGTCGGTGCAGATAATGATCTTGCTCCAGCGCAGGTTGT
>CAMZEG010000179.1 GCA_947305635.1 uncultured Clostridia bacterium
ACCAAGGGCAGCCACTCCGACCTGACCGACGACTACGCCGCGATCCGCAGCGAGATGGAAGCCGTCGCCGGCTTCTTCGGCAAAAAGGTGCTGCGCGAAACCGACAAGCAGTCGGTGCTCGACAACGCCGCCGCCATCGCGAAGCAGTGCGGCGAACGCGCCGTTTTGCGCGCGGTCCATTTCTTCAACGAGAACGAGCGGGTCGACCGCGAGGTGCAGGCGCTCGAAAGCGGAGATTTCGAAGCGTTCAAGCGTCTGGTGATCGAAAGCGGCTTTTCGTCCTATCTCTATAACCAGAACGTCTTTACCTCCAAACGGCCGAAGAACCAGCCGCTGTCTCTGGCGCTTCTTGTCAGCGAGGAGATCTTGCGCGGCCG
Organism: uncultured Clostridia bacterium; assembly: GCA_947305635.1. Taxonomy (GTDB): domain Bacteria; phylum Bacillota; class Clostridia; order Oscillospirales; family Acutalibacteraceae; genus UBA6857. Next base: position 378 of record CAMZEG010000179.1, read on the forward strand.
CGGCGCGTGGCGCGTCCACGGCGGCGGATTCGCCGGCACGATCCAGGCCTTTGTGCCGCTCGATATGCTCGACAGCTACGCGAACGCGATGCGCGCGCTGTTCGGCGACGACGCCTGTTATGTCCTGAACATCCGCCCGGCCGGCGGCGTTCAGATTACCGAATAATCTTTCACGAAGGAGCGATATTATGAAAACCGTAACGAAACGTCTGCTGAGCGTGCTGCTCGCGCTGCTGATGCTGGCGACGATCGGCGCCGTGCCGTTTGCCGAAGCGGCGGCCGCCGTCGGCAAGGTGGAAACGCTGAAAGTCACGGCTGTGACACAGAGCAAAATCACCCTCAAATGGTCCAAGGTCAAGAAGGCGAGCGGCTACTGCGTCTATTCCTATGACGCGAAGAAGGACAACTGGACGGTCGAAACCTATACGACCGCCACGACCTTCACCGACAAGAGCCTCGCCTCCGGCACGAAGTATACCTATAAGGTCGCCGCGTACCAGAAGAACGGGACGACCCGCACCTTCGGCAAGGATTCCGCCAAGGTGTCGGCGATCACAAAGCCCGCCCGCGTGACGAAGCTGACCGCGAAGGTCGTCAACCCGACGAAGATCAAGCTGTCCTGGGACGCCGCGGAAGGCGCGACCGGCTATGTGATCTACGGCCGGATCGCCGACGGCAAGTACAAGAAGATCGCTTCGACCAAGAAGCGCGCCTATAACGTGACCTATCCCGCGGCGCCGGGCGTCGTGTACTATAAGGTCCGCGCGTTTGCGAAGAGCGGCAAGACCACCCAGTACGCCGAAAAGTTCAGCCCGACCGCGAAGGCCAAGGCCGTGCCCGCCCGCGTGAGCAGTCTGACTGCCACGAATATCGGCGGTGCTTCCGCCACGCTGAAATGGACGGCGGCCGCCGGCGCGTCGGAATACATCATCTATAAAAAGGACATCGGCACGAACGACGAATATGTGAAGGTCGCGACAACGAAGAAAACGACCTATCAGATCAAGTACCCGGCCTCCCCGCGCACGGTGCACTTCAGCGTGCAGTCCAGCGCGACGGTCGACGGCAACACCATCCTCGCCGCGAAGAGCTCTCCGGTGTATGTTTCGATGTGGCCGAAATCCGTGACCGCCCTGTATCTCAAAAAGTCCGGCCACGATTACCTGACGCTCGAATGGGCGCCCGCTGACGGCGCTTCCGAGTACCATGTCTATCAGTACATCGGCGGCGTGCTCGAAGAGATCGGCGTGACCGGCGAGACCACCTATACCGTGAAGGGCCTGATGGCGGAAAGCACCTACAGCTTCCGTGTCCGCGCGGTGGCCGACTATCTCGGCCAGATCACCGAGACCGAGTTCAGCCCGGTGCTGACCGTGATGACCAGCTTCGGCACCGTGAAGGGCGCGACCGTCGTTGTCAACAGCGACAACAGCGCCATGTTGTCGTGGGATTCGCTGAAGGGCGCTGACGGCTACCAGGTGGAAAAGAAGGTCGGCGGCGAATGGACGCTGCTCGGCGAAAGCATGACCACCGTGTTCAGCGTTTCCGGTAAGGAAGACGGCGAAAAGCTCGCCGCGGGCAAGACCTATCAGTACCGCGTGCGCGCCTATGTGGAAGAAGAGGGCGAACGCGTCTATTCTCCCTACACCGACGTGATCGAAGTCCACTCCGTGCCCGGCAAGCCCGGCACGGCGAAGGCGGCGACCGGTTCCGACCACGCGATCGTGATCGACTGGCCGGCGGTGGTCGGCGCGGACGGCTACCACATCCAGTATTACAACAAGAACGGCAGATGGATCGACGACGTCGATATCCTCGGCGCCGACGTCCACACCTATCAGAGTAAGGACGGCAAGCTGCGCGCCTATTACGCGAAGAAGCAGATCGAAGTCAGCGGCACCTATCAGTTCCGTGTGGCGGCGGCTGTTTCCAACGACGGCAGACTGACCTACGGCGCCTACGGCGACCCGGTCTCGCACAACTACACCTATGAGCCCGAACCGGAAGTCACCTATACCGACGCGACGAAGGAAACCGGCGTGATGGGTTACCTGTACGACGAAAAGGAAAACGTGTTCTACACGGCGGACGACCCGTGGCAGCGCAACTTCGGCTTCAACAAGCTGTATGACGTTGCGTCCCAGTTCGTCTGGATTCAGTACGACACCATTCGCTTCTACTTCACCTATCAGGGCTCCGAATGGATGCTCCAGCCGTGGAAGGGTCAGTACGGCGCCGTCCTGTACGGCGCGGAGCTCGGCGTTTACAAGAAGTACACAGAGCGCGACGCGGACCACTTCGACTGCGCGCAGGATCAGGACCGTCTGCAGATGTCGATGGACTTCGAACGCTGCTACTTCGACGACGCCCATCCGGACGGCGAATGGCGGCATGAGTTCTATCGGCCGTACGGCACTTATTGGTGGTGCACCGGCTTCAAGCTGGGTTACATCCGTCTGTCTACGCCGTTCAGCATCATCTCGATCAACGAAGACGCCAAGGATCAGACCTTCCCGGAGATCCGCGCGAACTACCGCGTCACGATGAAGGACTACGAGATGCTGGAAGTCTTTATCGACGCGATCAAGGCTGCGGGCTACACGCAGATCAATTACACGAACGGCGTCAAGCCGGGCAAACTGAAGTTCGCCTATCACGATCTGGACGTCTACTTCCCGTTCTGATGAAAACAACCGATGCCACCGCTCAGGCGGTGGCTTTTTTGAAAAAGGAGAGACCTATGCAGCGTACAACGGACTTTTCCCGGTTCAAAATGCCGGAGATCGGCGGCAGAACAGACGAAGAGGCGGCGTTTTTGGCGCGGCTGCTCACTGTCGTGCCGTCGCCGCGGCAGCGCGCCCACGCGCAGCTCGAATACTACAGCTTTATCCATTTCGGGATGAACACCATGACGAACCGCGAATGGGGGACGGGCAAGGAACCGGAAACGTTATTCGCCCCGGCAAAGCTCGACACCGACCAGTGGTGCCGTGTCCTCAAAGAGAGCGGCAGCCGCGGCATGATTCTGACGGCGAAGCACCACGACGGCTTCTGCCTTTGGGACACGAAGACGACCGACCACAGCGTGATGCAGTCGCCCTGCGGCAAAGACGTGCTGGCGCTGCTGCGCAACAGCTGCGACAAATTCGGCCTGAAGCTCGGCGTCTATCTTTCCCCGTGGGACCGCAACGCCGCCTGCTACGGCACCGAAGACTACAACGACTTCTTCGTCGCCCAGCTGACGGAGCTTTGCAC
>CAMZEG010000180.1 GCA_947305635.1 uncultured Clostridia bacterium
TTGGAGATCTTCTTGTCGGTGATCAGGATGCTTGCGTCGTCGATCACGGCTTCCATCTTGTCGGTGTCGGTGACCATGTAGGGGGAGATGTAGCCGCGGTCGAACTGCATGCCTTCTACGACTTCCTTGCCCGTTTCGGCGGTCTTGCTTTCTTCCACGGTGATGACGCCGTCGGTCGTGACGACTTCCATCGCTTCCGCGATCAGCTGGCCGACGGTCTCGTCGGCGGAGGAGACCGTCGCGATCCGCGCGATGTCGGCGGAGGAGGTGACGGGGCTGGAGTTCGCCTTGACGGCTTCGACAACCGCGTCAACGGCCTTTTTGATGCCCTTCTTGACGACCATCGGGTTCGCGCCCGCGGCGACGTTCTTCATGCCTTCGCGAACGAGCGCCTGCGCGAGCAACGTGGCGGTGGTGGTGCCGTCGCCGGCGACGTCGTTGGTCTTTGTGGCGACTTCCTTGACGAGCTGGGCGCCCATGTTTTCGAACGCGTCCTCAAGCTCGATCTCCTTGGCGATGGTCACGCCGTCGTTGGTGATCAGCGGGGCGCCGTATTTTTTATCGATGACCACGTTGCGGCCCTTGGGACCGAGGGTGATCTTGACGGTATCGGTCAGCTTGTCGATACCGGTCTGCAGTGCTTTTCTGGCTTCTTCGCCGTATACGATCTGTTTTGCCATAACAAAAACCTCCTATGTTTATTCCACAATGGCGAGAATGTCGCTCTGGCGGACGATGGTGTATTCCTCCGAGTCAAGCTTGACTTCGGTGCCGGCGTATTTGCCCGCGATCACCTTGTCGCCGGGCTTGACGTACATCGTCACTTCCTTGCCGTCTACCATGCCGCCGGGGCCGACGGCGACCACTTCGGAAAACTGGGGCTTTTCCTGCGACGCGCTGGTGAGGATGAAGCCGCTCTTGGTGGTCTCTTCGATCTCGGTGGGTTTGAGCACCACACGGTCAAGCAATGGTTTGATTGTCATAAAACTGCCTCCTATCATACCTTGGCTTTCTGGCGCGGATTCGACATGTTTTGCGCTTGAAAGCTTCATTTGCTAATTCTTAGCACTCTTTTCTCTCGAGTGCTAATTCTTATTTTAGCCAAAAAAACGGAAAAGTCAAGGGCTTTTGTGAAAGAATTGGAAAAATTTTTCGGCGGAGAAAAGGGGTGAGAAGCGGGGAAGAATAAGAAGGATCAATTCGGAATTCGGAATTCGGAATTCGGAATTTCGGTCGCGGGATCAATGTAACCATATGATACAGCCATTCCGCGGAAACAAGGTGTTTTTTGTCGGAACGAGGAAGATTATATCCGCAAAACCCTTTCGCAAATCGAATGTTATGTCCGCCCCTCCAACGTCCAATATCTAACATCTGATTTCTGCTTTGACGCATCGCCGCAGGCGGCGTCCAATCATTCCGCATGCCGAATTCCGAATTAAAAAGAAAGGTCTGATCCCATGCGAACCCGCGCTTTTGCCGCTCTGCTGCTTGTGCTTTGCTGCCTTGCCGCGCTGTGCGCGCGGACGGCGGCGCTGTCTTTGCGCTTTTCTTCCGCCGCGGCGGCGCAGACCCATACGCGCACGCTCCCTGTCGGCACAACGCGGGGGAAGATCTACGCCCGCGACGGCTCCCTGCTCGTCGACCGGACGAAACGGCTTCTGGCCGCCGTCGCGCCCTGCGGGGAGACGAAAGCGCTGCTTGAAGCGTCGCTCGGCGAAACGGCGGCGGCCGCGGCGCTGCGGACGCGCGCGCCGCTGCTGCTTAATGTGAACGAGGCGGTCAACGGGGAAAACGCGCGCACCTTTTCCGTCCCGCAGCGGTACGCGCCGGACGATCTCGCCGTTCACCTTGTGGGGACGCTCGACGCCGCGGGCCACGGCGCAACGGGTGTTGAGCGCGCCTTTGACGCGCTGCTTGCGGCGCGGGGCGGGTCGCTGTCGGTGCGCTTTGCCGTCAACGCGAACGGGCAGGTGCTTGCCGGGTTGGACAAAACGGTGCTCGACCGGAACTTCAACAGCCGCGCGGGCGTTGTGCTGACGGTCGACCCGCTTTCGCAGCAAATTGTGGAATCCGCGCTCGCAAACAGTAGAATAGAAAGCGGCTGCGCGGCGCTGCTCGATACCGACACCGGGGAACTCCGCGCGCTCGCGAGCGTGCCCGGCTTCGACCGCAGCGACCTTTTTGCGGCGCCCGACGGCGCCCAGCGGAATAAGGCGCTCGGCGCCTATGCCTCCGGTTCGGTGATGAAGCCGCTGCTCGCGGCGTTCGCGCTCGAACAGGGCGTCCCGCAGCAAAAGCACTTCACCTGCCGCGGGCACATCACGGTCGGCGACACGACGTTTCGCTGCTACGGAGAAAAAGCCCACGGCCGCCAGACGATGGGGGAGGCACTGCAAAACTCCTGCAACGTGTATTTCATCCGTCTGCTGCAGACGCTGGACGCGGCGGCGTATCTGCAGTTTCTGCGCGCGCTCGGCCTTGGAGAAAGCGTCATCCTTTGCGAAAACCTCCAAAGCGAAGCGGGAACGCTCCCGCCGCTTTCGTCGCTGGAATCGCCGGGGCAGCGCGCGCTGCTCGCGTTCGGGCAGGGAAGATTGCTCGTTTCGCCTCTGCAGCTGCTGGAGTGCTATCACGTCCTCGCGACGGGCTGTCTCGTGCGCCCGACGGCGTTTCTTGGCACAGTGGACGCGGACGGCACATTTCTGAAGGCGGCGAGGGAAAGGGCGGTGCGGATTCTGCAGCCGGAAACGGTCGAAACGCTGCGCCGCCTGCTGACCCAGAAAGAAGGCGTCTCCCGCGCCTATACGCCGGCGTTCGCTGTCGCGGGGAAGACCGGAACCGCGCAAAGCGGCGTCTTCCGGGAGGGAAACGAAGTCTGCCGGACGTGGTTTTGCGGCTTCTTCCCGGTGGGGAATCCGCACTACGTGCTCGTCGTGCTGAACGAGGACGGCAGCACGGGGGCCGCCGACTGCGCGCCGGTCTGTAAAGAAATATGCGAACGGCTCGTCGGGTATGCGGCGGACGGTTGACAAACGCCGTCGAATGGGGTAAAATAAAAGAACACTATGAACAGGAGTGAAGTTGATTATGATATACGCAGTCATCGCCGCCGGCGGCATCGGCAGCCGCATGGGCAATGTGGAAAAACCGAAGCAGTATCTCAAGATCAAGGATAAACCGATCATCGCGCACACCGTTGAAAAGTTCTTTGTCAACGAGGCGTTCCGCAAGATTATCATCCTGACCCCGGCGCAGTGGGTCAACTACACCAGGGAGCTGCTTTCAAAGTATCTTCCCGCGAACGACAAGGTCACCGTCATCAAGGGCGGCGACACGCGCAACGAGACGATCATGAACGCCGTGCGCTATATCGAAGAGACCGACGGACTCGACGACGACACGGTCATCGTCACCCACGACGCGGTACGCCCGTTCGTCACGGCGCGGATCATCGACGAGAATATCGCCGGCGCGCTTGAATACGGCGCGACCGACACCGTCGTCGCCGCCACGGATACGATTGTCGAAAGCCGCGACCACCAGACGATCAGCAATATCCCCGACCGCAAAATGATGTATCAGGGCCAGACGCCGCAGTCGTTCAAGGCGAAGAAGCTCAAGGAGC
>CAMZEG010000181.1 GCA_947305635.1 uncultured Clostridia bacterium
TCGAGCACGGGCGCAAGGCCGATCGACGGGCCTTTGCCGAGCGCGATCGTCTTTGTCTTGTCGCTGTACGGATCGGCGCCGAACCCGACGTCAACCGCAATCGCAACGTCGGCGTCGGTCTGGAACGCGCCGGTTCTGGCGCCGATGCCGCCGACCTCCTCCTGCACGGAGCACTGCACCAGCAGCGTGCAGTTGTGGAGCTTATTGTGGACGGCTTCTACGGCGCGGTAGACCGCGGCAATCCCGCAGCGGTCGTCGAAGCCGCTGGACGCGATACGCGTGCCGAGCAGAGCATACTGATTCGCCGGATAGGCCACGCGGTCGCCAATGGAAACGACCTGTTCGGCCTCTTCTTTCGTCAGGCCGATATCGATTGCGAGTTGTTTCAGCTCCACACCGGCTTCCTTTTGCTCTTTAGTCAAAAGATGCGGCGGGGTCGAGCAGATCACGCCTGGCAGCGGCGTCTTGCCCATGACCGTGACTTCGCTGCCTACCAGCACGCGCGGGTCCGCGCCGCCGACTTTTTCAATCTGCAAAAAGCCCTTGTCGTCAATGTTGCGCACAACGAGACCGATCCGGTCGATATGCGCGTCAAGTAAAATGCGAAACGGTCCGTCGCCGCAGACGCAGCGCAGGTTGCCGAGCGTGTCGGTTTCGGTTTTCATAAACTTGGAAAAGAGCGTTTGCGCCTCTTTGGCCGCGGCGGTCTCGTCGCCGGAGGTGCCGTCGAATGCGGCAAGGTGAAAACAAAGCTCTTTGGTTGTCATTGTGCCCGCACCTCCCGGGAATAATATATCACTTTATTATAAGCAAATCTATAAAAAAAGTCAAGGAATAAAGCAAACAAAAAAAGCCCTTCGCAAGGGCTTCTTTTGAAAAATCAATCTTTCTTCCCGGTCAGTTTCCGGTACAGGCTTCGCAGCTTCAGCGCAAACTGCACAAAGCGGGAATTCATCAGATTGCGCTGTTTGCGGTAGGTTTCCGCGTCCTTCTCGTACTGCGCTTTCAGCGTTTCCAGCTGCTTTTTCACCTGCGCCGTTTCCTTGCGGGCGTCCTGCAGATCGTGGAAATCGTAGCGGCTTTCGATGAAGAAGTTGTCGAGCGTCTTCTGCATCGTATCCTTCTGCCACTGCAGCAGTTCCACGGGATCGGTGTGCAGGCGGTTCAACTCGGTCGCCGTTCTCGTTTCCTTTTCGCAATCGGCAATAAACGCGCGGATCGTCTGGCCCAGACTCTCCCGCACCGGCTTATAGGCGTCGGGATTTTGCGGCGGGTTGAGCATGAAGTCGCGGTACTTGCCCTCGATCACTTCGTTGGGATACGCGTGATGCAGGAAATCCTTGTAAGGGTTAAAACGCACGGACTTGAAGCTGTCGCGCACGAGCAGCACCGGGGTTTCCAGCGCGAGGCAAGGCAGCGAGCAGTGCAGACGGAACGTGATGACGCACTTCGCGTTCTGATAGGTATCGAGATACGAGATCACTTCGTCGCGGCGCTGTTCCCACGTCAGGTTCGTCGACGGTTCGGGACGCGTCGGCGGAAGAACCACAACGTCGATGCCGGTGCCTTTGAGCTGCTTGCGCACCGCTTTTTCAACGGCCTTGTTCACGCCGACCAGACAGACATACTCGCGTTCCGGCTTCGGGATATCGCGGCGCGGCAGCGTCAGCGTCACGCAGCCGGAATAGTAGTTCTTGATACCGAGATCGTCCAGCACGCCCTGCGTATAGTAATCGCGGCAGCCGATGGGCTCGTAGTTCTTGAGATATTCCCAGCCCGGGCCGCTTTCCACATACTCAAATCTGGACTGCATGCCTCTCGGTCTGCCGCGCAGAATATCGTTGTAGTGGAAGCCGATCCATAAGGGATACACATGCTTCGACGGCGGCCAGTACCATTTGTGCCACATGTACCATGCGCTCATAATGGTCGCGACGGGTTCGTCGTTTTCCGCCGTGAAGTGTTCCATATCTTCAATATCGACCATATAATCCACAGACGGCAGCCAAAGGGATGCCGCGTAGGATTGCATATCATCGCCGATATTCTTTGTGGTCTTGCGCCACAGAACACCATATTTCATAATCAGTTACCTCGGTTCAGCATCGGGGTACGCAGACTTACGCACCGAAGAGCACAAGCAGAGACGAAACGAGCGCGAGCACAAAGAACGCAACGCCGGCGATCTTGGTCCACTTTTCAAGCTTCGCTTCCATCGTTCTGCCCTTATTCTTGCCAAAGAACGTTTCCGCGGCGCCGGAAATCGCGCCGGAAAGGCCCTGCTGCTTGCTTTCCTGCATCAGAACGAGAATGGAGATGCCGATGGAGAGCAGGATGATAATGATGGACAATACATATTGCAGTACAGTCATAACAGATTTACCTCCGAAATCTTGATACAAAGTATTTTAGCACAAGTCGCAGTCAGTTGTCAACAAAAACTTCCAGCGTCCGTTTATCATGCTTTTTGCTTTTTTGCGAACAACGGTTTTTCGCCGCCGGCGTCCTTTTTCGCGCCGGGTGCGCGTTCAATCAGCGGTTCGGCGCTGCCGTCGACAACGTCTTTCGTGATCACAAGCTTCGTGATCGTATCGTCGGACGGCACGTCGTACATATACTTCATCAGCAGCTTTTCAATCACGCTGCGCAGGCCGCGCGCGCCGGTGTTGTATTCCAGCGTCTTTTTCGCGATCTCGGTCAGCGCATCCTCTTCGACGACAAGCTCGACCTGATCCATGGCGAAAATCTGCTGGTACTGCTTCATCAGCGCGTTCTTCGGCTCCGTCATAATCCGCACAAGCGCTTCCTGATCGAGCGCATTGAGCGCCGTGATCACGGGAAGACGGCCGACGAGTTCGGGAATCAGCCCGTATTTCACAAGATCGTGATGGACGACCTTCTGCATGACGCGGCTGGCTTCAAAGTCCTGCTTGGTGCGGATCTGCGCGCCGAAGCCGAGGCCGGAGTTGCCAAGGCGGTTTTCCACGATCTTTTCGATGCCGTCGAACGCGCCGCCGCAGATGAAGAGGATGTTCGTGGTGTCGATCTGGATGAACTCCTGCTGCGGGTGCTTTCTGCCGCCCTGCGGGGGTACGTTGGATACCGTACCTTCCAAGATCTTCAAGAGCGCCTGCTGCACGCCTTCGCCGCTGACGTCGCGGGTGATGGACGTGCTTTCGGACTTGCGCGAGATCTTGTCGATTTCGTCAACGTAGATGATGCCGCGCTCCGCGCGCTCCACGTCGTAGTCCGCCGCCTGAATGAGACGCAGCAGAATGTTTTCGACGTCTTCGCCGACGTAGCCAGCTTCGGTCAGGGTCGTCGCGTCCGCGATCGCGAACGGGACGTCGAGGATCCGCGCGAGCGTCTGCGCCAGCATCGTTTTGCCGACGCCGGTCGGACCGAGCATCAGGATGTTGCTCTTGGTGATCTCGACTTCCTTGTTGGACTTCGAGTAAATGCGCTTATAGTGGTTGTAAACCGCAACGCTGAGGGCCTTTTTGGCTTCGTCCTGCCCGATGACGTATTCGTCGAGCCGCGCCTTGATTTCATGCGGACGGGGCAGCGATTCGAAGTCCTGCTTCCCCTCTTTGCTCTT
>CAMZEG010000182.1 GCA_947305635.1 uncultured Clostridia bacterium
TTATACTTCGCTTCCAGCTCCTTGAACGTGCGGCGCGCTTCGAGGATCTCTTCGTTGTCGGTGTCGCCGAAGCCGTCCGCCTCTGCAATGATCTCTTCGGGGATCTCCATGCGGCGCATTTCGCTCTTGGCCAGATACTCGGCGTTGCCGCCCAGCATGATGTCGGTTCCGCGGCCTGCCATGTTCGTGGCGATGGTGACGGCGCCGAACTTACCGGCCTGGGCGATGATCTCGGCTTCCTTGTCGTGGTGCTTCGCGTTGAGGACGTTGTGCTTGATCCCGCGCTTTTTCAGCGCCGCGGAAAGCCGCTCGCTCTTTTCGATCGAAACCGTACCGACCAGCACGGGCTGTCCCTTTTCGTGGCAGCGGAGGATCTGCTCGATGATCGCGTTGAACTTGAACTGTTCGGTCTTATAGATCACGTCGTCGTTGTCGATGCGGATGACCGGCTTGTTGGTCGGGATCTCCACCGCGTCGAGCGCATAGATCTCACGGAATTCATTGACCTCGGTCATGGCGGTACCGGTCATGCCCGAGAGCTTTTCATAAAGACGGAAGTAGTTCTGGAAGGTGATGGTGGCCAGCGTCTTATTTTCGCGGGCGATCTTGACGCCCTCCTTCGCTTCGAGCGCCTGATGCAGACCCTCGTTGTAGCGGCGGCCGATCATGATACGGCCGGTGAACTCGTCGACGATCAGCACTTCGCCGTCCTTGACGACGTAGTCGATATCGCGCTTCATGACGCCGTGTGCCTTGATCGCGATATTCAGATGGTGGGACAGCGTCAGGTTGTCGGGGTCGGAAAGGTTTTCGACGTTGAAGAACTGCTCGGCTTTCTGAATGCCGTTTTTAGTCAGCGTCGCGTTCCGCGCCTTTTCGTCGACGATATAGTCCGCGCCTTCCTGCTCCGCGATGTCCTCAAGGTTCATCTTGGAGTCGGTCTCCTTGATCCGCAGACACTTCAGCCGTTTGACAAAGTCGTTGGCGATCCGGTAGAGATCGGACGACTGGCTGCCCATGCCGGAGATGATCAGCGGGGTCCGCGCTTCGTCGATCAGAATGGAGTCCACCTCGTCGACGATGGCGAAGTTGTGGCCGCGCTGGACCTTTTCGTCAAGATACTGCACCATATTGTCGCGCAGATAGTCGAAGCCCATCTCGTTGTTGGTGCCGTAGGTGATGTCGGCGGCGTAGGCCTTGCGGCGTTCGTCGTTGTCCATGCCGTTGACGATCAGGCCGACCGTCAGCCCGAGATAGCGGTACACCTTGCCCATCCATTCGCTGTCGCGGCGGGCGAGGTAGTCGTTGACCGTGACGATGTGCACGCCCTTGCCGGTCAGCGCGTTGAGATAGGCGGGCAATGTCGCGACGAGGGTTTTGCCTTCGCCGGTCTTCATTTCCGCGATCCGGCCCTGATGCAGCACCATGCCGCCTTCGAGCTGGACGGGGAAGTGGCGCATGTTCAGCACGCGCGCCGCGGCTTCGCGGCAGGTCGCGAACGCTTCGGGCAAAAGCGCATCGAGCGTTTCGCCGTTGGCCAGCCGCTCCTTGAACTCGACGGTCTTATGCTTCAGCTCGGCGTCGGACAGCGCCTTGTACGCTTCCTCATAGCCCAGCGTCTTTTCCAGCTGCGGGCGCAGGCGTTTGATCTCTTTGGAGGAGTAGTCTCCGAAGATCTTTTTCAAAATTCCCATAGGGTATCACCTCGTGTGAATGAATAATCATGTTATTATAGCATGTCTGCGGCAATTTTACAATATCTAACTGAGAGGAAATTTAAAAGAAAACCATAGAATTTTTATACAGATTTCGCGCGTTACATCTTGCAACGCGCCGTTTTTTTTGCTATACTTTACAATGAATAAGCACGTGCGCGTGCAAGAATTGCAATGACGGAGGTTATTCTATGAAACAGCTCAATATCGGCATCATCGGCGCCGGCCGGATCGGCAAGGTCCACATGAAATCGATTACCTACAGCGTGCCCGGCGCGAAAGTGCTCGGCATCACCGACGTGTTCCCCGACGCGCTGCCCGCGCTCGCGACGGAATACGGGATCGAAAAGATCTATCCCGACTACAAGGCGATGCTCGCCGACCCCGAGATCGACGCGGTGCTCGTCTGCTCGTCCACCGATACCCACGCGGATATTTCCATCGACGCCGCGAAAGCCGGCAAACACGTCTTCTGCGAAAAGCCGGTCGATCTGACGCCGGAAAAAGTGCTGGCTGTCATCGCCGCCGTGAAAGAAGCGGGCGTCAAGCTGCAGGTCGGTTTCAACCGCCGCTTTGACCATAACTTCGCCCACATCCGCGAACTGATCAACGAAGGCAAAATCGGCAAGCTCGAGCTGGTCAAGATCACCTCCCGCGACCCCGAACCGCCACCGGCGCAGTACGCGGCCGTTTCCGGCGGCATCTTCCTTGACATGACGATCCATGATTTCGACATGGCGTGCTTCATCGCCGGTTCTGAAGTCGACGAAGTCTATGTCAACGCGACGTGCCTTGTCGATCCCGCGATCGGCGAAGCCGGCGACGTGGATACCGCGATTATTTCGCTCAAGTTCAAGAACGGCGCGATCGGCGTGATCGATAACTCCCGCCGCGCCGCCTACGGCTATGACCAGCGCGTGGAGGCGTTCGGCTCGCTCGGCGCCGCCGTCGCCGCCAACGACACCCCGACCAACGTCACGCTGATGACCGCCGACGGCGTTGTGACCGACAAGCCGCTCTATTTCTTCCTTGAGCGCTACATGCAGTCCTTCACCGACGAGATGCGGCAGTTCGTCGACGCCGTCCAAAACGACAAGCCGACCCCGACCACGGGCGAAGACGGCCTCGCCGCGATCCTGATCGCCCTCGCCGCGAAGAAGTCCGTCAAGGAAGGCAGACCCGTCAAGGTCGCCGAGATTCTCGGCTGAGGAGGGGACACCATGGATAAACGACTGATTCCCGGTCCCAAGGAGTGGGACTACGGCTATACCGCCATTACAAACTATCAGGACGCCGAACCGAAGACGCTGATGGATTTCGGCATCCTGCGCCAGAAGGCGGGCGACGTCTTCAGCGAAGACCAGCACCTCGAGCGCGCCTATCTGCTTGTCTGCGGCAAGGCGAAGGTGGAATTCGACGGCAGCTGCGTCGAGATCGAGCGCGACAACTGCTTCGATTACGAGCCGTGGGTGCTGCATGTGCCCAACGACGTCAAGGTGACGATCACCGCGCTCGGTGAGAGCGAATGGTGCGTCCACCGCACGGACAACAAGAAGACTTTCCCGTGCAAACTCTATACGCCCGAAGAATGCGCCAGCGAGCACCGCGGCAAAGGCACCATGCGCGAAGCGTCCACCCGGATTGTGCGCACGGTCTTCGATTACAGCAACGCGCCCTACAGCAACCTCGTCGTCGGCGAAGTGATCGGCTTCCCCGGCAAATGGTCGAGCTATCCGCCGCACACCCATCCGCAGCCGGAAATCTACTATTATAAGTTCAACCCCGAACAGGGCTACGGCTT
>CAMZEG010000183.1 GCA_947305635.1 uncultured Clostridia bacterium
TTGCGCGTGCCCATCTCCGGTCTGTCCTGGTTGACGGGCAGCTCGATCTCTTCGGTCTTGCCGTCGGGGTAGTTATCAATGACGACCTTCAGCGGCCGCAGCACCGCCATGCAGCGCGGCGCGTTGCGGTTGAGTTCGTCGCGCACACACGCTTCGAGCAAGCCGAAGTCGACAACGGAGTACGCCTTGGAAACGCCCACGCGGTTGATGAAATCGCGGATCGCCTCGGGCGGATAGCCGCGGCGGCGCATCCCGCAGATGGTCGCCATACGCGGGTCGTTCCAGCCGTCCACAATGCCCTCATTGACAAGCTGGAGACATTTGCGCTTGCTCGTCAGGCAGTAGTTGAGGTTCAGCCGGGCGAATTCGATCTGGCGCGGCGGCTGCGAAAAGCCCAGTTCGCGCAAAAACCAGTCGTACAGCGGGCGGTGGTTTTCGAATTCGAGCGAGCACAGCGAATGCGTCACGCCCTCTTTGTAGTCCGAGAGCGGATGCGCGAAATCATAGAGCGGATAGACGCACCATTTATCGCCGGTCTGGTGGTGGCTGATATGGGCGATGCGGTAGATGACCGGGTCGCGCATGTTGATGTTCGGGGCGGCCATGTCGATCTTCGCGCGCAGCACGCGGGCGCCGTCCGGGAATTCGCCCGCCGTCATCCGGCGAAACAGATCGAGGTTTTCTTCAACCGAACGGGTCCGGTAGGGACTCTCCTTGCCCGGCTCGGTGAGCGTGCCGCGGCTTTCGCGGATCTCGTCCGCCGTGGAGTCGTCCACATAGGCTTTGCCCAGTTCGATCAGTTTGATCGCGCATGCGTGGATGAAGTCGAAGTAACTCGACGCGTACAGCACTTCGTTCCATTGGTAGCCGAGCCACTGGATGTCTTCCTTGATCGCGTCGACATATTCCATGTCCTCCTTGGAGGGGTTGGTGTCGTCGAGCCGCAGGTTGCACACGCCGCCGTATTTTTGGGCGGTCGTGAAATTGATCTGGATCGCCTTGGCGTGGCCGATGTGCAAATAGCCGTTCGGCTCCGGCGGAAACCGGGTCTGGACATGGTCATAGACGCCGTTTTGCAGATCCTCATCTATGAAATCGTGAATAAAGTTGGAGCTGATCTCTTCCATACTATCGTCCTTTCTCTCATTGGTCAAACGCCGCGCGGGCGCTGCGCAGTCTTTCGCGCACGGCGTCCTCGCCGAGGATCTGCAGAATCGAGAACAGATCGGGCGTGTTCCTGCGTCCGGTGACCGCCACGCGGATCACGGTGGAAAGGTCGCCGACGTGGCCTTTGAACGCGTCCGGATTCTGCTTGTATTCCTTCACGTTCGGCGTGCAGCCGAGCGGCGCGCACAGCGCCTTGATCCGCTCGAACCACTGCTCCTTGTCATCCGCCGGGTCATAGGCGGCTTCGTAGGCGTCGAGCACCGCGACAGCAAGGTCGGGCGTGATATTCTCCGGCAGCTCGGCGAGGCTTGTTTCAAACAGCGCGTCGAAGCAGTAGGAGAAGTAGTCCTTCACTTCGCTCCATTTGGCGAGATCCTTGCGCGGCTTTTTGCCGCCGCGGTCGATCGAGAACAGCGCGCGGCTGCGGTCCGGGTCGGCGGAAAGCAGCTCGTACAGCTGCGAATCATAGTCCTTCGCCCAGTCGAGCGTCTTGTCAAGCACGGTCTGCGCGTCCATGACGGAGATCACGTTCTTGCTCACATCGTTGAGCTTGTCGAGGTCGAACAGCGCGCCGGAGGTGCTCATCTTTTTGAGATTGAACGGGAAGGCGCTCTGCGGCGCGGTCGGGTTGGCTCTTCGCCAGTCCTCAAAGTTGGAGTTTGCGAGCGTCAGCAGGTATTCGAGCACGCTCTCCTTCGGGTAGCCCTGTTCGGCGTAGTAGGTAACGGCCGCTTCGGGGTCCTTGCGTTTGCTGAGCTTGCGCTTGCCGCCGTTGTCCTCTTTCATAATCGGCGCGATGTGCGCGTATTTCGGCAGACGGAAGCCGCAGACCTTGAACAGCTGGATATGCAGCGGCACCGAGGCGATCCATTCGTCCCCGCGGACGACGTGCGTGACGCGCATGAAGTGGTCGTCCACCGCGTGGGCGAAGTGGTAGGTCGGGATGCCGTCCTGCTTGAGCCGCACGACGTCCTGGATGTTTTCGGGCATCTCGATCCGGCCCTTGATGAGGTCGTCATAGGCAACGCGCTTTTCGGGGTCGCCGGGCGAGCGCAGACGCAAGGTCCACGGTTTGCCCGCAGAAAGCAGCTGCTTCTGCGTTTCAAACGGCGTGTCGCGGTAGACCGCCCATTCACCGTAATAGCCCTTGGTATCGAACGAGAGCGCCTCCTGCTTTTCGCGGATGGCGGTCAGCTCCGCCTCCGTGCAAAAGCACGGATAGGCGAGCCCCTCTTCGACCAGCTTTTTTGCGACGACGTGATAGATCGCGGCGCGGCGGCTTTGCTGATAGGGGTCGTAATCGCCGGTTTCTTTTTCAAAGCCGATCACGCCCTCGTCGATATCGACGCCGAAGGCGGAAAGGCCCCTGATGATCTCGGACACGCCGTCCGTGATCTCGCGCTTTTTGTCGGTGTCCTCGATGCGCAGCAAAAACAGCCCGTTCGTCGTGGCCGCGTTGAGCTTGGAAATGAGGGCGGAAAACAGACCGCCGATATGCAGAAAGCCGGTCGGGCTGGGCGCGAAGCGCGTCACGCGCGCGCCCTCTTTCAATTCGCGCGGCGGAAACCGGCGCTCCAGATCGTCCACCGTCTCGGTCACATGCGGAAACAGCAGGGCCGCAAGCTGTTGATACTCTGTCAAACAATCACCTTCAAAGGAGCCTTCTGCTCCAATATGATAGTATATTATCTCAAATTTTCCTTAAAAACGCAAGAGTTAAATCGGATTTTTTAAAAATAATACGACCGCGGGCGGGAAATGGGACTTGCAATCGGCAGCCCGGTTGTGTTATACTTTAGCACAGTGATACGAACGGGAGGGACGTATTTTGCAATTTCCAAAGTTTTTGACCCCGGACTTCAATAAAGAGCCGTTTTTGTCCGCGCCGGACGTTTCGACCGAACCGGCGGGCGACGGCTATCTGCCCGAGCAGTTCTACGCCACGACGATCTATCCGGAATACTTCAAAATCGGCGGCGAATGGAAGCTGCTGCGGCAAAGCCGGATGGACTGCGCCGTCGTGATCAAAGACGGCGTGCCGGTCGTGACGGAACCCCGCCGCGTCCAGAAGGGCGACGCTGTCGTCGTCGGCCGCAAGGACGACGGCTCGACGGGCGTCTTCGTCCATGCGGACTGCTTTTCGTCGGAAGAGGAAAAAAGCGGCAACTCCACCTTCGCGTTCCGGACCGGCCAATCGCGCGAGACCTCGTTTTCGCGGGAGTACGACCAGCTCTATGACATTTTGCGCAACGACCGCGACAACGGCTACATCGTCTGGGTGCTCGGCCCCGCCTGCGTCTTCGACAACGACAGCCGCAGCGCGATGGC
>CAMZEG010000184.1 GCA_947305635.1 uncultured Clostridia bacterium
CAGTTGGTTAGAGCAACCGGCTCATAACCGGTCGGTCCCGGGTTCGAGTCCCTGATGGCCCACCAGTATATAGGGGTATAGCTCAGTTGGTAGAGCAGCGGTCTCCAAAACCGCGTGCCGAGGGTTCAAGTCCTTCTGCCCCTGCCAAAGAAAACCTCTCCGCTTTTGCGGAGAGGTTTTCTTTTACAAGCAAAAAACGTACCCGAGGCACGCGGAGCGTGCCGGGCATCATCGCCGAAGCGCCGCCGGTGGCGGATGCAGCGAGGCGATGATGGCGCAGCGGTCGAAATTGCGCGCCGCCCCAAGGCGCAGGCAATTTCGGGCACCGCAAGAGGGGTCGCGCAGCGACTTCAAGTCCTTCTGCCCCTGCCAGGAAAAAAGCACTTCGCATGGAGTGCTTTTTTCAATGATATCCGTTC
This sequence comes from uncultured Clostridia bacterium, assembly GCA_947305635.1. Taxonomy (GTDB): domain Bacteria; phylum Bacillota; class Clostridia; order Oscillospirales; family Acutalibacteraceae; genus UBA6857. The sequence goes on from CAMZEG010000184.1 coordinate 420, forward strand.
CGTGCCGGAACGGATGATATCCCTGCGGGATGATATCGCACTTCGTGCGGTGATATTCGCCTGTGGTGTATGAACGGAACGGATATTATATCATATTGCGGCGAAGACGCTATATATCATACGGCGATAGCCGTATATCATATCGCGCGGCGATACATCATTCAAAACATGTATGATTAAAAGACAACCCCTACTGCTTTTGCCGTAAAGGTTGTCTTTCTTTGTTGTACAGTTAGTTTTACTCCGCCGCAACGGTTTCTTCCGGCGGCGCTTTCACAAGCTCCAGCAGTCTGCCCGGATTGACCGGGACGCCGCCGTGCGTTTCACCGGGATCGGCAAACGAAAGCGAGCCGTCGTATTCGGCCGGGAAGTAGCCGTCTTCCGCGAGCGCTTCGCGCTGCTTGAGCACGGAGATGACGTATTCGTGCTGCTCGAGGTTGTAGTCCCAGAAGAAGTAGGGGATCATCATCAAAAGGTGGCCGACAAGGTCGAACGCGAGCGGCACCGCGAGGATCCCGAACCGCGAGGAGTCAAAGAAGAGGATGTTCCAGTTGGAGTTGAAGCCGCTCTTGAGGATCAGCAGCGGGATGATCAGGCCGACGAGCGTCGCGATCGGCGAAACGAACCAGTTGAAGATGTTGGAAAAGCCTTCGAGCCGTTCGCCTGAAAGATACATCTGATAGTCGGCCAGACGGATGTTCATGTCGCGCTCCGCCACCTTCGGGATCTCGCCGAGGAAGTCCCGCACCCAGTAGGACGTGAACAGGACGATGCCGCAGGCAAGCGTGTTGCCGGTCAAAAACAGCAGCGCGAGAATGCAGATGGCACAGTGCAGTGCCTCGACGACCTGACGGAAGATGCGCAGCTGTTTGAAGGAATAGCGCTTCATGAACCACGGGGAGAAGAAGGTGGGAATGGTTGAACGGAACATCAGCAGCGTCATCATCAGGCTGTATTCGAGGCCGGAAAGGCGCATCGTGTACAGCAGGAAGACGACCGTGATGTCCAGCATGCCGTTGCCAAGCGTATCGAAAAGCCTTGTAAACATGCTCAGCCAGCGGTATTTGTTGTGCATGACCTGGAAGATGCCGTACCAGAAGGGGATCTGCTGCTTCTTTTCCAGCGGCGGCTGCGGGATGCGCTCCTTGAATTTGCCCGCAAAGACGATTGTCAGCGCGGCGCACGGCAAAAAGAAGCCCGGCAGCACATAGCGGTAGAAGTTGATATCGTCGAACGAGCCGAGCATCGGCACGATCGCCGTGACAAGGGAGTTGAGCAGGTGGCAGATCTTGACGGGATAGGTCCGCATGAAGATGCGCTCCTGCGAATTCGGGCTGATCGTTTCCGAGCAGGTTTCCAGCTTGTTGCCGAAATCGAACATGTTATAGAACGAGAACAGCAGATAGGCGATCCAGAGCCGCTCGTTGACGTCCGGGATCTGATAGGCAGGCAGCCAGCCGAGCAGGATGATCATGACAGATTTCTGGATCACGTTGCCGTACAGGCTGAACTTGTAGCGGCCGTGCTTCGGGACGAGCCTCTTGCGCATGAAGATGTTGCGCGCGCCGCCCCAGCCGTTGACCAGCAGCTGAACGCCGAAGATCTTGAAGAACGAATGGGCGTTGACGCCGCCCAGTCCGTTCAGCATGCGGATCAGGCGACTCGTTTCTGGCAGCAGGGTGCTGCAGTCGAACACCAGCATCAGCACGCCGACCGCGGCGACGGACAGATACAAAAGATTGAGCTTACGCTCCGTTTTCTTCGGGAGGATGCCGAGGTTGTCCGTCACGAACCATTCCATCAGGTTCCACAGGTACGACAGCGGCAGACCGATCAGCGAGATGACCGAGAACGACAGATACGGCAGCTCGTAGTGGTACATGATCAGGTAGCACGACGCCGCAAAGCTGATGTACTTGAACGGCGCCTGCGCCGCGTAGTTGGCCGCGACGCCGAAAAAGACATAGAGGTATTCCTTGCCGCTGACGTATTTCCCGTTGGCCGTGTCCGGGACGTTCCAATGGGCTTTTACGTCGGCGAAGAACGCGCGCAGTTTATCCATCAGCCGTCACCCCTTTCACAGTTGTACACAACGGGCACGTCGCGCAAAAACACGTTTCTGTGCCGCGGGAGCCAGGATTCGCCGGTCTGCGGCGCGCTGTCCTCGCTGCAGCCCATCCGCATCTCATCGATGCCGTCGCAGCCGAAAAAGGCGTGGTGACCGATTTCCGTCACAGCGGCGGGTACGAAGATATCGCCGACCTTGCCGCAGTAGGAGAACGCGTCGGACCCGATCGTTTCGGTCGTGTCTGGAATGTTGAACCTGCGCAGATTGACGCATTTGAAGAACGCCATGGAGCCGACTTCGGTGACGCCGTCCGGCAGCATGACTTCAAACAGCGTTTCGCATTCGGCGGCGGCCAGCTCGCCGATCTTTGTCACGTCAGGCAAAATCTCATACCGCAGCGCGGCGCGATACGCTTCGATTTCCTCGGCGGAAAGGTCGTAATCTCCTTCGGCGGGATACTTGTCCTTTTGCGCTTTCAGCCAGCTTTCCCGCGCTTTTTCGAGCCGGTCAGCCTTCTGCATGAAGATCAGCGCCGCGTCGGCGTTTTGCGGTTCGGGTTCGCCGAGCGCAAGCATGGCGCGGTAGAGGTCGTTGTGCGCGGGGTACAGGATCAGTTCCTTCTCTACGCCGTTTTCAAGCCGGTACAGCACGCCGGAGCGGTAACAGGGATTCTCCGGATCGACGATCACGGCCCGCAATGAGCTGCAGGAATAAAACGCGGTGTTCGGAATTTCCCGCACGTCCTTGCCGATCAGGATCACATCGGTATATTCGTTGCAGCAGACGGCGAACTTATTGACCGCGACGACCGCTTTGTCCGCTTCGGGATTGCCTTCCTCGTCAAAGACGGGGCCGACCTCCAAAACAACGTCGTTTTTGCGCGCGTTGAACTCCGTCAGCAGATAGCCGCCGTCGGTCTCTTCGTAATAAAACCGGCTTTTGGTCAGCGAGCT
>CAMZEG010000185.1 GCA_947305635.1 uncultured Clostridia bacterium
GGTGCACCGGGTGAAAAGCACGAGAAGTGCAAGAACTGCGACGCGACGCGGAGCCTGAACACTGAGATTCCGGCAACGGGCGACCACAGCTTCACGAAGCAGATCATCACCGATGATTATAAGGCGAGTGATGCGACCTGCACGGCAAAGGCGACCTATTTCTATGCTTGCTCTGTCTGCGATGCAAAGGGCACAAATACGTTTGAATACGGCGAATTGGCAGATCACGCGTACAACGAAGCCTATGATGAAATTATCCGTCCCGAGTACGACGAAGATACTCATGCTTGGTCCGCAGGAACTTTGGTCTGGTATTGCAAGACTCTCGGCGAGAGCAACGACGCGCACAACAAGACCGAATCGGTCGACCGCGCGGACTACACGCAGTACGACGACGCGCTGACGCAGATTACCAACCTGTTGACGGGCGACCTGAAGGACGACGTCAAGACGGCGCTCGAAACCGCGCAGACCGCTCTGGAAGCGATTCAGCAAAACTACGTCGATCTCGAACAGGAAACGCTTAACGCCGCAATTCAGAGCATTTTGAACACCCTGTACGAAAACGACAAGATTACCGCCGGTGATGACGGCATTACCGTGTCCGGTGACGCGTACAAGACTTACGACGTCGACACAACAGAGCTTGCCGCGAAGAAAGGCGAAGCGGCGGGTGTCCTCGCGCTCGGCGGCTACACCGAAGCGACCACAACGGCGCTCAACGAGGCCATTGCGCAGGCGGAAACCGTCCTTGCGAAGGAGAACGAAGGCTTGAGCCTTGCCGAGAAGAATGCGCTCGAGCAGGAGATTGCCGCTGCCATCAGCGCCCTCGACGCTGCTATCGCGCAGGCGTCTAACGAAAACGCCGCGGCTGCTCTCGCAGCGGCGAAGGCCGAAGCGGAAGCTGCTATCGCAGCAGCTGCCGGCGAGAATCCGTCCGACGCGGTTCAGGCCATTGTAAATCAGTACAACGGCACAGCTGATGAGGATGGTTCGATCGATACAGCAACAACGATTGAAGATGTCAATACACTGAAGGAAGCGGCGCTCGCGGCAATCGCAGCGCAGCAGGCGGCAGAAGAAGCTCTCGCAGCGGCGAAGGAAGCGGCCAAACAAGCAATCGCAGCCGCTGCTGGCGAGAATCCGTCTGCTGCTGTTCAGGCAATTGTGGATCAGTACGAAAGCCAGATCGACGCGGCAACAACGATTCCGGCAGTCAACCAGCTGAAAGAAGCGGCGCTTGCGGCCATCGCGGCAGCCCTGCAGCCGCAGATCGAGTATTGCACCGTGACCTTCTACTGGCTGACGACGAAGCTGACCAGAACGGTCGTCAAGGGTGAAGCCGTTCTCGCGCCGAACCTCACCCCGATGTACGGCATTGAAGGCGACAGCAATAACCACTATATCTTCGAGAAGTGGATCGAGTACGGCTTGCCTGAGGCGCAGCAAGAAGATGCTCCTGCTGTTAATCTGAACAGTATTCAGGAAGATATTGAAGTGTACGGCTATTACAAAAAAGAAGCGCACACCGGCTCTTGGGTGCTTCATCCCGCAACCTGCAACAGCGGCTCGTGGAAAGAGATCGACTGCACGACCTGCGGTATGCATTTCAAGACTGCGCCCGCCTCTGACGTTAAGGATCACGACTGGGTCGAAAGCGCAAGAGTTCCTGCGACCTGCGCGCATCCGGGCAGCGTCACTTATACCTGCAGAAACGACGCATCGCATACCTATTCCGAGATTCTTGCCCAGCTTGAACACGTTGACGAAGACCACAACACGGTTTGCGACGAGTGCGGCAACCCGATGCCCGGCCACGAGCACAAAGACTTCAACGGCGACAACAAGTGCGATACCTGCGGCGCGAACGTCAATATCCACCAGCACATTGACGGCAACGGCGACGGCGTGTGCGACGGCTGCGGCCGCAACACCGACGGCAGCTTCCGCTGCAACCTCTGCTCGTTCTATGAGCAGTACAAAGGCGTGCCCGTCTTCGGCTGGTTCGTCATCGGCTTCCATTTCTTCTATCACCTGGTTGCGCAGATCACCTCCTGGCGCTGATGCGCAGCTGTGACAGGGAAGTACCACACATAACAAAAGACCCATCGCTTCGGCGGTGGGTTCTTTTTGCGCAAAAAAGCCGGCGCTGTTACGCGTCGGCGTCTTCCTTGAGTTTTGTCCAGTATGCGACGGCGAGCCGGTCGCAGCGTTCGTTTTCCGGGTGGCCGTCATGTCCGCGGATCCACTGAAAGCGTACCTCGTGCTGTTCGAGCAGCGTCAGCAGCGCGTCCCAGAGGTCCGGGTTGAGCGCGGGCTTTTTGTCCTTTTTGCGCCAGCCGTTCGCTTTCCAGCTTTTCGCCCAGCCCTGTTCGATCCCGTTGACAACGTACTGCGAATCGGTCACGACCGTGACGTCGCACGGCTCTTTGAGCGCGCGCAGCGCTTCAATCACCGCGGTCAGCTCCATGCGGTTGTTGGTCGTCTGCGCTTCGCCGCCGCAAAGCTCCTTTTGTTTGCCGTTGTAATCGAGGATCGCGCCCCAGCCGCCCGCGCCGGGATTGCCCGAGCAGGCGCCGTCTGTATAGATTGTAACCTGTTTCATATCATCACCGCTGTGATTTTATCATAATCTTTCGTTTGATGCAAGAGAAACGGGACAATAATTGTAAATGCGGCGGCGTTTTTCTAGGCAAAGGGCGGAATTTGTGCGGGGATTTCTTGACAGATCGCGTAAAACATAGTATTATATAATGACTATTTATATTGGAATAGTTTTCGTACATATAGAATTAAAACAGGAAAGGAGTGTTGATGAATCCTGTATGAGCGAGAAAAACAACAAAACAAAACTCGATAAAAGCCTGAACACGCTCGGCAGACAAAACCATAAACAGCAAGCAAAGCCGAACGCCGCAGCCGGCGCCAACGCGGGCAAATACAAACGCGGCAAAAAGAATCAGCAGGGGATGACCCGCTCGCTGCCGTACCAGAGCAGCCGCCAGGCCGGCACCCGGCGCCAGAGCCGCCGCAAGCCGCCGAAGCAAAAGCCGATCCGGATCTCCTTCCTCGGCGGAATCAACGAAGTCGGCAAGAACATGACGGTGTTCGAATACGAAAACGACATGATCATCGTCGACAGCGGGCTTGCTTTTCCGGACGAGGATATGCTCGGAATCGATCTTGTGATTCCCGACTTCACCTATATCAAAGAGAACGCCGACAAGCTGCGCGGCGTCGTGATCACCCACGGACACGAGGACCATATCGGCTCGCTGGCCTTTCTGCTGCGGGAGCTGAACGTCCCGGTCTACGCGACGCGGCTCACGATCGGCCTGATCAAAGGCAAACTGGAGGAGCATAATCTCCTGTCCTCTGCGCATCTGAACGTCGTTTCGCCCGGTGAGCATGTGACGCTCGGCGGCTTCGACGTCGAA
>CAMZEG010000186.1 GCA_947305635.1 uncultured Clostridia bacterium
GCCCCGACCGCGTGCTGCACGGCGTGTTTGCGCTGCTGCTTTGCTGGGCGGGCGCGCGGCTGATAGCGGGGTGAGGGAGATGCCGATTCTTTCGTTTTTCGCTTCCGCTCTGGCCGGGCTTTGCGGCGCGATGGGTTTCGGCAGCGGGACGGTGCTGCTGTTGTATCTGACGCTCGTTCTCGCGCTGGACCAGCAGACCGCGCAGGGGATCAATCTCCTTTTCTTCCTGCCGTGCGGCCTCTTCGCGCTGGCCGTTTATCTCGTCTGCGAGAATCTCCCGCTGCGCCGCGCGCTGGGGCTGCTTGCGTTTGCGCTGCCGGGCGCGGCGCTCGGCTGGGCGCTGCTGTCGGTGTTGCCGCTGGCGCTGCTGCGGCGGGTCTTCGGCGGCTTTCTGCTCGTGCTCGCCTTGCGGGAATTCCTTTCTCTTAAAAGCGCAAAAAGAAAGCAGCCCACCTTGCGGTAAGCTGCAGTATTCTGTTTTCTTTGTCGCCGTCGGGACTTTTGCCCTCCGGCTTTTGAAAAAATCCCGCCGTGCCGGTCCGGCGTGTATAACCTGCATCAAGCAGGGTGGTGATTGCTGCACAGGTTCACGCTCCCTTCGTCCGCAAAGCGGGAGGTCTGCAATCCGCTGCACGAGCTCTCTCCTTAAAATGGGTGTTGGGTTACAATCGACGGGTTGTCGCACACGGCAGGACATTTTTAGTGTTTGTCAGTCTTGGTCTTCCGATTCATACTTTTCGATCAGACGGTCTTCGAAAATATTGCCGATCTCGTTAAATTCGTCCTCGTCCTCAATCTGAATGAGGTAGTTTTCTCCGTCCTCCTCCAGGACTTTGAGAATCAGCACGTCGCCGTCGTCGTCAAGAATTTCTTCGTCGTCTTCCAGGACGGGGATCAACGCAACATAGCGGTCGCCGGATTCGGTCTCAATACGATCCAGTTCTTCGAAGAGATGTTCTTTACCGTCGTCGTCCACGACAGTTACGAGATCCATATCCATATTGATTTCGTCGCCCATTGGAATCACCTTCATTCCTTTGATTTCCGATTCTATTGTAATCGATCACGGCCGGAATGTCAATAGGCAAGGTGACGAATTCCGGGGGTGATTTTTCTATTAAAAAAAAGAAAAGAAATTTCTGAAAGAAGTGGTAATTTTCGACGAAATATGTTATACTTAAACTTGCTATAGTATTTTAGAGTGAAGGGGATGACGCCATGTCACAATTATTCGATCCGGTGTTCGGCGATTGGTACACCGAAACGCAGCTTGGTTCGGGTACGGACGGCAAGGCTTTTACCATCGTGCGTACCGACGAAACCGGGAAAAAACACCGCGCCGTGCTGAAGACGATCCGTGTGGGCGATTACCGCAACGAAAAGAAGTCGTTCAACACGATGGGCGACAAGCCGGCAAAACCGACCAAAGAGGAACGGCTGCACCAGAAGATCATCCGCAACATCACGGAGAATATCGACATCATCCGCCAGACGGACGGCGGCAAGCATTTTGTCCGCTACGAGGAATGGGAAAAGCGCCAGACCAGCGACGGCAAAGGCACGCTGATCCTGATCCGCCTGGAGGAAATGCGCTCGCTCGCCGATCTGATGACCCGCTTTTCGCTCACGCGCGAAGAGACGCTGCGGCTCGGGATCTCCGTTTGCCGCTCGCTGATCCGCTGCCGCGACTTCGGCTACATCTATCCGAATCTCAAGCCGGAAAACATCCTCTTTGACCGCAAGGGCGTCTGCAAGCTCGGCGACTTCGGCTCGTTCAGCTGTCTCGAACCGGCCAAGAGTTCGATCGCCTATAAGCGCACGCAGTATTACGCGGCGCCGGAATACATCACCACGGGCAAGATCAACTGCACCGCCGACACCTATTCGCTCGGCCTCGTGCTGTATACGCTGATCAACCGCGGCCGTCTCCCGTTCACGGAGCCCTATCCGCAGGAGCTGACGATCGGCTCGTTCGACCGCTCGAAGGAAAACCGGATCGCCGGAACCGCGTTCCCGCCGCCGGCCATCTTTGACGAAGCGCTCTGCAAGATCATCGGCAAAGCCTGCGCGCGCAAGCCGGAGGACCGCTATCTTTCCCCGAAGCAGATGCTGCAGGACCTCGAAAGCGCCCTCGCGGACGAGCCGTTCGGCCAGCCGGAGTTCGAGGAGGTCTATTCCTCCGAGCCGGAACCGGAAGCGCCCGCCGAGGCGCCCGTGGCGGAAGCGCCGGCGTATGAACCCGAAGAAGAGGCGTACGCCCCGGAGGAGGAACCCGGAGAGTCGGAGGAGCCGCCGGTGGATCTGCGCGAAGAGATTGCGATCCCCGAAACGGCGCCGTCCGCGCCGCTGGAGGACCCGGACGCGCAGACGCAGGACGAATATGTTGCCCCGCCCGCGCCGAAGCAGAAAAAGAACCGCAGACCGACCAAGCTCTTCAGCGGCAAGTTTTTTCTCGTCTTGCTGCTCGTGATCTGCCTTGTCGCGCTGCTGGTCGTGTCGCTCGCGATCCGGCTCAAGGGCGAAGAGACCACGACGCTTGTGTCGCCCGAAGCGATCGCCGCGATTTCCCCGGCGTTAGGAGGATGCTTGTATGGCATATGATATGATCAAAACCGTGCTGCAGGCGGAATCGCTCGCAAAGCAGAGCGAGGCGCAGGCACAGCAGCGCGCGCAGGCGATGCTGGAATCGGCGCGCGAGACCGCCGCGTCGCTGGAAGCCGCCGCGCTGGAGCAGGCGCAGAACGAAGCGAAGCTCGTGCTGTCCGAAGCGCATTACACGGCGGACGGCATGCTCAAGCAGGCGGATAAGCTCGCGGAGCTGCGCGAAAAAAAGGTGATCGCCGAAACCGAAAAACGCTACGACGAAGCGATCGACCTTGTACTGAACCATCTGACCGACTGATCCACGCCGTATGAGTGGAGAAAGGAGGGTTGCCGTTTGGCAAAAATCAAACTGTTGCAGTTCGAGCTGATCGCGATGCTCGAGGACAGCAAGCGGCTGATCGACTTTTTGCAAAAGCAGGGGGTCGCCCAGCTCGCCGACGCCGACCACGAATCGCTGACCAAGTATCAGACTGCGCCGATTGCGGCCGTGTTTGAAAAGAACAAGCAAAAAATCGAAGCCGCGGTCAAATCGCTGGAACGCTGCTGCAAGATCAAACGCTCGATCATCCAGCAGCTGACCGATTATACCGAGATCGACTATTCCCAGTACCGCCAGATCACCGAGCAGGCGGACAGCGTGATGGCCCTTGTCTACGAGATCAACGCGCTGCAGGAGGAGATCACGGCCAAGCAGACCGACATCCTGCGCAAGCAGACGAAGATCGACTACTACCGGCCGTGGGAGCCGCTCGATATCCCGATGAGCACCCTGCGCACGCCGACGACCGCCGTTTTCATCGGATTGTTCAAAAGCAGTCTGAGCG
>CAMZEG010000187.1 GCA_947305635.1 uncultured Clostridia bacterium
CTACACCCCCATGACTATTCACTTTTTCGCCGGGGTGCGTTTCTGTGCCGCTCGGTCTCCCAAGTGAGCTACACCCCCAAGTGCCCATATATCTTATCAAAAAAGGACGCGCTTGTCAAGGTCTTTTGCAATATTTTTTTGAAAAGCGCGTCCGGGGTTTTGCGCAGCCGGAGACCTCTTCCCGCCGCGGGAAAAATACCCGGCCGGGGCTTGACAAGGCGCGCCGCATCCTGTAAGATTGCATTGGAAATTCTATTTGCAGGAGGCGTTTTTATGTATGACGTTATCATCGTCGGCGCGGGGCCGGCGGGACTCACCGCGGCGATCTATGCCTGCCGCGCGGAAAAGAGCACGCTCGTGCTCGAGGCGAAAAGCTACGGCGGCCAGATTATCAACACCCCCGATATCGCGAACTATCCCGTCGCGCCGGGCATCTCCGGTTTTGAGTTTGCCACAACGCTGTATAACCAGGCGAAGGACCTCGGCGCGCTGGTCAAATTTGAAAAGGTCACCGAGGTGCGCGACGGCGATGTGAAGACCGTCGTCACGCCGAAGAACACCTATGAGGCGAAGACCGTCATCCTCGCCACAGGCGCCGAAAATCGCCGTCTGGGCGTCCCGGACGAAGACAGGCTGCTCGGTAAGGGCGTGTCCTACTGCGCGACCTGTGACGGCAATTTCTTCCGTAAAAAGGTCGTTGCCGTCGCCGGCGGCGGCAACACCGCGGTGGAGGATGCACTGTACCTTGCCGACCTCGCCGAAAAGGTCTATCTGATTCACCGCCGCGACAGCTTCCGCGCGGACGCCGCTTTGGTCAGCAAGCTGAAAGAGCGGGAAAACGTCGAGCTTGTGCTCAACAGCAACGTCACAAAACTGCTTTCCGACGGCCGCCTGAGCGGCGTCGAGGTCACAAACAAGCTGACCGGCGAAACGCGCGTGCTCGACGCCGCCGGGCTGTTCGTCGCCGTGGGGCAGGTGCCGGAGAACCAGAACTTCGCGCAGCTGATTGAGCTGGACGCAGCGGGCTACGCCGTCGCGGGCGAAGACTGCCTGACCAAGGTGCCCGGCGTGTTCGTCGCGGGCGACAACCGCGTCAAGGATGTGCGCCAGCTGATCACCGCCGCCGCGGACGGCGCCGTCGCCGCCACTGCCGCGATCAAGTATCTGAACGAATAAAATCATTACAAAAAAAGCACCCTGCGGGGTGCTTTTTTTCTTTTGTTAAGGGGAAACGCGGGTGCAGCGCACCACGCAACGGGTCCGCCCGCCGATATAGCAGGTGAACAGCGTCAGATCCCAGTCCTCATCGGCGGTGATCAGCCGGTCGACCTCGGTCGGGAAGAGCGTTTCGCGGTGGGTGATGATGTAGCGGTACTCCTCGCCGTCCACCGTCGTGAAGATCACTTCCTCCCCGGGATCGATCCACCTTAGACCGTTGAAGTGCGAGGAATAGTTATGCGCGCACAGCACCATGTCGTCGGTGTAGTAGGACCCCGTATAGCGGCAGGGCGAAATCTTCAAATTTTCGTAGCTCCAGTCCTCGAGCACCGGCAGCTTCTTTTGCAGCGCCGGAATCTCGATCGTGCCGATATACCGCCGACCGTTGATCTCCTCGGTCGACATCTCGCCGCCCAGATACTGCTTGTTTGGCTGCTGGACGGGCTTGGTTTCCCGGTTCTTTTCAATCTGCTCGGCCAGCACCGCTTCCACCTGATCGGCGTCCTGCGCGGCGCGGCGCGCGTCGAAATAGTTGTAACCGGCAAACGCGAGCGCCCCGATCAGCAGCAGCACACCGAGCGCAATCAGCACAGAGCCGCTTCTTTTCCGTTTCATATCAGTCGTCCCTCTTGGCGCGCGCACGGCGTCCGAAGCCGATCACGAGCAGCAGCAGGCCGCAGCACGCGAGCAGCAGCACCGGCCACCAGAGCTGCCCCGTCCGCGGGATCTCCGGCTTGTCGGAGGGCGCGTAGATGTTGGTGAACACCGCGCGATCCACTGCCTTGTTGTTTCCGTCGACGATCGTGACGGCCGTCTGCGGTTCGCCGTTTCCCTTGTCGGTCACGGTGACGGTGACGGTGAACACGGTAGTGTCATAGCTGAAATCGCGGGCGGTGCCTTTGATCTCATGCATCGTATAGCGGTAGGTCTTGCCGATGTCCTGCTTGTCGATCGGCAGTTCGCCGAAGGAGAATTCGCCCTTGCCCTTGCGGGTAACGACAGCCGCGCCGCTTTGCGGGTCGACAACGATCTTTGCCGATTTCGGCATCGGCTGGTCGGCCTTTTCGGGCGTCAGGACGAAGGAGAACTCGGTGTCGGCGGGCGGTGTCTTCCCGTTTTTGGTGTCGATCTCCTTGTTGCCGTCGAATTCAACGATTGTCGGCGGTTTTGTTGTGACCGGCTTCGGATAGCAGTCCACGTCATACGCCAGCGTTCCGTCCTCCAGCAGCTGGGGCACCAGCACCAGACACGGCGGCATCGCGGTATAGGACACCAGCACCTCAGCGGTCTGCATCAAAAGATAGAGACCGGGCGCAAGGGGTTCCAGCTTCGCGATTCCTTCGGAAAACGGCGCGGTGGAATACGGCAGGTTGCCATCTTGCGCAATTGCCGCCAGCGTTTCCGCCGTTCCCTCTTTCTGCCAGTTGGCGACCGGGTCGAACGACAGCGCGCCGAATCCGGCGTTCAGCTCATAGTACTGCCCCGACGCGTCTTCGCGCAGCGCAGCCACTTGCAGCAGCTGCACCTGACCGTCGAGCACGGGTTCCTCCGTCACGGTTTTCAAATGCACGGTGATGCTGCAGTCACGCATGAGATCAGGTTGAGCCGCAACCGGCTCGGATTGCGCTGCGAAGCAGACCCATTGCGTGCACAGCAGCAGACAAAGGATCAAGGCAGCGGTCATCCGTTTTTTCATACTCCAAACCTCATTTCACTGATTTTTTTCTTACGCGGGCGCAGAAGAACGATCAGAAATACGGTTGCCAGAATCGGTACGCCGATTACCAGCGCTACGGTAATCTCGTCAATCTGCAGCGCTTCCGCAGTGATAAGAATGTGTTTTGTTGTTTCGGTTTCCACCCTGTGGCCGCGCACCATCAGACGATGGGTGTTGACGCCGTAGGGCGTACAGGTAAATAATGTACAGTAGTCTTTGCCTTCTTCAAACGCGAGCGTGCTCAGGTCCGTCGGCAAAACGACGCGCACCTGGTCCACCTCATAGGTCAGTACCTCGTTGAGGGTATAAAGCAGGAACTGGTCGCCGAGCACGAGTTTATCGAGGTCGGTAAACAGCTTGGCGCTGGGCAGACCGCGGTGACCGGAAAGCACGCAGTGGGTGCCTTCGCCGCCGACCGGCAGCGACGTGCCCTCCATGTGGCCGATCGCTTCCTGCA
>CAMZEG010000188.1 GCA_947305635.1 uncultured Clostridia bacterium
GCTAATTTGTTTTTCTTTTCGCTCTTCGCGAAATGCGGCAGTCCTTCGATCAGTCGTTTGTGTAATTATCAAAATAGCCCTGTACAAGTACGACAGGCGTGCCCTTGTCGCCGGAGCCGCTCGTCAGGTCGCACAGCGAACCGATGAGGTCGGTCAGCTGGCGCGGGGTCGTGCCCTGCGACGCCATGCTGCCCTTGAGGTCCTTGTCCTTTTTGCGGATCGAGGCCGAGATCGCCTCTTTCAGCGCGTCGCCCTGCAGATCCTTGTAGTCGTTGTCGGCAAGGTACTTCAGCTTCAGTTCGTTCGGCGTGCCGCGCAGCCCGTCGGTGAAGAACGGAGACACCACGGGGTCGGCCAGCTCCCAGATCTTGCCCTGGGGATCCTTGAACGCGCCGTCGCCGTAGACCATCACTTCCACATGCTTGCCGGTCGCGTCGAACAGCTTCTTTTGGATATCGAGGATCAGCGGCATCGCGTCGCGCGGGAAGAGCTTGACCTTCTCCTCGGTGGATTTGTTGGAGCCGAGCAGACCGTACAGCTCGTTGCAGCCGCTGCCGTCGACGGGGCTGTTGAGGATATCGTCGAGACTGCAGACGGTCTTCGCGCCGGCCTCTTTGAGGACCCGCTTGGTGCGCTTTCTCGTGTGGATATCGCAGTTGAGCACGCAGTCGGTCTTTTGGAGGATCGCTTTGGCGTGGTTGGCGAAGAGGAACTCCACCTCGGCGCCCTCCTCCTTGACGAGATCGGTGTAGTACTGGACATAGTCCACGCCGGTGAATTCGTGCTTTTCGTAGCCGAAGAGTTCCCTGTACCGCGCGACGTCAAGGACGTCGGAATAGGGGTTCACGCCGCTTTCATCCAGCTTGTCAGGGCCGAACAGCGCGTTGCCGACCTCATCCGAGGGATAGCTGAACTGGATGACGACCTTTTTGCAGCCGCGGGCGATGCCGCGCAGACAGATCGCGAAGCGGTTGCGGGACATGATCGGGAACAGGACGCCGACGGTTTCTCCGCCGAGCTTTCGGCGGACGTCGGTTGCGATCTGGTCGACCGTCGCATAGGTGCCCTGCGCGCGGGCGCCCACGGACTCCGTGATCGCGACGACGTCGCGGTCACGCAGCGAAAAGCCCTCGCTTTCGGCGGCCTCCAGCACGCTGGAAGCGACAATGGCGGCGAGGTCGTCGCCCTCACGGATGATCGGACAGCGGATGCCGCGGGAAACGGTACCGACTCTGCGTTGTTGATTGCTCATACGAATTATCCTTTCCAGAACTAACAGTCTTCTCTGTTTTATGCTTTTATGTCGGGTTACTGCTTTTTGAAGCGGATCACGTTCCACGACAGCGGCCGCAGCGCGATCTCCGGCATCGGCTCATAGACGCCGGAAAGCACCTTTTTGCTTGGCTGCACCGGCTGGCTTTGCGCGGTGTTGACCGCCATGAGGTCGAAGCCCGCGAGTTCGATGTGCTCGACCGGCGTGTAGCCTTCAAAGTCCTTGAGGTTGACTTTCAGGAGGTTTTCTTCGGCGAAGTCGCGGTTGACGGCGAAGACGGTCAGCGCCTCCCCTTCTTCGTCCCAGACGGCAAGCGCGTCCGTATCGGGCACGTCGGAAAAGTCCTTGGTGTCGTGCTTCGTCGTTTCCAGCAGCGTCGTCAGCGCCCAGCCGCGGCCGTAGCGCGACGCGTGGAGATACGGGTAAAAGATCGTCTGCGCCCAGGCTTTTCCTCCGTTTTCGGTCATGATCGGCGCGATGACGTTGACGAGCTGCGCAAGGCAGGCCACCTTGACGCGGTCGCTGTTTTTGAGCAGCGTAATCAGCATCAGACCGACGACGAGCGCGTCCGCGAAGTTATAGACGTCCTCGAGGATATGCGGCGCTTCGCTCCATTTTTCGAACCGGGCGCCGTGGGAGTGGTACCAGACGTTCCATTCGTCGAACGAGAGGTTGATCCGCTTTTTGCTGTGCTTTTTACCTTTGATATAGTCGCACACGCAGACCACGGTTTTGATATAGTTGTCGAGGTCGCAGCTCTTCGCGAGGAAGTTCTTGACGTCGCCGTCGTGGCAGTCGAAGTACTGGTGCAGCGAAACGTAGTCGATCTTGTCGTAGCAAAGGTCGAGCGTCGTCGCCTCCCACTCGCCGAAGGTGCGCATCCCGCTGTTGGAGGAGCCGCACAGCACAAGCTCGATCGACGGGTCGACCCATTTCATCAGCTTGGCCGCCTCGTTCGCCGCGCGGCCGTATTCCGGCGCGGTTTTGTGGCCCATCTGCCAGTCGCCGTCCATCTCGTTGCCGAGGCACCAGAGCTTGATGTCGTGGGGCTGTTCGGCGCCGTGGCTGCGGCGCAGGTCGCTGTAATAGGTGCCGCCGGGGTGGTTGCAGTATTCCACGAGGTTGCGCGCGTCGTCCGCGCCGCGGGTCCCGAGATTGACCGCCATCATCGGCTTCGTGTTCGCCGCCTTGCACCAGCGCATGAACTCGTTGGTGCCGAACGTGTTCGGCTCGGTCGTCGCCCATGCGAGCTCCAGCCGGCGCGGGCGCTCCGAGACGGGTCCCACGCCGTCCTCCCAGCGGTAGCCGGAAACAAAGTTGCCGCCCGGGTAACGCACGATGGGGACGTCGATCTGACGGATCAGGTCGATCACGTCGCGGCGAAAGCCGTTTTCGTCGGCCGCCGGGTGCCCCGGCTCATAGATGCCGCCGTAGACCGCGCGGCCGAGATGCTCGATAAACGAGCCGAAGATCCGGTCGTCGACTTTGGCGATGCGGTAATCTTTGGAAAGAGTAATCTTGGATTGCTTCATAGTGCTTCCCCCTCAGTGGTACTGCTGCTATTATACCGTATGATTGCCGAAAGGGCAACCCTTTTTTATTTGATTGCGTAATACACGCCTGTGACAAGGTTGCGCGGCTCGAGCCGGTATTTTATCCGGAACAGCAGCCGCTTGAGCGGGCGGCGGGAGAACGCCATATTGTTGACGCAGGTGATGTGCAGACGCGCCGGCGCGGTCTCGAACCGAACCGTGCGGCTTTCGCCCGGCATGATTGAAAAATCGTTGTCGAGCGGCACGGCGTCCGATTCAATATGCACCCCGTAGGCGAAGGCGTCGCTGCGGATCGTCACGCTGTCGCCGTCCTGGTCGACCTGCAGTCCCGCGGGCGGGAGCCGCAGCTTGCGCGGCGCGCAGCAAAGCTCGGTCATGATATGGTCGCGCCAGCGGATTTCCGGCACGGTTTTGCGCGTCACGGGGACGGCGCAGATAGTTTTATGGCAGTATATTTCAAGCGAGACCGGGATCAGCTCTTCGCTTTAG
>CAMZEG010000189.1 GCA_947305635.1 uncultured Clostridia bacterium
GCTTCGCCGATCATGTCGTCGGCCACCTTGTACTGCTGGATGAAGAACTGCTCTTCGCCCGCCAGCCACCCAGCAATCGCTTCGAAATCCTGTGCCGTGTGGATGCCCTTGACGGTCGTCGTGCGAAACTCGTGGGGCATGCCGCTCTCTTTGAGCAGCGCCACCGAGCGGCGGACTTTTTCAAGGTCGGTCACAACGCCCGTGGCGTTGTCGTAATTGTCGGGCGACGCCTTGATATCCATTGCAACGTAATCGACGAGCTTTTCTTCCAACAACGGCTGCAGCCGGTCGGGGAAGGTGCCGTTGGTGTCGAGCTTGACAAGATAGCCGAGCGCCTTGACCTTGCGCAAAAAGTCCGCGATGTCCTTTTGCAGCAGCGGCTCGCCCCCGGTCACGCACATCCCGTCGAGGACGCCGGTGCGCTTTTTGAGGAACGCGAAGACGGTCTCTTCGTCGATCTCGCCGGCGCAGGAGAAGACGAGCGAGGCGTTATGGCAAAACGGGCAGCGCAGGTTGCAGCCGGGCGTAAAGACCGTACAGGCGACCTTGCCCGGGTAGTCGAGCAGCGTCAGCTTTTGCAAGCCGCTGATTTTCATGTGGATTCCACCTTTCCTTCCGGTGCGGGCAGCGGCGCTTTTCCCCTGCCCCAGATGGCGCCGTCGAGCTTTTCGAGCAGCGTGTCAAAGACCACGGCGAGCACGAGCGTCGCGATAAACGAGAGCGTGACGAAGCTGTAGCGGTGATCCGTCATGCCGAGCTTTGTGAAAACCATCATCGGGATGCGCTGCAGGATATAGACGCTGAACAACCACTGGAGAATATCGTTGCCGAACTTCACCTTCATCGTCAGCAGCACAAGCAGCGCCATAAACAGTACGCCCCAGAGGTAGTACCACGCAAGATGGGTGTCGCGGCGGGTGTAGCAGATAAAATACGGCACAAACAAAACGCCGACCGTCAGAAACCACACAACGTCGTTTTTCATCACGAACCTGTCGATCTGCGGCTTGAGCAGCGACCACCACATACCGGCGGCATAGAGGATCACCGTGTTGTACCACCAGCTGTCCTTCCCGGCGCGGATCATCAGATATGTATAGACAAGAGACAGCGCCGTCGTCAGAATCGTCCCGACATATTTGTTCGCGCGGCAGACAAGAAAGCTGACGAACACGATCAGATAGAGCCAGAGGATCGCGAAGATGTACCAGTTGCTGTTGCCGATCGACTCCCAGAATGTGAACGCCAGAAGCGTCGTTTTGAGCCCGTAGTGCTTGCCGATCGCAAGATCGGTCAGCAAAAACAGCGCCACGGCGATCTCCATGTGCAGCAGCACCTTCGAAAAGCGCTTGCCGGGAATGGATTTCACATAGGCCATGCCCTTCTTCTGAATGGATTCGAGCATCCCGTAGCCGGAATAGAACAGGAAGGAGGCGACGATCAGCTGGCGCAGGTAGCCCTTGAGCGTCAGATAAGCGTCGTCCAGCGGTCCGCTCAGCTCGATATAAGTGATCGCGTGGGACAGGAAGACCAGCAGCACGAAAATACCGTTGATCGCGGTCGTCTGTTCTTTGGAAAGATAATCGGAAAAGAATTCGTTTTTCTTTGCGACCCGGAGACCCGACGCGCAAAGCACAAGAATAATCAGCAGATAGACCAGCACGCGCCGTCACCGCCTTTCTGTTATTTCTTTTTGATCGCCTTCAAAATCCGCGCGCTGTTGCTTTGGTCGCTGAACGCGAAGAAGTCGTCCATGCGTTCGAGATACAGCGGCTGCACGGCGCAGTCGTCCTCCACGGCGTCAATGATCGCCTGCACCGTTTCGTCATAGGTTTTGCAGACGGGGCCGAAGCCGTCGCGGTCGTAATCGAAATAGCCCTCGTCGTAGGTCTGCGCTTCAAAGAACGCCTCTTTGTCGAACTGGGTATAGAGGATGCGCTTGCGCAGATAGGCGAAGTCGAACAGCACCGAGGAGTAGTCGGTGACCATCATCGCCGCGCGGTCGAAGACGTCGTTGTAATTGACATAGCCCTCATTGACGGCGAACACGTCGTTCGACTGGAAATCGACCGCCTGCTTCATATGGATCGGGTGGATACAGAACAGGCCCTTGTAGCCCTTTTCGCGCATCGCGGCAAGCAGCCGTTCGTCGTTGATCAGATTGTTGTAATACTGGAAGTACTCCGTGTCCTTGAACCCGGCGAAATAGACGCTCGTCGTGTTCTTGTCGTAGCTTTGCTTGATCGCCTTTCTCCACGTCGGGAGGATCAGAATCAGCTTTTCCTTGTGGTCGGTCAGCTCGTCGAACCGCGCCTGTCCAGTCAGGGCGACCTGGGTCTTGTCGTAATAGTACGCCCCCTTGAGGAACGCCTGGCGTTCGCGCTTGCCCGCCGCGGTGATCAGGCGGATATTCTTATTGTATTTGTTCAGCCACATCGACAGATCCGCGCAGGCGACGCCGTGCTGCAGATAGTAGAAGCGGAAGCGGAACAGATCCTGCACAAAGCGCACGTCGACGCCGAAGGGATTGATCGTGAACTCGTTGGCGGAAGAGGAAATCACCTTGTCCGCGAGCAGGAAATAGTAGGGGTACAGCTTGTCTTCGAAGAAGACGGTCTCCCCTTCGCTTTGCAGCCTTGCGGCGCAGCCGGCCTTTTCGCTGATTGCGAACACCGGACGAACGCCCTTCGGCGTATGGGAAACGAGGTATTTGAAGAAGACTTCGCCGTTGTCGCCGGCGTTTTCCGCGCGGTCGGAGACGAGCCAGATCTTGCCGAGCTTTGCCCATTTGCGTCTGAGGAACAGCAGACGCAGACGCAGCAGGAACCACGCGAATTCGCCCTTTTTGAGCAAATACCACAGCGCGCCCATCTCGCGCGAGAGATGCGTCAGCTTGAGGTGCTTCGGCTTTTGCAGCAGGATCTTCCGCTTGGCGCAGACGAGGCAGTAGCGCTCGTCGATGATCTGATACGCCTTCTTGAACGTCCGCTTGCTGGGTACCATCCGTCCGTAGCCGAGCGCGGGCACGATCTTATCCTTGCCGAAGCGCAGCAGCAGCGAGATCTTCAGTCTGCCCTTTTCGTCGAACATCTCGTCGGTGATCGCAACGGTCTCTTTGAAGCGCAGGCACTTCGGCGAAAACGAATAGTAGTTCTTCGAGATCTCGTGGGGATATTCCTTCAGTTTAAGCGGCAGCTTTTGCTTGCCGACGCGCAGATAGAGTTTCTTTTTGCGCTCGGGACAGCATTCGAAGATC
>CAMZEG010000190.1 GCA_947305635.1 uncultured Clostridia bacterium
GACTTCCTTGACGTCGTCCTTGAAACGGCGCAGCGAAGCGATCTCGTCCTCGGTGATCACGATGCCGTCGCGGACCACGCGGATCTGCGCGCTGCGGGTGACCTTGCCTTCAAGGACGTAGCTGCCCGCGATCTTGCCGGCGGAGGACAGGTTCATCACCGTGCGGACCTCGACCTTGCCGAGCGGCACTTCGCGGAACTTCGGCGCGAGCATGCCCTTCATGGCGGCTTCGATCTCTTCCATGCAGTCGTAGATCACGCGGTACATGCGCATCTCGACGCCGTCTCGCTCGGCGGCCGCCTGCGCGTTGGAATCGGGCCGGACGTTGAAGCCGACGATGATTGCGTTGGACACGCCGGCGAGCATGACGTCGGAATCGTTGATCGCACCCACGCCGCCGTGGATGACCTTCACGCGGACTTCTTCGTTGGAAAGCTTTTCCAGGTTCTGGGTGACCGCTTCGACGGAGCCCTGCACGTCGGCTTTGACGACGATGTTGAGTTCCTTCATTTCGCCCTCCTTCAGCGAGGAGAACAGGTTGTCGAGCGTGACCTTATGCTGCGCGTTGAACTTGTCTTCCTTTTCCTTCTGCTTGCGCTGCTCCACGAGTTCGCGCGCCAGACGCTCGTCGGAAACGGCGTCGAAGGAATCGCCGGCGTTCGGCGTTTCGGCAAGACCCATGACCTCCGCGGGGACGGACGGACCGGCGCTCTTCATGCGCTGGCCGCGCTCGTTGACCATCACGCGGACACGGCCGACCGCGGTGCCCGCGACGATGATGTCGCCGGGACGCAGCGTGCCATTCTGCACGAGCAGCGTGGCAATGGGACCGCGGCCCTTATCCAGCCGCGCTTCGATCACGACGCCCTTGGCGGCGCGGTTCGGGTTGGCCTTCAGCTCGGCCATTTCGGCGACGAGCAGGATGGATTCCAGGAGCGAATCGATACCCATCTGGGTTTTGGCGGAAACCGGCACGCAGATCGTGTCGCCGCCCCATTCTTCGGGCACGAGGCTGTACTCGGTCAGCTGCTGCTTGATCCGGTCGGGGTTCGCGCCCTCTTTGTCCATTTTGTTGATCGCCACGATGATCTGGACGCCTGCCGCTTTCGCGTGGTTGATCGCCTCGACCGTCTGCGGCATGATGCCGTCGTCCGCGGCGACGACCAGCACGGCGATGTCGGTCGCCATCGCGCCGCGCGCGCGCATCGAGGTAAACGCCGCGTGGCCCGGGGTGTCGAGGAAGGTGATCATCTGCCCGTTGATCTCGACGCGGTAGGCGCCGATGTGCTGGGTGATGCCGCCCGCTTCGGTCTCGGTCACGGCGGTGTTGCGGATCGCGTCGAGGATCGACGTCTTGCCGTGGTCGACGTGGCCCATGACCACCACGACCGGGTCGCGGCGCTGCAGATCCTCTTCCTTGTCTTCGCTGTCGTCGATGATCTGCTCTTCGATCGTCACGACGACCTGCTTTTCGACCTTCGCGCCAAGCTCGGTCGCCACGATTTCGGCGGTGTCGAAGTCGATCACTTCGTTGACCGTCGCCATCACGCCGAGCGTGAACAGCTTTTTGATGACCTCGGCGGCCGTCATTTTCAGCATCGCGGCCAGTTCGCCGACGGTGATTTCGTCGGGCACCTTGATCGTGATCTGACGCTTCGCGCGCTCTTCGGCGATCCGCTTGAGGCGTTCGGCCTCGGTCTCGCGCTTGGCGGAGCGGTTCCCGCCCTGCTTGCGGTACTGCTGGCTCTTTTGCTTGAGCTTCTGCTTGCGCTGCGCGTTGTCGCTGTTCATGCGGTTCGCCGGCGCGATCTCTTCATAGCGCTCGTTGTACTTGTCGAGATCGACGTTGCTCTGGCGGGTATCCACACGCTTGACTTCGCCCTTGGTGCGCGCCTGCAGCGGCTTGTTCTTGTCTTTTTCCTTCTTCTTCGGCGGCTGCGGGGCGGGCTGCACGGGCTTTGCGGCCGGCGCGGCCTTCTGGCCCTGCGCGGGTTTGGCTGCCGCCTTCTTGGGCGCGGCCTTTTCGTCTTTCGCCGCCTGTTCGGGTTCCTCCGCCTTCGGCTCGGTCTTTCTGCCCGAAACCGGCGTCGCCTTCTTCGGCGCCTCCTGCGCCGCGTCTTCGGCGGCGGGGGGCTCCTGCTGCTGTACGCCCGCGGCGAAATACGCGTCGAACGAGGCGACCTCGTTGGACTGCGTAATCGAATCGAACAGATAGTTCAGCTCCGCGTCCTCGAGCACGGTGGTGTGCTTGCGCTCGATATCGCTGAACTGCGCCAGCAGCTCAATAATCTTCTTGCTGTTTGTGCCGAAGTCCTTCGCGACCTCGTGCACCTTATATTTGTCTCTCGGCATAGTATCATTCCTTTCCTGTGTTCCGGATCTCATCGAGCAGGGTTTCAATCCGCGCGGCAAAGCCCGCGTCGTCGACCGTGATCACGGCCGCCCTGCTCCCGATCGCCTGCGAAAGCAGCGCCATCGGAATCGTCGTCGTGCGATAGGGGATGGATTTATGCGCAAAGGAGCAGGCGTGCCGCATCTCCCGCTGCAGCCGTTCGGAAGCGTCCGCACAGCACAGGCACAGACACGCGCGGTTTTTGACGATCGCCTCCTCGGCGGCGTCATGTCCGAGCGAAAGTCGTCCCGCCCGGCGCGCGATGCCCAGCAGCGAGAGCGCCTTTTGTTCACTCATCGGCCCGCATCTCCTGTTCCATTCTTTCGTAGACCGCGTCCGGGATGCTGCACTCGAGCGCCCGCTCAAGCCGTTTCGCCTTGCGCGCCTTCTGCAGGCATTCCGCCTTTTTGCAGACGTAGGCGCCGCGGCCGGCTTTTTTGCCGGTCAGATCGAGCGAAATCTCGTAGGTTTCCGGATCGTCGGCGATCTTGGTCTTCACAACGCGCACAAGCTCTTTCTTCGAAAACATCTCATTGCAGCCCATGCATTTGCGTTTCGGTTCTTTTCTCGTGTGCATCGCGGCTTCTCCTTTTAGTTCTGCGCGCCCTGCATTGCGGACTGCGCCTTGATGTCGATCTTCCAGCCTGTCAGCTTCGCGGCAAGGCGGACGTTCTGGCCCTTGTTGCCGATTGCGAGCGAGAGCTGGTTGTCGGGGACGATGACGCGGCAGGCGCGCGCGCCCTCGGCGTCGGTTTCAACGGCGAGCACCTGCGCCGGCGCGAGCGCGGCGGAGATATAGGCCGCGGGGTCCTCGCTGAACGGCACGATGTCGATCTTTTCGCCGCAGAGGAT
>CAMZEG010000191.1 GCA_947305635.1 uncultured Clostridia bacterium
CGTCGAACGTCTGCGTTTGCAGCGTGTCGTTGTGCGCGTCCAGAATCACCTTGCCTTTTTCGTGGTGGACTGTGACGCCGACGGGCGCAAAGTAGTCGCGCGCGCGGTACTGCGCCGCCTTCGGCATGCCCGTGAAGTCGACCATCGACCAGCTCGGACAGTGCCACACGTCGTTGAACTGCCACACGAGACAGCCGTTGCTGCGGCCCTTCTGGCGGCGGAAATGGGAAGCCGCGTTTTTGATGCATTCGTCCTGTACAAGGCCCGTCAGCGCGGGCAGGTCCTGAAAATGCTCCGGGTAATCGAACAGCTCCGTCAGATAGAACTGCATTTTGCGGTTGCCGCCGACGCACTTCTGGTGGTGCATGAACGGTTTGGAATCCAGGGAATCGTCCTCCGGCCCGGCAAAGGTGCGGATCGAAGCCATCGACGGCAGCGATTCCAGCCCGAATTCCGAAAGGAAGCGCGTGTCGCGGGTCGCGTAGAAGCTGAGCTTTTTGAGTCCGTGCCAGACGCTCCAGAGGTGGGTGTCGCCCGTGTTGTCGTCGGCCGTCCCCTTGAACGGCGCGCTGCCGCAGGGAGAGGACGGGATATACGGCACGGCGGTGTTTTCCGAAAGATAGTCGCGCAGCGTCCCGTAGAAGAACGAGATGTACGCCTTGATCAGCTTATGCGATTTCGGCAGAAAGCCGTAGGTCATCTCCGCTTCGTTGTTGCCGCACCAGAGCGCGAGAGAAGGGTGCGTCTGCATCCGCGCAACCTGCGCGCGCACTTCGTCCATCACGAGCGCGGTGAACGCTTCGTCATAGAACGGATAGAGCTGACACGCGAAGCAGAAGTCCTGCCAGATGAGAATGCCCATCTCGTCGCAGCGGTTCAAGAGGTGTTCGCTCGCGTACTCGCCGCCGCCCCAGACGCGCAGCATGTTGAAGTTGGCGCGCCGCGCAAGCTGAAGGTAGCGGTCGACCGTCCCGTTGTCGCTGTCTTCAAACAGCGCGGAAAACGGGATCAGGTTTGCGCCCTTGCAAAAGATCGGCTCGCCGTTGAGCAGAAAGCGGAACTGTTCGCCGTATTCGTCCTTTTCACGGTCGAGCACCAGCGAGCGCAGACCGATCTTTTTTTCGATCCGCTCGTCCTCGCGTTCAAAGACGACGGTATACAGCGGCTGGATGTCCAGCCCGTTCATTTCGTAGGTGTACCAAAGCGCGGGATGCTCGACGAAGAAGACGCCGTTCTCCCCTTCCACCTCGACGCCCTCGGGCGTGAACAGACGGATGCGGTCGGCGTTTTTCGCCGCGGCCCGGACTGTCGCGTGCTTTTTCGTCGTCTCCTGCCGAATGGTGATCTCTTCGATCCGGCTGTCGAAGCACTGCAGCGTCACGTCGGTCAGCGCACCGCAGTAGGGCACGCACGGCCCCCAGTCCCAGCCGAAATGGCAGCCGGGCTTGCGGATATGGCAGATTCCGTTGACGCCGTTGGGGTTCGGCATCAGCGGCTCTTCCTTATAGCGGCGGATGATGTATTCGGACGGCGACGAAAAGCGCAGCTCAATCGTATTCTCTCCGACGTGCAGCAGGGACTTGACGTCGACGTCGACGGGCACAAAGGCGCTTTTCGATTGGAACGCCGTCTCCCCATTGATGACGCAGGTGCAGAGCGTGTCGATCACATCGCAGGAAAAATGCACATGGGCGAACGCGAGCGCATCCTCGTCCAGCGTAAAGGAACGCAAAAAGGTATAGTCGTGCGCCGCGGTCGCGAGCGCTTCCGCCTCGACGCCGCTCGTCAGCGGGTTCGGGATCTCCCCGGCGGCCATCAGCGCGCCGAAATCGGTGCCCGGCAAAACGGCGGGGAAAGTCGCGCCGTCGTCGCGCCGCAGCGTCCACGCGCCGGAAAGGCTGAGCGTTTTCATCGTACACCCCACACTTTACACAGTTTTTTTCATTTTAGCACAGTTTTTTCGTTTTGAAAAGAGCTTGACTATTTTTTTAATTTGTATTATAAATAGAATGACTTCAGACAAACAGAAGGAGTATTCTTTATGAAAGATATTGCCGCAACCATCGCCGCTTACGGCGTCGTCCCCGTCGTTGTGCTGAACGACCCCGCCGAGGCGCTGCCCGTGGCCGAGGCGCTTTTGAAAGGCGGCCTGCCCGTCGCGGAGATCACCTTCCGCACCGACGCGGCGGAAAAATCCATCCGCCTGATCACGGAGCACTGCCCCGACATGCTCGTCGGCGCGGGCACCGTCCTGACAACCGAACAGGTCGATCGTGCGGTGAAAGCCGGCGCGCAGTTCATCGTCTGTCCCGGCTTCGACCCGGAGATCGTCGACTACTGCATCGAAAAGGACATCCCGATCTTTCCCGGCTGCACCACCGCGTCGGAGGTGGCGTGGGGCGTCAAGCGCGGCCTGCGGAATCTCAAGTTCTTCCCCGCCGAGCAGTGCGGCGGCGTGGCGACGATCAAGGCGCTGTGCGCGGCCTATGTCGGCGTCAAGTTCATGCCCACCGGCGGCATCGGCCCGAAGAACCTCGCAAGCTACCTTTCCTGCGACAAGATCCTTTGCTGCGGCGGCAGCTGGATGGTTAAGGGAGATCTGATCAAAGCCGGCCGTTTCGACGAGATCGAGCGTCTGACACGGGAAGCGGTGGAGTTGGCGAAAGCAATTCGGAATTGAGGGGCGCCGCCTGCGGCGATGCGCCTGATTTGATATTAGATTACAAAAACCAGACATTAGACTGACGGGAGCAGTGTGTAGGAATGCATTCGGATGAGCGAATACAACCTACCATCTTGCGGCAGCAGATCGGTCGCAATCTGCCCCTCGACCACAATTCCGAATTCCGCATTCCGAATTCCGAATTAGAATACACTCGGAGGTAACTCATGAATCTCAACCTGAAACAAAACGCCGCCTTCGACGCCGTGTCGCTTGGCGAAGTCATGCTGCGGCTGGACCCCGGCGAGGGCCGCATCCGCACCGCCCGCTCCTTTCGCGCGTGGGAGGGCGGCGGAGAATACAACGTCGTGCGCGGTCTGCGCCGCTGCTTCGGCCTCAAGACCGCCGTCATCACCGCCTTTGCCGAAAACGAGATCGGCTATCTGATGGAGGACTTCATTCTGCAGGGCGGCGTTGACACGTCTCTCATCAAATGGATGAAAACCGACGGCATCGGCCGCGTCTGCCGCAACGGGCTCAACTTCACGGAGCGCGGGTTCGGCATCCGCGGCGC
>CAMZEG010000192.1 GCA_947305635.1 uncultured Clostridia bacterium
TCGTCTTTTTGTTGAGCGAAAGCAGAATCAGCGTATCGCTGCGGCCGCCGTTTTCAAGCGCGTCCGCGGAATCCAGTCCGATCAGCAGCACGTTGATCACGTTTTTGCTGGAATAGGGGGTGCCGCCGTTGTTCGCCCATTCATAGAGATAGCTGTTCAGTGAACCAGCGCTGTTGATCGAATTGATGATATCGATCTCTTCCTCTTCATAGATCTCGTCCGAGAACATGGAATCGGGCGTCTGCTGGCCCGGATCCTCATACTGGATCTTGCTCAGCTTCGCGTTGACATAGCCGATCCCGAGCGCAAACACGACGACCAGCACCGCCAGAATGAAATAGATGTTTTTCGCTCTGCGGCGCTTGTTTGTCCAAAAGAAACGGGAAATGGGGTTGCCCTTTTTTTCCGTTGCTGCTTCTTCGTTCAAGCGGTTCCCTTCTTTCTTTCTTTTTATCTTCCCGACCAAACTCAGATTTCTTCGTCTTCCGTTTCGTCCGCTTCGGCGTCCGATTCCGTCAGATCCTTGTCGTCCTCCGGCTCATGCGCGATCGGCGCCGCGGAAACGACGGTCTCATCGTCGCCCACGCGCATCACGTTGACGCCGCGGGACGTCCGTGAGGAGACGTTGACGGTCTCGGCGCTGATCCGGATCACGATACCGGCGGAGGAGATCAGAATCACGTCGTCGCCGTCCGTGACAAGGGAGACGGAAGCGACCTTGCCGTATTTGTCTGTCTTATAGTTGAACGAGCCCTTGCCCGCGCGGGTCTGCCGGCGGTATTCCGAAAGGGGACTGCGCCGGCCGATGCCGGTCTCGGAGACCGTCAGGATCATCGCGTCCTCGGGCGTTTCCTTGCCGAACACGCACATGCCGATCACGCAGTCGTCGTCGCCGCGCAGCTCGATCGCGCGCACGCCGCGGGCGGTCCGGCCGATGGCGCGGGCGTCGCTTTCGTGGAAGCGGATGCCGTAGCCGTTGCGGGTCGCGACAAAGATATCGTCGTCGCCGTCAGTCAGCTTGACAAAGTCCAGCTCGTCGCCCTCATCGAGATTGATCGCGATGATGCCGACCTTACGGATGTTTTTGTATTCGTCGAGCCGTGTGCGCTTGATGACGCCCTTGCGCGTGACCATGCAAAGGTAGTACTTATCTTCGCCGAACTCCGGCACGCGGATCATGGCGCTGATCTTTTCGCCCGCTTCCAGCGGCAGGAGATTGACCACGTTCATGCCCTTGCTCTGGCGGCTGCCCTCGGGGATCTCATAGCCTTTGAGCCGGTAGGTGCGCCCGTAGTTCGTAAAAAACATGATATAGTCGTGGCTCGAGCAGGAGAACATCGTCTGGACGATATCCTCTTCGCGCCGGTTCATGCCCTTGACGCCGCGGCCGCCCTTCTTCTGCAGCGAATATTCCGCCGCGGGCATGCGCTTGATATAGCCGAAGGTGGTCAGCGTGTACATGCATTCCTCTTCGGGGATCAGATCTTCGACGTCCACTTCGCCGCTGACGTTCGCGATCTCGGTCAGTCTTTCGTCGGCGAACTTGCCGCGCAGCGCCATCGCTTCGTCCTTGACGATCTCGAGCACGCGCGTTTCGGATGCGAGGATCTCGTTGTATTCCGCGATCTTCGCGCGGATCGACTTGAGTTCCTCCTCAATCTTGATCCGCTCGAGGCCGGTCAGCTGGCCAAGACGCATCTTGACGATGGCGTCCGCCTGAATCTCGTCGAGGCTGAAACGCTCCATCAGTTGCTGCTTACCCTCGTTCTGGTCCTTCGCCTTGCGCAGCAGCGCGATGATCTCGTCGATATAGTCGAGCGCGGTCTTGAGACCTTCGAGGATGTGCTCGCGCTCCATCGCTTTGCGCAGCTCGAAGCGCGTGCGGCGCTCGATGACCTTCTCCTGGAAGTGGATATACTCTTCGAGGATCTGCTTGAGCGTCAGAATGCGCGGCACGCCGTCCACGAGCGCCAGCATGATAATGCCGTAGGTGATCTGCAGCTGCGTCATGGAATACAGCGAGTTGAGCACGACCTGCGGGTTCGCGTCCTTTTTGAGGTCGATCACGAGGTTCATGCCCTCGCGGTTGGAATAGTCGTTGATATCGGCGATGCCGTCGACGCGCTTGTCCTTGACAAGATCGGCGATCGATTCGATCAGCCGGCGCTTGTTGACCTGATAGGGGAGTTCGGAAACGACGATCTGATATCTGCCGTTCTTGCCCTCCACGATCTCGGCGCGGGCGCGGACGGTGATCTTCGCGCGGCCGGTGCCGTAGGCGGCGCGGATGCCCGCTTTGCCCATGATGATGCCGGCGGTCGGGAAGTCCGGTCCCTTGATATATTCCATCAGCTCTTCCAGCCCCGCGTCGGGATGGTCGATCAGATAGCACATGCCGTCGATCACTTCGCCCATATTATGCGGCGGAATGTTCGTCGCCATACCGACGGCGATACCCGTGGAACCGTTGACAAGGATATTCGGGAACCGGGAGGGGAGCACCGTCGGTTCCTTGAGACGGTCGTCGTAGTTCGGGATGAAATCGACCGTTTCCTTGTCGATGTCGGTGAGCATCTCCATCGAGATCTTGCTCATGCGCGACTCGGTATAACGGTAGGCGGCCGGGGGGTCGCCGTCGACAGAGCCGAAGTTGCCGTGGCCGTCGACCAGCAGATAGCGGGTCGAAAACGTCTGCGCCAGACGCACCATCGCGTCATAGACCGACGCGTCGCCGTGCGGATGGTAGCGGCCGAGCACGGAACCGACCGTGTCGGCGCACTTGCGGTAGGGCTTGTCGGGGTACAGGCCGTTTTCGTGCATCGTGTAAAGGATGCGGCGGTGCACGGGCTTCAGACCGTCACGGACGTCGGGCAGCGCGCGCGACGTGATAACCGACATGGAGTAGCTCAGAAACGACGAGCGCATCTCCTTGTTGAGGTCAACGTCGATAATCGTTTGATTTTCATAGTTCAAAGTGTTGTCCATTGTAATCACCCTGCTTTAACCAAGCTTAAATATCCAGGTTCTGCACGTATTTCGCGTTCTTTTCAATAAACTCGCGGCGCGGCTCCACCTTGTCGCCCATCAGAATGGAGAACGTCTCGTCCGCCTGTACGGCGTCGTCGAGCGTCACGCGCAGCATGGTGCGGTGTTCGGGGTCCATCGTGGTCTCCCAAAGCT
>CAMZEG010000193.1 GCA_947305635.1 uncultured Clostridia bacterium
TCATAGCCCTCTTCGCCCGTGCGGACCTTGACGACGTTTTCGACGTCGTAGACAAAGATCTTGCCGTCGCCGATATGACCGGTGTAAAGCACCTTCTTCGCCGTTTCAATCACGGAGCGCACCGGCACCTTGGAAACGACGATATCGACCTGCACCTTCGGCAGCAGCGTCGCTTCGAGCTGAACGCCGCGGTAGTATTCGGGCTTGCCCTTCTGGACGCCGCAGCCGAGCACGTGCGAGACGGTCATGCCGGTGATGCCGATCTGCAGCATGGCGTTCTTGAGCGCTTCGAGCTTCGCCTCTTTGCAGACGATCTCGACTTTAGTGAATTTCGGTACGCCTTCTTCGAAGGTCGGGACCTTTTTGATCGGGACGGCTTCCGCGACGGGAACGTCGCCGCTGACGATGACGGGCGCGCTGTCTTCGTCGATCGCTTCAGGGAGCATCGAGAAGCCCGCGTAGGCGGACGGCAGACCGTGCTCCGTTTTGTCGAGACCGATCAGCTCCTCTTCGCGCGAGGCGCGCAGACCGACGACCTTCTTGATCAACAGGAACGTCAGTGTAATCGTAATTGCCGTCCACGCGGCGACCGATGCAAAGCCGAGCAGTTGCAGAGACATCAGCTTGAAACCGCCGCCGTAGAACAGACCCGTCAGGGTGTTGCCTGCGCTGTCGGCAATCGCGTAGCCGGGGGCCTTGCTTGTGGCGAACAGGCCGACCGAAAGCGTGCCCCAGATGCCGTTCAGGCAGTGGACCGCGACTGCGCCGACCGGGTCGTCAACGCGCAGCTTGTGGTCGAGCAGCCAGACGCCGAAGACGACCAGCAGACCCGCGACCGCGCCGATACAGATCGCACCTGCCGCGTCCGTCACGTCGCAGGGTGCGGTGATCGCCACCAGACCCGCCAGCGAAGCGTTCAGACACATCGAAACGTCGGGCTTGCCGTATTTGACCCAGGTGAAGATCATGCAGACTACGGTCGCTACCGCGGGCGCTACCGTTGTTGTCAGAAAGATGGAACCGAGCTGGTCCACCGAGGTCGCCGCGGCGCCGTTGAAGCCGTACCAGCCGAGCCAGAGAATGAACACGCCGAGCGCGCCGAGCGCGATATTGTGTCCGGGGAAGGCGTTGACCTTTGTGACCTTGCCGCCGGTATCGTATTTGAATTTGCCGATACGCGGACCGAGGATCTTCGCGCCGATGAGGGCGGAGATGCCGCCGACCATATGGATCGCGCAGGAACCGGCGAAGTCGTGGAAGCCGAGCTGGCTCAGCCAGCCGCCGCCCCAGATCCAGTGCGCTTCGATCGGATAGATCAGCGCCGAGATCACGCCGGAATAGATACAGTAGGAGAGGAACTTCGTGCGTTCCGCCATCGCGCCGGAGACGATCGTCGCCGTCGTCGCGCAGAAGACGAGGTTGAAGACGAACGAGGAGAAGTCGAAGCTTTCGTACGCCGTAAAGAGGTCGAAGCCGGGCTTTCCGATGAAGCCGACAAGGTCTTCGCCCATCAGCAGGCCGAAGCCGATTACGATGAACACGACCGTGCCGATGCAGAAGTCCATCAGGTTCTTCATGATGATGTTGCCGGTGTTCTTGGCGCGGGTAAAACCCGCCTCGACCATCGCGAAGCCCGCCTGCATCCAGAAGACGAGTGCCGCGCCGATCAGAAACCAGACGGCAAAAATCTGCGACCCGGCCGCTTCCTGTACGGTTTGCAGAATAGAGTCAGATAACATAGCGTTTCCTTTCCGAAAATAACCGCCGACAGAGCGTTACGTCGGGGAAGTCAGACCCGTAGAGAGAGGAGAATGCTCCGCCGGCGGTTACCGTCAAATTGTTATACCCCGAACAGCAGGTCGCCGTAGGTCGGGAACGGCCAGTCCTCTTTCGCCGTCAGGGTTTCGGCCTTGTCGCAGCTTTCGCGCAGCGCGTCCATGGCGCACAGCAGCTCGTCGCGGATGGCGTAGCCCTGTGTCTCCACGTCTTCGATCGCCTTCACCTTTGCCGTCACTTCTTCCAGCGCGGCGGTGCGCGCGGCGATGCTGTCGGTCAGCGCGCTGAGCGTGTCGAGCGTTTCGCTTTCATAGGCGCACGCGACGCTCGGCAGGACCGCTTTCTTGGCCGCGGCGGCTGCCGCCAGTTTGCCGCAGTAGCCGCTGACGGCGGGCAGGATCTCCCGGCGCGCCATGTCCGCCATGGTCGTCGCTTCGATCAATACGGCCTTGCAGTAGTTTTCCAGCGTGATCTCGTGGCGCGAGCGCAGCTCCGCTTCGGTGAAGACCTTGTTGGAAATCAGCATATCCATGTTCTTCTTGTCGAGCAGGTGCGGGATCGCGTCGGGCGTCGTGCGCAGGTTGCAAAGGCCGCGCTCTTCTGTCGCTTCCTTGATCCATGCGTCGTCGTAGCCGTTGCCGTTGAAGAGGATGCGCTTGTGGTCCTTGATCGTCTTGCGGATCATCTCGTGCAGCGTCGATTCAAAGTCTTCGGCCTGCTCCAGCCGGTCGGCATAGATCTTCAGGCTTTCCGCCACGGCGGCGTTGAGCATGATGTTCGTGCAGGAGATGCTGTTGGAGGAGCCGAGCATCCGGAACTCGAACTTGTTGCCCGTAAAGGCGAACGGGGACGTCCGGTTGCGGTCGGTCGCGTCCTTTTTGAATTTCGGCAGCGCGTGGACGCCGAGCTTGAGCACCTGCTTTTCGGTGCCCTGATAGGGTTCGTCCTTTTCAATCGCTTCCAGAATCGCGGTCAGCTCGTCGCCCAAAAAGATCGACACGACGGCGGGCGGCGCCTCGTTCGCGCCGAGCCGGTGGTCGTTGCCCGCGGTCGCGACGGCGATCCGCAGCAGATCCTGATAGTCGTCGACGGCCTTGATCACCGCGCAAAGGAACAGCAAGAACTGCGCGTTTTCATAGGGCGTTTCGCCGGGGGAAAGGAGGTTGACGCCGGTGTCGGTCGCGATCGACCAGTTGTTGTGCTTGCCGCTGCCGTTGACGCCGGCAAACGGCTTTTCATGCAGCAGACACACCAGACCGTGCCGCAGCGCGATCTTCTGCATCATCTCCATCGTCAGCTGGTTGTGGTCCGCGGCGATGTTCGTCGTGGAATAGATCGGCGCCAGCTCGTGCTGCGCGGGCGCGACCTCGTTGTGCTCGGTCTTCGCGA
>CAMZEG010000194.1 GCA_947305635.1 uncultured Clostridia bacterium
TGTTTTTATCTGCAAACACAACCAGCGCCTGCCGGCATTGCAAAACGTCGGACAAAACAAAGTCCATCTTTGTGCTGTCCACCGGCAGATGCAGCGTAACCGGATCCGCGGCGTCAAACCGCAGCGTCAGCGGCTGCGGCATTGTCACGGCGACGAAGTCGGCGGCGCCATAGTCGTTGTCTCCGGCAAGTCCGCTGTAGGCGAACAGGGTGCCGTACCCGTAGATATTGGGAAGTCTCATACAGATGCACCTACCGATTCCGCCTCTTCCGCAAAGGCTCTGTATTTCCGCATCTCATCCAGCTCCGCAAGAATATCGTCTCTGCGTCTGCCGGTGAAGCGGTCCAGCGAATACATGACCGCCGGCAGGAAGTTGCCGAGGGCGCCGCACAGCGCAACCACAAAGTAGATGCCCTTGAGCGTGGCGTTCGACTGCACCACCTTGATCGTGTTGCCGGCGGCGTCTTTTTTGCCGCTCTGATAACCGATCGCCATCAGCGACAGGTTTTTGATATTGACGCGGATCAGCTTGTTCAGCTGAGCGACAATGCTTTGCGCCGCAACGAGCATGCCGTCGGACCGGATGGCTTCGCCGAGATGCTTTTCGCTGTACCATTCCATATAGTCCGTGGAGTCGGCAACGATGATCTTGCGCGCCGCGTCCATTCCGGAGTTCGGCATACCCGAAAGACCGATCAGAACACCGATGAGATAGCGCCACTTACGCACGCGGGTCAGATCGAACTTTGCGCCGAACAGGGCGATGGCGGTATAAAACGCGGTGGAATACAGGTGACCGCCGACCAGCATCGTGCGTCCGGAAACGCGTGCGCCGATGATCGGCACCAGGAACAGACCGACATACGACAGCGAGCCGCTGATCATGTCGATAAACGCCTTCATGCCGTAGTTGTCGAACGTTTCGCGATACAGGTCGGGCAGCAGATCATAGGTGACCTTGCGAATCGTTTCAAAGACCGACGCGAGCATGGTGATCATGAACGGCTTGTTGTGCAGAATCGCAGAGATCTTCTTGCGGTTCCACGTTACCTTCTCTTCGCCTTCCTTCGGTGTAACGTTCACCTTTTCGTTCAGCGTGAAATACGGCGCGTGCATCACCGACACGCCGAGCAGACAGAAGAACAGTGCAACGAAGAAGTGCGCCCACTTCTGCTGGTTGATGTCGGAAAACTTTTCCACCACAATCGGCAGCAGCCAGCCGGGCAGCATGGAGCCCAGCGACCCCGCGAGGGAAGCGATGGTATAGAAGTTTTTGCGGTCCTTCGCGTTGGTTGTCATGCGCAGCGAAATGGTCGACATTGCCATATCGAAAAAGGCGTCGACGGTTTCAAACGCGATGGTGAAGACGAACGCCCAGATCAGGTTCATCAGCGGACTGCCCGACGGCACAACAAACAGCAGCAGGCTTGTCAGCGCGAACGGAATGGGCGTATAGCGCAGAATCGTTTTGGCGGTGCTGCGCTTGCCTGGCAGGGTCGGTCGGTCAAGGATCGGACCGGCGATGGGCGGGATGAGGAAGGAAAAAATCGCCGATACGGTTTCCAGCAGTGTCAGCTTGCCCGCGTCGATCATCTGAAAGTCGCGGTTGAATTTGCTGGAGTAGGTATAGACGCAGTCCTGCCCCATGGTGTTGCCGAAGATACCGCCGGAATAGCCGAGCTGTTCCTTCACGGTAAACGACGGATTGTTTTTGATCGCCAGGATTTTCTCTTTCAGGGACGCCATGGAAGATGCCTCCTTTTGTCAGATCAAAGGTTTGTTTTCAGCGGGGACGACGCCATGCCGTAGGCGTTTTCGGCGCGCACGGCAACGGCTGTCATGCCGGGTGTGTCCGGCAGCGGAATCGTGTAGGTCGGTTTGTCGTGTTTGAACCAGTATTCGTGCAGCACGTCTGCGCTGCAAAGACGGTTGCCGTTTTTGTCATAGCCCTCGGCAACGTAGCGGAACACCGGAAACGGGTCGGCGCTTTGCGCAGCAGGGAACGTGAGCCGGCAGCCGCTGTCGGCTGCTTCCGTTTGCAGCGCGGCGTCCAAAGGAAACTGCGGCGGCGCCGAGCGCGCTTTTTGCCGCGCGGGTGTAAACGGAAACGCTTGGTTATCCGCCGGAAAACGCAGCACGTAGGTGCAAAGCAGTGTTCCCGATAAAAAGTCATAGCCGCGCAGCACAACGGTGTTTTCTTTGTCCGCCTCCACAATCCAGCCCTGTGAAATCGTTTCGCACGCGGGCGGGTGCACGGTGCGCCGGGAACCGACGGTGAATTCCGCGTAGCTCAGCGCGCCGGTGCCGACGGCGGTAAAATTTTGCTGAAAGATCGAGCGCGGATCGTTGAGCGGATAATGGGAATGTCCCGAAAAATGCACAAGGTTCGGATATTTCCGGAAGATGCGGCTGAACGAAGTCAGTCCCCAGCCGTCAAACGAGCTGCTGCCGTAAACGGTGTTCCGCACATGCTCGTGCTGCATGAAAAAGACCGGTGCGCCGGGCGATTCTTTTGCAGCTTCTTGCAGCGCTCGTTTCAGCCACCGCTTTTGTTTCCTGTCGTAGTAGCAGTCCTTTTCACTGGTCGACACGGCAATGAAATGGAACGGACCGACGCGCAGATGGGTGTCGGTCGTAAGACCGGTGATCGTGCGAAAATGGGAGAGTCCGGTTTTTTTGCCGCCCTTGCCGAACTCCCAGTTGTCGTGATAGCGCGGAATGCAGGCGAGCACCTTTGTGTCCGGCTGCAGTTCGCTTTGCACGGTGTCCCAAAACGCATGGAACTGCGCCGGTCTGCCGTGGTCGGTCAGATCGCCGGCAAACAAAAACAGATCGAGCCGCTGATACAAAGGGTCCGCCGCGGCGATACGATAGGTTGTTTGCATCAGCTGCCGCAGCCGCTGCACGTGTGCGTCGCCTGCCTCTTTGATATGCAGATCGGAGCACACGCAAAAGCGCAGACAAGGGGAGAACGCATCGGGTCGGCACAACAGGGAATCCGCCATCGGATCACCTCCGGAAAGAGTCTTCTGCTTTTATTATATATTGAAAAGGAGGAAAGTCAATTCCGCGCGTAAAAAAATCAGAAAAAATAATTGCATTTTTCAAATTGTTCGTTATAATGAAAGCAGGAGAAACGATGAAGGGAAGCGATTACA
>CAMZEG010000195.1 GCA_947305635.1 uncultured Clostridia bacterium
ACACCGGCTTCAAGAAGCTGCTTCATTGATACAACTGCCATAGTTATATCCTCCTAAAAAAATGTTTTTTAACCACCGGAAAGGCAAGGGCCTGCCGCACGGCTTTCGCCGCGAACAGGGCAGACTGACCCCTTCCGTGCGTGATCCATGGTATTATAGCACCGCCGTTCTAAAAAAGCAAGGGGTTTTTGAAAAAAGTTTGCGGCGCAAGGGCGGAAGTGTATTATTATAGTATAACTCCCCTGTTTTAGACGCTCGCTTCGGCCAGCGGCTCGTCGGAGAAGTCCACGGCTTCGTTGTGAATGTCGGGATATACATAGCCGGGCTTCGGCGGCGCGCAGTTGTAGACCTTGTCGATCTCGACATAACCGAGGCCGCATTTGCCCTTGTGGTAGTTGCCCTTGACGAGCACGACCTCCATGTCGAGGCTCATGCCGTAGACGTTGACGCGCGCGCCCTCTTTGAGATCGGACAGCAAGGCGCTGTACGGCGCTCTCGTGAAGACCAGGCGGCTCGACGACGCGGTCTGCGCCTGAATGATCGGCACGATCTTCGGGTAGCCGTCTTCGCCGATATAGGCGATGAATTTCAGCGTGATGAGACCGGACAGAAACTTCTTTGCCCACGGGCGCAGCACCTGCTTGCTTTTATCTCCCGCGTTGGCGCCCTTGAACGCCATCACGCGCAGCGCGTTGGCGATTACGCCCGGCATATTCAGCGCCCTGCGCTCCGAAATATCATGCAGGTCAGCGTAGTGGACTTCCGACACGCCGAAGTAGGTGTTGAAGCGGAACAGCGGGTATTCGTTCATCCGGACATAGTCTTCGCCCTCGGTGACGAAGTGGGTGAAGTCCATCGAGCCTGTCCAGAACTCGCGGCTGACCGACATGATCAGAAAGCCGGTCTTCGGGTTGTCATAGATCAGCTTTTTGCTGATGCCGCGGACGAATTCGCCGAACATCATCTTGTCCTCGCCCTTGTTGCACAGGGACGACACGAGACACATGTGCAGATCGTCCGGCCCGTCCTTCATGGCGATGAGCGCGATTTTATAGGGGTTATCAAAATCCTTCATATCCTTGGGATTGACCTTGTTCATCGTGTTTCCTCCTTTAGGTTTCTTCCAGAGCGGTGCTGCCGCTCCAGACGGCGCAGGGCGCGCCGCTTTCGACAGCCAGCGCGGTCAGCGCTTCCATGCGCGCTTTCGTCATCAGCTTCGCGTCTTGGAACGCCCACGTTTCTCCGAGCCGCTCATACTTGTCGCGGCAGAGATTGTTGAACGCGCAAAGCTCCCATTTTTCCACGCGGTCGCGGACGATTGCGGCAAGATTGCGGATGTTGTCGTCCGTGTCGGTCGCGCCGGGAATGACCGGCGTGCGCACCCAGATGCGTTTGCCTGTTTCTTTGCACGCAGCGGTCAGCTTTTCAAAGTTATCGAGGATCAGGGCGTTGCTCTGCCCGGTGAAGCGTTTGTGCGCGTCGTCGTCGAACAGCTTGAGGTCGTAGAGAAAGATATCCGTGACCGGCAAAAGCGATTCGAGCGTTTCCCATTGGGTGAAGCCGCAGGTGTCGACCGCGGTGTTCACGCCGGCCGCTTTGAGCTTTTCGAGCAGGGAAAGCGCCTCTTTCCATTGCAGCGTCACTTCGCCGCCGGAAAGGGTCACGCCGCCGTCGGCGCCCCAGTAGGCCCTGTCTTTCATCAGCGTGCAAAGCAGCGCGTCGACCGTATAGTCCGTGCCCTTCATCTCCAGCGCCTGCGTCGGGCAGGCCGCGGTGCACGCGCCGCAGGCCGTGCATTTTTCAGAGGTGTGCACGCCCGTTTCGTCGAGCCGGATGCCCTTTTGCGGGCAGACGCTCTCGCAGGTGCGGCAGCCGATGCAGCGCACGCCGAGCCATTCGACGTGGGATTTCGGCGACAGGCTTTCCGGGTTATGGCACCACGCGCAGGAAAGCGGGCAGCCTTTGCAAAAGACAGTGGTGCGCAGGCCGGGGCCGTCCTCGGTCGACATGCGCTGAATGTTCAGTATCTTCACATCAGTACCCCTTGTGGCTTTCTCGGGCGATGATCTCGTCCTGCAGCTCCTTGCCGACCGAAACAAAGTAGGCGTTGTAGCCGATGATACGGACAAGGAGGTGCCGGTAGTCCTGCGGGTGCGCCTGCGCGTCGCGCAGCACGTCCGGGTCGAGGATGTTGATCTGCAGCGCGGTGCCGCCGTTTTCGATATAACCCTTGAGGAAGGATTTGAACTTTTCCTTATGCGCCGGGTCGCGGATCAGCGACGTGTTGAACGTGATCGTGTGGCTCGCGCCGTTGGGCAGATAGTTGACGTAATCTCCCCAGTCGCCGTGTTCCGCCTTGCCGCCGAGGGCGACGCCGACGGAGTTCGCGTTGGAGGTCGGGCCGTTGATGTCCGCGCCGTTGGACGGGCAGATCGCGTTGGAAAGGAACTGCGGATTCTTGCGGCCGTTGGCGCTCGCCTTGAGAATATAGGACGAGCCGATCCAGTAGTTCCACGAGAGCATGCCCGGGCGGAACTGGCGGCCGGTGCTCTTTGTCTTGTGCGTCCAGACTTCGTCGGACCACATCTTCATCACCCTTTGCGCCATTGCGTCGGCCTCGTCGTCGTCGCGGCCGTATTTCGGGGCGCGGAACTGCGCCTTGGCCTGCAGGACCTCGTAGCCCTCCCAGTTGTCGCGCAGCGCCTGCACCAGCTCTTCGAGCGTGCATTCCTTGTTGTCGTAGACGAGGTATTTCACGGCGAGCAGACTGTCCACCGTCGTGGCGAAGGTGACGCCCTCCATCGTTACGAAGGAGATCTCCGCGCCGCCCTGCGTGACGTCGACGCCCTTTTCGGCGCAGCCGGTCACAAGCGTGGATAGATACGGCGTCGGGTTGAATTTCGCGCGGATGGATTCGGACATCTCGTAGTTGTCGACCATCTTTTGGATGATGTATTTCGTCTGGGTCACATAGGCGTTCCAGAACTTCTCCCAGGTATCGAGGTCTTTCAGTTCGCCGGTCATCGGGCCGTCCTGCGTCAGCTTCGTCGGCGGGCCGCCCATCTTGTCTTCATAGGGCTCCATGTCTTTGCCGTTGGCATAGACGAGTTCGAGCGCCTTCA
>CAMZEG010000196.1 GCA_947305635.1 uncultured Clostridia bacterium
CCCGACGGCCGGATCCGGTCGCGGCTGAACCAGACCGAAACGCGGACGGGGCGGATCTCGTCGCTCGAGCCGAATCTGCAGAACATCCCCGTGCGCTATCCGGAGGGCCGCGAGATCCGCCGCTTCTTTACGGCGGGGGAGGGGAACGTCCTCGTTGACGCGGACTACTCCCAGATCGAGCTGCGCGTCCTTGCCGCGATCGCGGACGACGAAACGATGAAGGAAGCGTTCAACAACGGCGACGATATCCACGCGATCACGGCGTCGCAGGTCTTCGGCCTGCCGCTGGAGATGGTGACGCCGCTGCTGCGCTCGCGGGCCAAGGCGGTCAATTTCGGGATCGTCTACGGCATCGGCGCCTTCTCGCTCGCGAAGGATATCGGCGTCACGCGCAAGGAGGCCGACGCGTATATCAAAGGCTATCTCAGCCATTACAGCGGGATCAACCGCTATATGCGCGACGTTGTGGCGAAAGCGCGGGACTGCGGCTTTGCCGAAACGATCTTCCATCGCCGCCGGTATCTGCCGGAGCTGACCGCGTCCAACAAGATGCTGCAGGCGTTCGGCGAACGCGTCGCGCGCAACATGCCCGTCCAGGGCACCGCCGCGGATATCATCAAGATCGCGATGGTACGCGTCAGCGACCGCCTTCGCCGCGAGCTGCCGGGCGCGCAGCTGATCATGCAGGTGCACGACGAACTGATCGTCGAATGCCCGCAGCAGGACGCCGAAACGGCGATGCGCCTGCTGCGCGAAGAGATGGAGCAGGCGGTGAAGCTGTCGGTACGTCTTCTTTGCGACGTGCACTGCGGTAAGACGTGGTACGACGCGAAAGGGTAAGTCGACAGTCTTTAGTCTTTGGTCTTTAGTCATTTGTTAAAATGCCGCCTGCGGGCGGCTTTTTTTCGTGTGCAGTGTGGAGTGTGCAGTGTGCAGTTGAATGATGTTTGGAATGAAGGGATCGGGGTGTGCAGGAATGTCTGCGTTCCTGTTCGCGCGGGGGTGCTGCCTTGTTTTGCCGCAGTATCCGCCCGCGCACGATCGACTGACGGCTGTTCTGTGCACTGTGCACTGCGCACTGTGCACTGCGCACTGTGCACTGAAAAAAGCCCCGTGAGGGGCGGCTTTTTTTGCTTATACAGCGGCGGTTTTCGCCGCTGTTTTTTCTTGAAAAAAACCTGTTTTTTCTTCGCAAAACCGTTGACATTTCGGGCTGAATATATTATAATAAAAGCCCAGGTGGAGCGAAATGCAATCACCGTGGTGGAAAGTGGAGCGGTTTTTCCGCCCATATTTCAAGTATGGAAAAAAGGAGGATGTACGGCATGCAATTCTTTGTTGGCAGCTATGAGCACAACGTCGACCCGAAAAACCGTCTGTTTGTGCCTTCAAAGTTTCGCGACGGGCTGACGGGCGCGTTCAATATCAGCGTGTTCCGTTCCGAAGAGTACCCGTGCATCCAATGCTTTACGGAAGAAAAGTTTCAGCCGTATGTGGAACAGATGATCGAACGCGAGACTGACGTCAATATCAAGCGGCGCACCGCCGTCTGGTACCTCGGTTTTGCCGCCGACGTGACGGTCGATTCCCAGGGCCGCATCAACATCCCGCAGACGCTGCTGGACAAGGCAAGGATCGAACGCGAAGCGCTGATCGTCGGTATGGGCGACCATGTGGAGATCTGGAACCCGGCGCTGTTCGCGTCCTATAACGAAATGGTCGACGCGTGGACAAGCCGGAACGAACAGGCCTCCGAACAGGCGTCCGACGTCGCGCTCGAACGCAAGGCGCAGGGCGACATGCTCGGCGTCTGAGGAACGCGGGATGGAGTTCAACCACGTCAGCGTCCTGCTGCAGGAAGCGGTCGACGCCCTCGATGTCAAACAGGACGGCGTCTATGTTGACGCGACGGCAGGCGCGGGCGGCCACAGCGCGGAGATACTCCGCCGGCTCGGCGAAGGGGGAAAACTCCTTTGCTTCGACCGGGACCCCGACGCGATCGAAACGCTGCGTTCGCGTTTCAAAGACGACGGCCGCGTCACGGTCATTCAGACAAACTTTTCCGCTGTGCGCAGCGTTTTTCAAGCAGAAGGAATCGGTCGCGTCGACGGCATCCTCGCCGACCTCGGCGTCAGCTCCCACCAGCTCGACACCGCGTCGCGCGGCTTTTCGTTCCACGCGGACGCCCCGCTGGATATGCGTATGTCGCAGACCGGCGTTTCGGCGGCGGATCTGTGCAACACCTGCACGCAGGAGGAGCTTGCAAGGATCCTCTGGCAGTACGGCGAAGAAAAATGCGCGAAAGCGATCGCGCGCAATATCGTGCTCGCAAGAGAGCAAAAACCGATTGAAACAACACTGGAGCTGGCCGAACTGGTCAAAGCCTCCATTCCCGCCAGGATGCGCCGGACAGGCGGCCATCCCGCAAGACGCACGTTTCAGGCGCTGCGGATTGCCGTCAACGGCGAATTGGATCACCTGAAAGCGGCGCTCGACGACATGTTCGACTGCCTTTCAGTCGGCGGGCGGCTCGCTGTTATCACGTTCCATTCACTGGAAGACAGGATGGTAAAGCAAAAGTTTGCGTCTCTTTGTACGGGATGCACCTGCCCGCCGGACTTTCCGGTCTGCGTCTGCGGCAAAACGCCGCGCGGCGTTCAGCCGCAAAAGGCGCTGTCGCCCGGAGAGACGGAGCTGGAACAAAACCCGCGCGCCCGCTCGGCAAGGCTGCGCGTGATCGAAAAAATCAAAGACGAAGAAACCATGGAATGACAGATCGGGGGAGAATGAGAGATGGCAGCCGAATATGCCTATAACTACAACGATTACTACCGCTCCAACGCCGCCCCGGCGCTGGAGCCGGTCCCGCAGCGGCAGCCGCAGCCCGCGCCGCGTCCGCATGTCGTTCCGAAGCCGCCGCGCCCGCACCGTCCGGCGGTGGACCGCAGACAGCAGGAGCGCGCCAGCAATATCAAGCTCGCGAAGCTCTTCGTCGTCATGGCGCTGGCCATCGCGCTGCTGGGCACCTTCTGCAACAGCTTTGTGGCCCGCAGCAACAGCCGCCGCGCGCTCGAAAACAAGCGCGCCGAGCTTCTGAAGCCTA
>CAMZEG010000197.1 GCA_947305635.1 uncultured Clostridia bacterium
CTGGGAATTCATCGCGAAGATGACGATCGTCATGCGCGACATCCTCTTCGGCAACCCGAAACTCGATGACCTCGGCTGGCACGAGGAGGCGCTCGGGAAAAACGCCGTCGCCGGCGGCTTCCAGGGACAGAGACAATGGACCGATTGGCTGCCCAACGCGGACTTCACCGAGGCGATCATGGCGAGCTCGTTTAACTGGAACGGCCCGAAGCAGCCCACGCCCTTCGCCACCGAAAACGACACGCTCAACGGCGTCGCGATGATGCTCGGCACCCTCGTTTCCGGCTCGGCCCCGTGCTTCCACGACGTGCGCACCTACTGGAGTCCCGACGCGTGCGAGCGCGTGACCGGCGTGCGCCCGACCGGCGTTGCCGAAAACGGCTTCATCCACCTGATCAACTCCGGCGCGACCGCGCTTGACGGCAGCGGCGCGAGCAAGGATGCAGACGGCAACGGCTGCATGAAGCCCTTCTGGGAGATGACGCAAAGCGACATCGACGCTTGCCTCAAGGCCACCGACTGGTGCCGTGCCAATTACGAATACTTCCGCGGCGGCGGCTTTTCGAGCCACTTCCGTTGCCGCGCCGAAATGCCCGTGACGATGCTGCGCGTCAACGTCGTCGACGGCGTCGGCCCCGTGCTGCAGCTCGCGGAGGGCTACACCGCCGATCTGCCAGACGAAATCCACAACGTGATCGACAAGCGGACCGACCCGACCTGGCCGACCACCTGGTTCGTGCCGACCCTGACGGGCAAGGGCGCCTTCCGCGACGTTTACAGCGTGATGGCGAACTGGGGCGCGAACCACGGCGTGACGGTCTACGGCCACGTCGGCACCGATCTGATCACCCTCGCGTCGATGCTGCGCATTCCGGTGAACATGCACAACGTGGATGACAGCCGGATCTTCCGCCCGCACGCGTGGTCCGGGTTCGGCACCGAGGACGCCGAAGGCTCCGACTACCGCGCCTGCAAGACCTACGGCCCGCTGTACAGATAACGAGGTGCAAAAATGAACAAGCGTTATGCCCATGTGATCGTCGTCGGCGTCGACGGCGCGGGCGGCTATTTCAAAGACGCCGACACGCCGTGCTTCGACCGGATCTTTCAAAACGGCGCGGTCACCTATACCGCCCTCGCGTCCAAGCCGACCATCAGCGCGGAATGCTGGGGGTCGATGCTGCTCGGCGTCGGGCCGGAGATCCACAAGCTGACGAACGACATCGTCAGCCATCAGCCCTATCCCACCGACAGCCCGTTTCCTTCGCTCTTCCGCCGGATCCGCGCGGTCATGCCCGACGCGCCGCTCGGCTCGTTCTGCGACTGGGACCCCATCACGAGCGGGATCGTCGAGCAGAACCTAGGCGTCGTTCACGACACCGCCCCGGACACGGAGCTGACCCCGAAAATCTGCGCTTATATCAGGCAAAATAGGCCGACGTTCCTTTTCATTCAGCTTGACAGCGTG
Source organism: uncultured Clostridia bacterium (assembly GCA_947305635.1). GTDB lineage: Bacteria > Bacillota > Clostridia > Oscillospirales > Acutalibacteraceae > UBA6857. Next base: position 1,469 of record CAMZEG010000197.1, read on the forward strand.
GACGGCGCGGGCCATTCCAACGGCTATGGGACGCCAAAATACCTCGACCGCATCCATGTGGTGGACGCGATGATCGGCGACATCCACGCCGCGGTCCGCGACGCTGGGATCCTCGATGACACGCTGTTCACGGTGATCGCCGACCACGGCGGTCACGGCACCGGTCACGGCGGCTGGACGGACGAAGAGAAGTACGTCACCTTTGCCGCCGCGGGAGAGAGCGTGTGCCATACGATGCTGCCGGAGATGAACATCCGCGACCTTGCGGCAATCGTGCTTTACGCGCTCGGGATCGAGCGTCCCGCGCTCGACGAAAGCGGCTGGACGGCGCAGCTCCCGCCGGGCCTCTTTGACGATCCGGCGATCGAACCCTACCGCGACCTGTCTCACCTGACGGGCGCCGCCCCGCGGGTGTCGAAGGTGGCGCATACGTCGGAACTGGTATGAGAAAAATCTCCCGTGCCCAAGGGCGACGGGAGATTTTCCGTTTACAGTTTACAGTGATGATTTTCGCTGCGCGAAAAGTGATGAGACGACCGTTTCCGGTTCGGAAACGGCCGTCGTTTTTTCACTCCGTCACTCCTGCGAAGCGGCATCCTCACTTGCCGCCTTCTCCGGCGCTTCCGCCTCGTAGTCTTCCGGCCACGGGGAGTTGTAGGGTTCTTCTTTCTGGAACGCGCCGTTCTGGGTCGCGACGTCCTTGAACTCTTCGACAAACGCCTTCGCCTTGTCGATCACGAGATCCTTCAGCTCTTCGAGCTTTACTCCGGTCGGCGTTTCGTTGAGATTCAGCACCGTGCCGTCCTGCTTCGTGATCTCGATTTCGCAGTCGAGCCCGAACGAGACGAGCGCCGTGGTCAGTACCGCGAACGGGGCGGCGCCGAGGCCGACGAGCGCGCCGAGGATGCCCGCGCCGAGCGGAATATTGACAAGGGTTTCGCCCTTTCGTTTGAGCGCGATCTTGCTCGCGCCGCCGTCCTTGACGAGTTCCCTGACCTTTTCCACGATTTTTTCCGCCTGCTGCTTCAGCTGCTGTTCATCCATTTTGATCATCCTTTCAAAAAAGACTTGATTCCTGGTGTCGGAACTGGTATGATTATAGCAGAAAGCGGCTGTAAAAGCAACCGTTTGGAAAGGACTGGTGCAACATGTTTGACGCGCAAGCGGTCAAGGACGCGTGCGTTGCGTGGATCCGTGAGTTTTTTGAGGAAAACGGGAAGGGCTGCAACGCCGTGATCGGGATTTCCGGCGGCAAGGACAGCTCCGTCGCGGCGGCGCTCTGCGTTGAAGCGCTCGGAAAAGAGCGCGTGATCGGTGTGCTGATGCCCTGCGGCGAACAGGCCGACATCGACTGCGCTTTGGCGCTTGTCGATCACCTCGGGATCGAGCGGCACATCGTCAATATCAAGGCCGCGGTCGACGGAGTCAAAGAGGCGATTCCGTTCGAGCTTTCCAGGCAGAGCACGACGAACCTCCCCGCGCGGATCCGGATGGCAACGCTGTACGCCGTTTCGCAAAGCCGCAACGGCCGCGTGGTCAACACCTGCAACCTGTCGGAGGACTGGGTCGGCTACTCC
>CAMZEG010000198.1 GCA_947305635.1 uncultured Clostridia bacterium
TAGATGTCCACTTCGCACGCGACGGGGATCCCGCGGGAGGCCAGACGGCTGTTGACATAGCAGGGTTCGAAGCCGAAGGTCTCCGGGAACGCCGGCCAGCATTTGTCGGCGAAGACGACGTACTTGCGGTCGCCCTTGTGCTGTTCGGCCCAGTCGAGCAGCGTCAGCTCAAACTGCGCCATGCGCGGGAGCATTTCGGGGTACTTGTTGCCGGACACGCCCAGTTCTGCGGCCATGTCGTCGCAGACGGCCGCCAGTCTCGGGTCGTCCTTGTGCGCCTTGTAGGCGACGAGCAGGTCGAGCTCGCTGTTTTCTTCGATCTCGACGCCGATTTCATAGAGCCCTTTGATCGGGGCGTTGCAGGCGAAGAAGTCCTGCGGACGCGGACCGAAGGTGATGACTTTCAGGTTCTGGACGCCGATCACGGCGCGCGCCACGGGAAGGAAGTCGGCGATCATGCTTGCGATGTCCTGCGCTGTACCGACGGGGTAGGCCGGGATGTGCGCCGGAAGGCGGCGCATGCCGAGGTTATACGAGCAGTTGAGCATGCCGCAGTACGCGTCGCCGCGGCCGTTGATCAGATCGCCGTCACCCTCTGCGGCGGCGGCGTACATCACCGGGCCGTCAAAGTATTTCGCGAGCAGCGTTTCCGGCGTTTCGGGGCCGAAGTTGCCGAGAAAAACGACCAGCGCGTTGCAGCCTTTAGCGTTCACGTCGGCAACCGCTTTCTGCATATCCAGCTCGTTTTCAACGGTGACGGGGCATTCGTACAGGTCGCCCTTGTAGGCTTCTTTGATCGCCGCGCGGCGGCGGATCGACAGCTCGACCGGGAAACAGTCGCGCGATACGGCGACAAGGCCGAGCTTCACGTCGGGAATATTCTGAAACATGGTAAAAACCTCCCAATTCATTTGTGTCAATCATACCACGCCGACGGCGATTCGTCAAGACTGGAAAGCCGCTGCGCGGCAATTCCGCATTCCGAATTTCGCACGAATGTGCGATTCGTTCCCTGCGGCGCATCATTCATTCCCCGACCTGTTGCAAAGATTTTTCGCTGTGCTACAATGCGATTGAAAGGAAAAACCACGCGAAAGGGAGGACTGCCGCACACGAACGTCAAAGAGATAAAACAATAAAAAGGAGACCGCATATCCCAAATCAACCTACTTGACCAAAAGGAGAATGAAAGATGAAAAAGTCAAGCAAAACCCTGCTGGCCCTGCTGCTGGCCGTGCTGATGCTGCTGGGCGCCATGCCGCTGCTTTCGTTCGCGGCAAACGATACCATTGATTTCACCTATGACGCCGATACCAAAACTTTGACAATTACCGGCTCCGGTGCGATGGACGACTACGTCATTTCCGACCCCGCGCAGATCGGGACGGTGCTTCCCTGGTATAACGAGGCGAAAGACGCGGAAAAGATCGTCGTCGCCGAAAACATCACGAAGATCGGCGCGTTCAGCTTCGTGCTGATGACCAAGGTGCAGGAGGTCGTGCTGCCGTCCACGCTGACGGAAATCGGCGCCTATGCGTTCCTGTACGACTTCGCGCTGGAAACGATCAATCTGCCCGACAGCATTACGGCGATCGGAGAATCGGCGTTCGCCGCCAACAGCATCACCAATCTGACGCTGCCCGCCGGTCTTGTGACGCTGGCTGAAAACTTTATCTACAACTTCAAGCCGATGAAAGTCACGCTGAATCCGGGGCTGCAGACGGCGACAAGTTGCTTCCAGGACAGCTATGTGGAAGAACTGACGATTCCCGCAAGCGTGACGTCGATGACCGGCTGCGAGATGAAAAACCTGAAAACCCTTGTCAACAACTCCGCAACCGCCGTTGTGTCCGACCTGATCACCTCGCTTGCGGACCCGGATTATGTCGACGTTCTGCTGAAATACCGTCAGCTTGAAATGCAGATGAGCATCAATTATATGTTTAACGGTGTGGAGCCGACGGAAGACGAGATCAACGCGGTGATTGCCGAGACCTGCAGCTATGCCGCGCAGGCGCACGGCCTCTCGTTCAATAACGAGCAGGAGATGTATGCCTTCATGGAACAGTCCCTGACGGAAATCGCCGCGCCGCGCAGCGACATTGAACTCTACTGCCTGAGCGAATCTGCGGAGCACGATATGCTGCACGAGATCGCCGTTCCCCACTATTTCATCGACCAGAACAACGCGCTCTGCACCCTGCCGCTCGTCGGCAAAGCGGGCGACCATCTGACCTGGACGGTGGACGAAAACACCAAAACGCTTGCGATCACCGGCTACGGCGAAATGTATGACGACTACACCGGCTTCCAGTTCTATCAGAACGCCATCGAGCATGTGACCTTCACCGCGACCGACGGCAACGCGATCACCTATATCGGCAGCCACGCGTTCAGCGGACTGACGAAGCTCGAATCGCTCGCGATTCCCGAAGGCGTGACGTCGATCGGCTCCGATTTCCTCGACGGCAGCGGCATCAAGGCGCTGCAGCTGCCCAGTACCTATACCAACAGCAAGGGCGCGATCCTCAGCCATGTGCTGGCAAGCGAGACCCCGGCGCTTGAAACGATCACCGTGGCAACCGGGAACCAGAAGTTCTTCTCGTACAACGGCGGACTGTATCTCACAGAGAGAAACACCGTCGAACTGATCAAGCTGCCGCTCGCCGCCCAAAGCCAGCCGCTTTACAGCGGTACAACGATCCTCGGCGACAGAATGCTCGACAGCGGATCCTTGACCTCGTTCACGATTCCCGCAGGTGTGACCGGCGTCCGGGCGCAGGCGTTCTATCGGCTGAACAGCCTGACGGGCGTTACGATCGAACCCGGCGCGCAGACGCTGCAGATCGGGACCGGCGCGTTCTACTACTGCCCGAACTTTGCCGCGTTCACTGTCGCTGCGGACGACACTCGGTTCACAGTTGTTGACGGCGTGCTGTACAACAAGGCCGTCACCAGACTGGTCGCCGTTCCCTACGCCGTGACAAACCTGACCTTGCCGCAGACGGTCACGGGAATTGCCAACAACGAATACGCCAACTGG
>CAMZEG010000199.1 GCA_947305635.1 uncultured Clostridia bacterium
GGCGGTCGTAGCCCGGGGAGGGGCAGATGAACTTGATTTCACCCTGATCCTTCCAAGGCACGCCGTCCGATCCGGTCAGCATGCACTGGGTGATGTAGTCGAACATCTGGTTGAGGCTCGAGTTGCCGCAGACGATCACGTTGTCCATCGGCACGTCCAGCAGCGCCGCGAAGATCTCCTTGCATTCGTCGATGCCGGTCAGAAGGCCGTAGTTGAGGTAGCGCAGAGAATGGTTGTTGTCGTCGTCCCAGTCGTGGGAGGTGATCGCGTCCAGCAGGCCGTTGGACACCGAAAGCTGGTCGGTGCCGGGCTTGCCGCGCGACATGTCGAGCGTCAGCCCCATGGCCTGATAGTTATGGTAAGCTTCCAGCAGCTCCTGCTGCTCTTTCAGCAGCTCCGCCTTGGAAAGCGCTTTGTAATCCGGCATACTGCCGCACTCCTTACTGTCAAAAACTTAGAATTCCGCCGAACCGGTCGTGCGCGGGAAGGGCAGCACGTCGCGGATGTTGGAAATGCCCGTCAGATACATCACGAGCCGCTCAAAGCCGAGGCCGAAGCCCGCGTGCTTGGTGCCGCCGTATTTGCGCAGATCGAGGTACCACCAGTAGTCCTCCTCCTTGAGCCCCAGCTCGCGGATGCGGTCGAGCAGCACATCATAGCGCTCCTCTCTCTGGCTGCCGCCGATGATCTCGCCGATGCCCATCACGAGGCAGTCGCAGGCCGCGACGGTCTTGCCGTCGTCGTTGAGCCGCATATAGAACGCCTTGATCTCCTTCGGGTAATCGGTGACAAAGACAGGCTTTTTGAAGACCTCTTCGGTGAGGAAGCGCTCGTGCTCGGTCTGCAGATCGGTGCCCCACTCGACCTTGTATTCAAAGCGGTCGTTGTGCTGCTGGAGAATCTCCACCGCGTCGGTGTAGGTGATCCGGCCGAAATCGGAGGACGCGACGGCCTCAAGCCGTTCAATCAACCCCTTGTCGACGAACTGGTTGAGAAACGCCATGTCCTGCGGGCAGGTGTCGAGCACATAGCGGATGACGTATTTGATCATCGCTTCCGCGAGCGCCATATCGTCCGCGAGGTCGGCGAATGCGATCTCCGGCTCGATCATCCAGAACTCGGCGGCATGCCGCTGGGTGTAGCTCTTTTCGGCGCGGAAGGTCGGGCCGAAGGTATAGATCTTGCCAAAGGCCTGCGCCATGATTTCGCCCTGCAGCTGACCGGAGACGGTCAAAAAGGCGCTCTTGCCGAAGAAGTCCTGGCTGTAATCGACCGTGCCGTCTTCCAACCGCGGCGGGTTTTCCAGATCGAGCGTTGTCACGCGGAACATTTCGCCCGCGCCCTCGCAGTCGGAGCAGGAAATCAGCGGGGTATGCGCATAGACGAAGCCGTTTTCGTTGAAGAAGCGGTGCAGCGCGAAGGCCGCCGCGGAGCGCACGCGGAACGCCGCGGAATAAAGGTTCGTGCGCGGGCGCAGGTGCGCGATTGTGCGCAGGTATTCCACGGAGTGGCGTTTTTTCTGCAGCGGATAGTCCGGCGTGGACGCGCCTTCGACTTCGACGCTTGTCGCGTTGATCTCGAACGGCTGCTTCGCTTCCGGCGTCAGGATCAGATCGCCCGTCACGACGACGGCGGTACCGACGTTGAGCTTCGCGACCGCCGCGAAATCCGCGACCTTGCCTCTTTCGAAGACGACCTGCACGCCCTTGAAGCAGCTGCCGTCGTTGACCTCCATGAAGCCGAGCGTCTTGCTGTCGCGGTTCGTGCGGATCCAGCCGCAGACCGTGACCGGCGCGCCGACAAAGCATTCCGGCGCGGCATATATCTTTGCAATTTCGGTACGTTTCATAAGTTTAACCCCCAAACTTTGCCTGTGATGCCAAGTTCACAATATGTGTTATTATAGCATACTTTGCATAAAAATCAAGCGTTCCGGGGAAGTTTGGGCAATGCGGATCGTTTGCCTGTTTCCGCGTGGATAATTTTATGCAAAAATGTCGGCGTCTATGCGCGTCAAACCCCGCGAAACGCCCGGCAAAGGCAGATCGCCGGCTCCCCTCTCGCCTGTTCGATTGCGACAAAGAGCGCGGTCGTGCGCACCGGCTGTTCGAAGCGGACGATCTTTTTCTGCCCGATCACAGTCGCCGTTTCGATCCATTGCGGCGTTCCGCTTTCGTCCGCCGCCCAGACGGAGAAGCGCTCCACGCGCTGGCTGAACGAAAGATCTTCGCCGAGGACGAGTGTCCGGATTGTCTGCGCCGTCTCGAACTTCAGCCGCAGCACGAACGCGCCCTTCGGGAAAGCGACGGTCTCCCCTGCCGCAATCGCCTGGACGTCCTGCGCCGTTCCGTCGGCGGAAAGGAGAGTGTACGACGCTTCGATCGGAGAGCGAAACGGCGCGTCGATCATTCGCTTGAACCGCCGCAGCGTGTGCTGTTCGCGGCGGGAAATGAGGCCTTGTTTATTCGGCGGGACGTTGAGCAGCAGTGACGCGTTGCCGCCGACGGTCTTGAAATAAATGTCCGCCAGCTGCTTTGCCGTCCGCTTTTTACGGAAGAGATAGTACAGCCGGCCGTGGTAGAACCACCCGGTCGTGACCGAGACGTCCGCCTCCGCGGGACTCCAGATGAGTTCGGTCTCGCCCCGCAGCGCGTCGCGGCTGCCGAGGTCTGGCTCGCACCGGTCAAAGGAGAGGTCGGTTTCGCTTTGCTGCGACTGCGCCGCGACGTTCTCCGACAGCACCGCCGGGGCGCCGACGACGCTCCATTCGCTCTTTCGCACTTTACCCGCCTCGTTGCCGATCCAGCGCACGTCCGGCCCGCTGATCGCGATCACGGCATCCGGCTGCAGGGCGCGAATCGTCGCGTAGTAGCGGTTCCAGTCGTAGCGTTGTCTTTTGCCGTTCGGGCCTTCACCGCACGCGCCGTCGAACCAGACTTCAAACAGGTCGCCGTAATTCGTGCAAAGCTCCGTCAGCTGGGCGACGAAGAAGTCGTTGTAGTCTTCGGTGCCGT
>CAMZEG010000200.1 GCA_947305635.1 uncultured Clostridia bacterium
GGTGATCACGATGACCGTCAGCACCATCAGCGCCACGGCAAAGGTCAGCGTCAGGGTGATCTTCCAGCTGAAAGAGATCATCAGCGCGATCGTCATGACCGCCTGGATGGTAGAGGAAATGATGGTCGGGAACGATTCGGAAACGAGATCGTTGACCCGGTTGACGTCGGAGGTGAAGTGGCTCATGATCTCGCCCACCTTCCGCTTGTCGAACCAGCTGACGGGCAGCCCCTGCAGATGGTTGAACAGATCGCGGCGCAGCTTGGTCACGGTCTTGACCGAGACGTTCAGCATAATGCGCGTATACAGCAGTGAGAAGAACGCGCTGAGCGTATAGGAGATTGCAAGCAAAATCAGGTATTTTCCGATATACGCGATGGCGGCGTCGCCGTCGGTGGCAGTCCCCTGCACAACGTTTTGCACCGTCCGGTAAATCGGGCGGATCAGCAGCGCGCCCAGCACGCTGACCGTCGTCGACAAGATCACACAGATTGCGACGATGATCAGCTTCGCCTTGTGTTCGCCGATATAACCCAGCAACCGTTTGGCGGACTGTTTGACGTTCTTCGGCTTGTTGCGCTGTTTCTTTTCCCATTCTTCCCGTTCTTCGGGCGTCATGTCTTCCGGGTTCTTTTTCTTCCTGCCGCGGCGGACAGGCTTTTGCGCTTTGGCCGCGTCGGCAGCTTCGGCGGCCGGTTCAGCCGTCCCGGCTGTTTCGGACGGCGCTGTTGTTTCCGCCGCTTCTTTCTGCGGCACTTCAGCCGTTTCGGGCGCGGCGGGTGCTGCGGTCTCTTCCGGCGTCACAGCCGCTTCCTGCAGCATTTCCTGCGGTTCGTTTTCCAGCGTAGGATGCAGATTCTGATCGCTCATTGTGCCAACACCCCCTCCTGCTGCGAAACGAAGATCTCGTGGTAAATCTCATTGCTTTGGAGCAGCTCTTCATGCGTGCCCATGCCGTTGATCTCGCCGTTGTCCATGACGATGATCCGGTCGGCGTCCATGATGGACGTGATACGCTGGGCGATGATGATCTTTGTGATGCCCGCGAAGGCGTCGGTACGCAACACGGCGCGGATCTTCGCGTCGGTCTCGGTGTCGACGACGCTGGTCGTGTCATCCAGAATCAGCACCTTCGGCTTTTTCACAAAGGCGCGCGCCAGACACAGCCGCTGCCGCTGGCCGCCCGAGACGGTGTTGCCGCCCTGGCCGAGCTCGGTGTCGTAACCGTTCTCCTTTTCCATAATGAAGTCGTGCGCCTGCGCGGCTCTGGCCGCTTCTTTGATCTGTTCGTCCGTCGCGTCCGGGTCGCCCCAGCGGATGTTTTCCTTGATCGTGCCGGAGAACAGCATCGTCTGCTGCAGCACGACCGAAACGCCGTCGCGCAGGTTCTTGAACTTGTACTTTTTGACGTCCTCGCCGCCGACATAGACGGTGCCCTGCGTCGTGTCGTAAAGACGCGGGATCAGGCTGACGAGGGTCGATTTCGCGCTGCCGGTCGCGCCGATGATGCCGAGCATCTCGCCGCTGCCCACGGCCAGGTTGATATCGGTCAAAATGTCCTCTGCGGCTTCTTCGCTGTATTTGAAGAAGACGTGGTCAAACCGGACGCTGCCGTCTTTGACCGTCAGGGCCGGGTCGCCGTCGTTGTCGTTGATTGTCGGCTGCTCGCGGAAGATCTCCGCGACACGGGTGATCGACGCTCGGGAGACGACCAGCGACACAAAGACCATCAGCACGACCATCAGCGAGGAAAGCACGGAGCTGATGTAGCTCGTGAACTCCGACAGCTGGCCGTAGGTCAGGCCGCCCTCGACGCCGGCAATGGCGTTGCGGATGATCGTCGAGCTGCCGGAACGCAGCGCGAAGATCGAGCAGGAATACATGATAAAGACGATGATCGGGGAAATGTAGATGATCAGTCTCTGGGCGCGGATGTTGGCGACCGCCACTTCGGTGTTGATCTTTTCGAACTGTTCGCGCTCATAGTCCTCGCGCACGAAGCTCTTGACCACGCGGATGCCGCTGATGTTGCCGCGCAGCGCGCCGTTGAACTTGTCCATCTTGCCGAGCATCAGCTTGAACAGCGGCACGGCGAGCGCACCGAGCACACCCAGCGTGATCACGATGCCCGGCACGGCGAAGAAGAACATCTTCGACATGTCGCTGCTGATGCGGATCGACTTGGTCAGCGCCACGCCCAGCATGATCGGGCCGCGCAAAAACGTGGACAGCGTCGTGCTGAACAGCGACTGGATGCGCGTCGTGTCGCTGATGGTGCGGGTGATCAGCGAGCCGATCTTGAAATGGTCGATATTGTCGAACGACAGATCCTGCACCTTGTTGAAGATCGCCGCGCGCATATTCGCGCCGAAGCCCATTGCGGCGATCGCGATGCAGCGCGCGTTGATATAGCCGACGACGAGCGTCAGCAGCGTATAGCCGAGCATCTTCAAAAGCAGCATGTTCAGGTCGTGCCGCACGAACGATTCCGTCCCGGCGTTCAGCATGATATAGTCGGTCACGTATCGCATGATCTCGGGCAGCTTCAGCTCGATCATCACGTCCAGCAAAATCAGAACCGGCGTGATGAACGTCAGCGCGCGGTAGCGTTTCAGGAAGGACCAGAAGAGTTTGGCGCCCCGTTTGAAGGCGCCTTTTTCCCGTTTGGGCTTTTTGGCCTTCGCTTCCTTTTCTTTTTTAGCCAATCGGCATATCTCCTTTCTGTCGGAACAGATTCTAATGAATGAACACGTTCGCGAAGCCGAAATAGATCAGCAGCGAGAGCGCGTCGACGATCGTCGTGATCATCGGACCGGCCATCAGCGCCGGGTCAAGTTTAAGAAGTTTCGCGATCATCGGCAGCGTACAGCCGATAATCTTGGCGACCATGACCGCCGCCAGCACGGAGAGGCAGACGACGAAGATCACGTCGTTGGACGCGTCGCCGCCGGTGATGAGCCGCAGCAGCAGCATCCGCCCCGCGTTCGCGATCGCCAG
>CAMZEG010000201.1 GCA_947305635.1 uncultured Clostridia bacterium
GACACGAACTGCGATCCCGATGAAATCGACTACGTCATTCCCGGCAACGACGACGCGATCCGCGCTGTCCGCCTGATCTCCGGCGCCATGGCCGACGCGATCATCGAAGGCAGACAGGGCGAAGCGAACGCGCCCGCCCCGGCCGCGGAAGAAGAAGCTCCGGCTGAAGAAGCCGCCGCCGAATAAGGAGGTACTGAAATGGCTGCATTTACCGCGAAAGACGTTCAGGCGCTGCGTGAAAAGACCGGCGTCGGTATGATGGAATGCAAAAAAGCCCTCGTCGATGCCGAAGGCGATATGGATAAGGCTGTTGAAATCCTGAAGGAAAAAGGCCTTGCCACCCAGCAGAAGAAATCCTCCCGCGTTGCCGCCGAAGGCGTTGTCGTTGCGTATAACGACAAAGAGAACAAGATCGGCGTCCTCGTCGAAGTGAACTGCGAAACCGATTTCGTCGCGAAGAACCCGGATTTCGTCGCGCTTGCGAAGAACATTGCCAAGACTGTTGCCGAAACCAATCCGGCCGACGTTGACGATCTGCTCAAGAAGACCCTTTCCGGCGCGAGCTGCACTGTCGAAGAAGCCGTGCAGGAACTCTTCCTTGCGATCCGTGAAAACATGAAGGTGCGCCGCTTTGTCCGCGTGGACGGCATTGTGGAAACCTATATCCATGCCGGCGGCAGCGTCGGTGTTATGGTGAAATTCGACACCGACGACGCGACCGCGGCGAAGGACGAATTTGTCGCCATGGCGAAGAATGTCGCGATGCAGGTCGCGGCGATGAGCCCCGAATATCTCAGCGAGAGCGACATCACCGCAGACGAACTCGCGAAGATGAAGAATATCACGATCGAGAGCGCGCTGAACAAGCCCGAATCTCTCCCGAAGCCGATTCTGATGCAGGTCTTCCAGAAAGTCCTCTCTGAAAAGCTTTGGAGCGACGAGGATATCGCCGCCTATAACGAGCAGAAGAACAACAAGTTCCTGTTCAACTTCCTTTCCAAGGAAGCGATCGCGAAGCTGGCGGAAGTCGCCGTTTCGCTCAAGGATTTGTTCGTCGGCAACGTGATCTTCCAGAAGGCGACGGAAGGCCGTGTCGCGAAGCAGATCAAGGAAATCTGCCTGCTCAACCAGGCGTTCGTCCGCACCGATCTCTATGAAGGCAACGTCGGCGGCTATGTGGCGAGCGTTGCGAAGAGTCTCGGCGCAGACATCAAGGTCACCGGCTTCGAGCGCTTCCAGCGCGGCGAAGGCATCGAGAAGAAGGCCGACAACTTTGCGGCTGAAATCGCGAGCATGGTGAAATAAGAGTGGCTAGTGGTCAGTGTCTAGTGACTAGTAAAAACCGCCCGGTTGGGCGGTTTTTTCTTTGAAAGCCGGATATGCGATCCGGTAAAAAAACAGGGCGGCCGAAAGGCCGCCCTATCTAGTCACTAGGCACTGGTCACTAGCCACTCAAACTCACTGTTTCGCGCCCGCGTCGAACATCTCCAGCGCCTTGACCGAGACCGCGAAGCAGTCCGCAAGACCCTGCTCGTTCATGTTGTCGTAGGTGTCGCGGCGGGTGTGGTAGTAGTTCTCCAGCTTGTGGTTGAGGCCGGTGATGCCGGTCGCGCGCATGCCCGCTTTGGCAAACGCGGCGTCGTCGGTCGCGCCGCCCAGCGGGGGAACCATGCCTTTTTTGCAGAAGATCTTGAGGTCTTCCGCTGCCTCATAGAACAGGTCGCCGACGTCCTTGTCGGTCTTGACCGTGCCGTTCAGGTTGCGGTAGTTGACCATCAGCTGCTGCGGATCGTGGATCGTGTCATAGGAGATGATGAACGTCGGGACGTCGTTATAGTCGTTCTTGTGCGCGTCCGCCCAGGCGTAGGCGCCGCGCAGACCCGCTTCCTCGGAGCCGGTGATGATCACGCCGACCTCGGTGTTTTCCAGCGTGATGCCTTCGTCCTGCATCATCTTGAGCAGCGTGATGCCCATATAGCAGCCGGAGAGGTTGTCGTTCGCGCCGTCCACAATGCGCTTTTTATTCCAAAGGAAATACAGACCCACCCAGAACGGGACGAAGAGCAGACCCCAGAGCGCCCACTTGGTCAGCGGCGATCCGGTTGCCGCCTGGACGATGGAGAGCGCAAGATAATAGAACGCGCCGGCAAAGCCGATGATCGCGTGGCTTTCAAAGCCGACGCCGCCGAGCAGATAGTTAACGGGCCATTCCCACGCGGCGTCCACATGACCGTTGAAGAAGATCCGGCGCTCGGTTTTGCCCGTGCACTTTTTGATCGCGGTGACGTTGTGGCCGGTCTTTTCGGGGAAGAGCTTGTCGACGAATTTGAAATACAGGCCGAACTGTAATACGGCGGTCAGAAGGCCGAACACGATCAGGATGATGGAGATCCACGGCAGCTTCAAGAAGAAGGTGACCACCGCGATCAGCATGCAGGTGAGGGTGATATACAGCCAGCCGTAGAACGAGCCGGGATTCTCCTTGAACGATTCGATCTTGACGTCTTCGCAGCCGCAGTCGTTCTTCAGCACATCCGCCATGTATTCGCAGGTGACCTTTTCGCCTTCGGAACCGGGGTCGCGCTTCGGCAGCGTCTGGATGATCTTGGTGATCTCATCCATCATGTACTTGGCGCCGAGACCTTTTTTGTCGATGAGGGTTTGCAGTTTGCTCATAACGGTTTCTCCTTTGAAATGAATTTGTTAAAAACATGAATATATTGTAACAATTTAGCACGCAAAAGTCAAGAGACCGATGCGCACTTCTCACCGTCAATCGCCGCTTTTTTTTCGAACGCGATTCTTGACAGCGGTTCGAAACGGCGTATAATGGAAGCGACAACCGTTTCGGAAAGGGGAAAGACCCATGGTCGGAATCATC
>CAMZEG010000202.1 GCA_947305635.1 uncultured Clostridia bacterium
CGACTGGCCGGTGGAGACGCACAGATTCGAGCAGTGACCGTAAAGGCTGGCGTAGCCGTCGCCGTGGTCGATGATGACGTAGTTGCCGTAGCCGGTGTTGCCCCAGTTGGCCGCAATCACCGTGCCGCCGCGCGAGGCGTAGACAGGTCTGCCGTAGATGCCGCCGCCGGCGATGTCGATGCCGCCGTGGAAGCTCCAGCCGGAGATCGAGGCGCTGCGGTTGCCGTAGCCGGAGGAGATGTAGGTCGAGCCGCCGACCGGGTAGCCCCAGGAGCCGCCGCCCGAAGGCGCGGGCTCGGAGGACGTGGTCGTCTGGCCGCTCTGCTGCCGTCTCGCTTCCTCTTCGGACTTCTTGCGGGCCGCTTCCTCGGCCGCCTTGCGGATGATCTCGTCGATCTCCTTATCGGCCGCGGCGCGTTCGTTCTGCAGCTTGGTGATATAGTTCTTATAGACGGCGCTGTCCCTGTCGAGCTGCGCGATGACGTTGTTGATCACGCGGTAGTTCTTTTCGAGATTGGCGATCGTCTTTTCGTATTCAATCTGCTTCGCGCGCAGTTCGTTCTTGCGCGCCACCTTTTCGCTGCGGGTCGCGGCGACGGCGTCTTTCTTTTCCTTGAGCGCGAGCTTCTTTTCGCGCAGCTCGGCGCGCTCTTCCTTGAGACGCTGGACGATCTGCTTGAAGCGGTCGATCGCCTTTCTGTCGTTTTCGCTCATCCGCTTCATCATTTCCAGATGGGTCAGAAAACTCGCGAGCGAGCTGGAGCCCATCAGAATCTTCAGATTGGATTCGCTGCCGTTGACATAGGAGTTGCGCAGCTTGGTCGAAAGCTCACCCTTGGACGCGTCGATCTCTTCGCGCGTTTTGGCAATTCTGCGGTTGAGTTTATCGATTTCGTCCTGCAGCTTCTGCATCTCTTCCCGCAGTTTCCGGATCTGCTTGTTCAGCACGGCGATCTCGTCGTCGATCCCCTGGATCTGTTCGCCGAGGGCGTTCGCCTTTTCCTGATTCGCGTTGATCTGGTTCTGCAGGGTCGTCAGATACGCCTGCTGCTCGTCCTGTTTGTCTTTTAATTCTTTGAGCTTACTTCTGTTCGACGCGATCTCTTTGTCGATCTCATTGATCCGGTCTTCCAGTTCCGCCTTGGTCGCCGCGGAAGCCTGCTGCGGCGCGGCGGCGCAGATCGCTGTGAAAAGAAGAACAAGGCATAACAACGCCGCGACGGCTCGTTTTTGCATCGTTGTTCGCTCCTTTCTTTTTGTGCGGCACGCTGCCGCACGGTACGTCAGATTACAGATTGTCGGATTCGCTGCCTTCCTTCTTCAGATAGCGCAGCAGCGACATGACGCTGCCGAAGGAACCGAGCAGAATGCCGGCGATGATATAGCCGCCGATGAAGTACGGCAAAAAGTCGGTGATGGAGAACACATGGGATCCGAACAGACCGAAGAGGGACGACAGCGCGTCGCCCTCCGTCACCTGCAGCACATAGGTCAGGCCCATGGCGAGCAGGCCGGAGATAAAGCCGATGAAGATACCTTCGATCATGAACGGCCAGCTGATGAACGCGTTGGTCGCGCCCACGGATTTCATCACCTGGATGTCGATTTTACGCGACGCAATGGTGATGCGGATCGTGTTCGCGATGATGAACAGCGACACCACGATCAGCACCGCGACCAGCACGACACAGATCAGCGTGATGCTCTTTTGCAGCGTGGAGATCTGGTTGACGATCTCCTGGCTTTCGCGGACGGTGTCGACGTTCTTCACCGCCTTGATCTGCGCGAGCGTCTCGTCGAACAGGTCGATGTTGCTCACGGTCACGCGGAAGGAGTCCGGCAGCGGGTTTTCGATCACGCCTTCGAGCAGATCGCGGTCCACGCCGAATTCGTCAAGCTGTTCGTTGAAGCCCTCTTCCTTGGAGACGTATTCGACCGCCGTCACGTTTTCGATCGAGCGCAGATCGTTTCCGACCTGTTCGATCGCGCCGGTCTCGATCCCGTCGGTGACGAAGGCGACAACGACGTTCTGCTTTTCCACGTCGCTGACGAGGAAGCGGATGTTGAACACGAGAATGAACGACACGCCGATAAGAAGCAGACACGCGGTCAGCACGCTGATGGACGACAGCGACATGGTGCTGTTGTTAAAGATGTTGCGGATGCCCATCTTGGTCAGATAGGTCGTATTCAGACCGCCGTTCCGGTTCTTTTTGCGGGCGGCTCTTTCCTGCTTAGCCAATGTCGTCACCTGCTTTCTCTTCGGGCAAATCCGGCTCGGTGAAGTCGGGCGCGGCGAACTCCGCCGGCGCTTCATCCGGCAGCGCTTCGGCCGCTTCGACGTCCAGCGTCTCAATCTGCTGCGGCGTCGCGAACGTCTGGGCGGGTTCTTCGAACGCGTCGAAGTCTTCCGCTTCGGCCGCTTCCGTCGCGGCCTGCGCTTCCTGCGCCGCCTGCGCGGCTTTCATTTCGGCAAAGCGCTTTTCGGCGGCTTCCTGCGCCTGCTTTTCGCGGACCTGCGCGGCAAGCGCTTCGGCTTTCGCCTTTTTCTGTTCGGCGCGCGAGGGCATATCCGACACGATCTTGCCGTTTTCGATCGTCACGATGCGGTGATCGAACTGGTGGACCAGCTCAAGGTCGTGGGTCACGACGACGACCGTGGCGCCAAGGGCGTTGATCTTATCGAACAGGCTCATGATTTCGCCGGAGAGCACGGGGTCGAGGTTGCCGGTCGGCTCGTCGGCGATGATGTAGCTGGGATTGTTGACCAGCGCGCGGGCGATCGCGACACGCTGCCGCTCGCCGGTGGAAAGCTGGTTCGGG
>CAMZEG010000203.1 GCA_947305635.1 uncultured Clostridia bacterium
TAGGCGGTGTTGCAATGGAACCAGAAGCAGCCGAGGATCTCCTTCATGAAGTCCTCGCTCATGCCGTCGGCGATCGATTTTTGGTAATAGGGATAGAGGTACTGGTCGATCCGGCCGAAGGAGACGCCCGGGCCGGGATACTTTTCGTCGGACATGACCAGCATATGCGTCAGCCACAGCGACTGCACGGCTTCATAGAAGTTCTCCGCGCCGTTCCACGGCACCTTTGCGGTGTTCGCCGCCATGACGAGCAGCTCTTCCTTGCGCTTCGGGTCGGTGCATTTCTCGGCCTGCGCTTTGCAGAACGCGGCATACTTTTCGGCCAGTTCCTTCGGCATCGTGCAGGCCGTCATCATCGCGCGCAGCTGGGCGCCTTTGTCTCCGTCCCTGTCGCTTTGCGGCAACGCGTCATAGAGACCCTGCAGGTATTCGTATTCCGCCTTGAAACCCTTGTCGATGATCTTTTTATAGTCCGGGATCAGATGGCCGCTCGTGGCGCCGCTGTTGCCGTAGCCGTGGTTGAAGAGCCACAGCATGCTCTTTCTCGCTTCGAGCACGAGCCTGTCGCGCTCCTTCTGCTGCGCTTCGGTCAGACACATGGAATACATCATGTTGAACCGCGCGCCGCACAGCAGGTCGCCGGGCAGGATCTCCATCGGGAGATAGTCCACCACGCACTTTTTGGTGAAGTCCGCTTTCCGTTCCACCAGCGGCTTTTTCCAGAACGCGTCGTCCACGGGGACGACCTGCGAGATCTGTTTGAACGACTGGGTAAACGTCGGCAAAAAGGTGTAGGTCTCCGGAACGATATAGTAGGTCAGCTCGTCGAACTGGGTGTCCCACGGGGTTCCGGTCGTATAGGGGTTATACTCGTTGTTCCATTTGCGCTTGGTGCCCGCGAAATAGTAGTCGCGCAGCCATTTGACGCGCGGGCTCAGGTTGCCGGGCTTTTTGACTGCATTTTCGTATTTTGCCGCCAAGGTCAGGACCTCCTTTATGATGTTTCTGAGAATGTTTGCTTCGTGAATCTCCGTCTGTCTTTCGGCTTTTGTTGATTCCGCTATTATTATAGCAAAAGGATCATCAGAATTCAACCGTTATTCTTTGATCCCCGCGAAAACGAACCGCATCGTGACGCGGGCACTCTTTTTCGACAGCCATAGCAGTTCCCCGCGCACTGACCACTAGGCACTAGCCACTAGCCACTGTAAAAAAGCGCCCCGCAGGGCGCTTTTTTACTCCGTAATAGACGCATACACTGTTTCGGCGAACAACTGCGCGCCGGCGCGGTTCGGGTGGCAGCCGTCGGAAAACAGATCCGCGCGGCCGTAGAACACCGTATGCATATCGATCAGCGGCAGGCCGCGGCCCACGGCGATGCCGATCGTCATCGGTACCAGCTCGTTGTCGATCACGTCGCCGTCGATGTCATACTTCACCTCGCCGTTCACCGGGAACACCGGCGGCGGGGAGATCATATAGATCTGCGGCGCGCTTTCAAGGGCGGCGAAATCGTCAAGCAGGGCGTTGTAATCGGCGCGTACCGCCGCGGCGTCCCAGTTATAGGGCTTGGAATCGTTCGAGCCGAGCATGATGATGACGATGTCGGGCTGGAAGTCCAGCGCCTGCTGGAAGAGTTTTTCGGCGCGATAGGGGCGGTCGCCGCTGTCGGAGACCGTGCGCCCGGAATAGCCGTAGTTGTTGACGCAGTAGCCGTCGCCGAGCATGGTCTGCAGCACGGCGGGATAGCTGTACTTCCCGCGGTTCGGAATGTCGAAGCCGTAGGTGATGCTGTCGCCGACGCACGCGACGCGGATCTGCCCGTCTTTCGGCGTCTGCAGCGGATGGCTGCCGCCCAGCATGCCGTACCAGACGAGACCGCCGAACACACCCGCGGCTACAACGGCGAGGCAAAGCAGCACGATCAAGAGTTTTTTCATGGATATCCTCTCCCCTGTTTCTGTCTTGTTCCCATTGTATCACATCGCGCCGGCGGGCGCAAGCCTTTTTGCGCGTCTCGCTCCCCTTTTTCCGCGCGGAAAAAGCCCCCGCTGGACGCGGGGGCTTTGAGGTGGGGTTGCGGATTATTTGCCGAGATGGATCAGCTTGTTCCAGAGGGTCTTGATCCACTGGATGATCTGCTGGAAGAAGGCGATGAAGCCGTTTGCGGCAAAGCCTTTCGGTTTGCCGGCCGCCGGGCTGCCCATGTTGTCGTCATCATAGTTATGATAGACGTTGCCGGTGTCGGCGTTCTCGTCAACATATTCCGTGAACAGCCAGTCAAGCAGTTCCGCAACGTTGCCGAGGTTCTCGTCGCGCTTGGTAGCCTTCTTCGTGTCTTCCGTCACTTCCTGCAGTCTGGTGTTGTAGTCTCTCTGCCAGTCTGCGACAGCGGCGGAGCCGTTGTGAAGCGCGTAGAAGATGTAGTAGATGATGTGCAGCAGCGAATCCGTGCCGGACGGCGTTCTGGCGTAGGCGGCGACGATATCGATCAGCTTATCGATGTAGGCGTAGCCTTCCTCGCTCATTTCGACCTTATTGCGGACGATCTGCTTCAGCTTCGCCGGGTTGTCGCCGGAGGCGATCCATTGCAGCAGCATCTGCAGGATGACCGCAAGCGTGTCGGCCTTGGAGGCTTCGCCCGCGTAGCCCATGTAGTACGCCGGGTTCTCGCCGGACTTGGAGTTCGTGTAGCTGTACAGATAGCCGTTGAAGCACT
>CAMZEG010000204.1 GCA_947305635.1 uncultured Clostridia bacterium
GGAAGGAGTTGCCGGAGGATGGACGTACAGGTCGGCGATATTCTGACGATGAAAAAGAAGCATCCGTGCGGCAGTGCGGAATTCAGCGTGCTGCGCTCCGGCATGGACTTCAAGCTCAAGTGCCAGGGCTGCGGCCATGAGATCATGATCCCGCGCAGCAAGGCCGAAAAGAACATCCGCAAAATCACCCGACCGGAGGCAGAGGCATGATCGAAAAGCTCGGCGCGGTGGAAACGCGCTTTGACGAAGTGGAACAAAAGCTGTGCGATCCGGCGGTGGTGTCGGATCCGGCGGCCTATGCCTCGCTGATGAAAGAACGCAAACGGATGGAGCCGGTCGTCACCTGCTTTCGGCAGTACAAGGCCGCGCAGACGGCGCTCGACGAAGCGAAGACGCTTTTGGAAAGCGAGACCGACAAAGAGCTGCGCGCGCTCGCGCAGGAGGAATTCGACGCCCAGAAGCAGACGCTGGAAACGCTCTCGCAGCAGCTGCGCGTGCTGCTGTTGCCGAAGGACGAAAACGACGACAAAAACGTGATCGTCGAAATCCGCGGCGGCGCGGGCGGAGAGGAATCCGCCCTGTTCGCGGCGGTGCTCTTTCGGATGTACAGCATGTACGCCGAGCGCAAGGGGTTCAAGATCGATGTCCTCGGCGCGAACGAGACCGAACTCGGCGGCTTCAAGGAGATCAGCTTTCTCGTGATCGGGGAAGGCGCATGGTCGCGGCTGAAATTCGAAAGCGGCGTCCACCGCGTCCAGCGCGTCCCGGAAACGGAATCGCAGGGCCGCATCCACACCTCGACCGCGACGGTCGCCGTACTGCCCGAGGCGGAGGACGTGGAGGTCCATCTCAACCCCGCCGATCTGCAGATCGACACCTTCCGCTCGAGCGGCGCGGGCGGCCAGCATATCAACAAGACCGAATCCGCGATCCGCATCACGCACCTGCCGACGGGGCTGGTCGTCGAATGTCAGGACGAGCGCAGCCAGCACAAGAATAAAGACAAGGCGATGCGCGTTTTGCGCAGCAAGCTCTTGGAACTCGAGCAGCAAAAGCAGCAGTCCACGATTGCCGACACGAGAAAGAGCCAGGTCGGCACCGGCGACCGCAGCGAGCGTATCCGAACCTACAACTATCCGCAGGGGCGCGTCTCCGACCACCGGATCGGGCTGACGCTCTATAAGCTCGAACAGTTCCTCAACGGCGACATGGACGAGCTGATCGACGCCCTCATCACCGCGGACACCGCCGAAAAACTGAAAGCGAGCGAGGGAGAGAGCGTATGAAGACACAGCTTTTTTCCGTCCGAAGCCCTTCGGACCCCGCGATTGCGAAAGTCGGCGCAATCTTAAGAAACGGCGGATTGGCCGCGATCCCGACCGAGACGGTCTACGGCCTTGCGGCGAATGCCCTCAATGACGACGCCGTGCGCGGCATCTTCCGCGCGAAGGGCCGCCCCGCGGACAACCCGCTGATCGTCCATATCAGCGACCTATCGCAGTGGGACGCGCTTGTGACGGCGATCCCGGATCATGCAAAACGGCTGGCCGCGGCGTACTGGCCCGGCCCGCTGACGATCATACTGCCGAAGAGCGACCGCGTCTCAAACGTGGTCAGCGGCGGCCTTGCCACCGTCGCGGTGCGCATGCCGTCGCACCCGATCGCCCGCGCCGTGATCGACGCGGCGGGCGTACCCCTCGCGGCGCCCTCGGCGAACACCTCCGGCAAACCCAGCCCGACCGCGGCGCAGCACGTCATCGACGACCTCGACGGCAGAATCGACTGCATCGTCGACGCGGGGCCGTGCCCCATCGGCGTGGAATCGACGGTCGTCTCCCTCGCGGGAGAAAAGCCCCGTCTGCTGCGGCCCGGCGGTGTCACGCCGGAGATGCTCGAAGCCGTCCTCGGCGAGATCGAGATCGACGATGCCGTGTTCCACCATCTGGCGGACGACCAAGCGGCCGCGTCGCCCGGGATGAAATACAAGCACTACGCGCCCGCGGCAAAGGTGACGATCCTCAAGGGCAGCTTTGCGCAGTTCAAGGCGTACGTTGACGCCCACAAGGCGCCGGGCACAATGGCGCTCTGCTTTGCGGGCGAGGAAGACAAACTGTCCGTTCCGGCGATCGCCTTCGGCAGCGCCGACGACGGCAAAGCGCAGGCCGCGCGGATCTTCGCCGCGCTGCGCGAACTGGACGAACGCGGGGCAAAAACGGTCTTTGCGCGGTTCCCGCAGATGGCAGGCGTCGGCCTCGCCGTCTTCAACCGGCTGGTCCGCGCCGCCGCGTTTCAGATCGTCGATCCGGAAAAACGAGGGCTTCGCTGCTACGGCCTGACCGGAAAAACCGGCGCGGGCAAAAGCACCGTCGCTTCGCTCCTGCGCGACCGCGGGTGGTATGTGATCGACGGCGACGTCCTCGCGCGGCAGGTCGTGACTCCCGGCTCGTCCGTCCTCAGGCAGCTGGCAGCGGCGTTCGGCGGCGATATTCTCCGCGAAGACGGCACGCTCGACCGCAAGAGGTTGGTCGACCGGCTGCAACAGACGCCGCACGGGGTCGAGACGCTCAATGCGATCACGCATCCCGCGATCGACGCGCTCGTGCAGGCCGAGCTGGAAAAAGCCCGGGAAGCGGGCTATACCCGCTGCGTCTTCGACGCGGCGGCGCTGCTCGAAAGCCCGAGCAAAGCGCGGTGCGACAAGATCATCG
>CAMZEG010000205.1 GCA_947305635.1 uncultured Clostridia bacterium
CGCCTATGCCGAGCGCGTGATCGACGGCGGCGCATGGTACATCGCGGGGCATTCCAAGGGCGCGAACAACGCGCAGTACGCCGCGTGCCTGCTGTCCGAAAGCAAGTGGGCGCAGGTAAAACACGTGTATCTGCTGGACGGGCCGGGCTTCTGTCCGGGCGTGCTCGATCCCGCGCTGACGCAGCGGATCGACGCAAAATCCACGCGCATCGTGCCGGAATTCGATGTGATCGGCAAGCTGTTCGAGCCTTCGATCACGGATACGAGGATCGTCAGGTCCAACCGCAGCGGCATTCTGCAGCACTCGCCCGCGTCGTGGCTGATCGAATACGGCGACTTTGCGGCCGCGGAGCAGAACGACCCGCTGAGCTGCCGCATCAGCCGTCTCATTGGCGACTGGCTCGACAGCATCCCGCAAAACGACCGCCCGGTGTTTATCGACGAGCTGTTCGAGGCGGCGCATGCGGACGGAACGCAGTCGCTCGACGAGATCGACCTCGACCGGCTCGAATCGATCCTTCTGAAGATCACCGGCGTCAGCGTGACGACGAAAAAGAGCATGGCGAAGCTCCCGAAGCAGGTCATCGGCAGCGCGATCCCGCCGGCGGGGCAGACGAAGCTCCAGAAGCTCAGAAGCATGCTGAACGACCTGCGCATCCAGAGCGCGGGTATGGTGCTGCTCGGCGCGGTCATCTTTCTGATCTCCGGCGTGCTGTTCGAGGTCACGACGATGGCGATCATCGCCGGGTTCGCCGTTCTGCAGCTGGTGCTGATGATCCGGCGGATGATCCGCAACAAGGGCCGGTTCGACGAGATGCGCGGCAGGATCTTCGTGCTGATCGTGATCTTCGCGCTGGCGGCGATCCTGTGCTTCAAGGAGCAGGCGCTGTTTCTGGTCGGCAGCGGGCTGTACGGCATCCTTTGCCTTGCGCTCGCGTATTACGCGATCGTGCTCGGCATCAAGAAAAAGGAACGCGACTTTCTGCGCGCGCTGAACTTCATCGAAGGCGCGGTGATCGGCCTGTACGGGCTCGCATTTTTGCTGATTCCGCAAGGCGTCGTGCGGCCGGTTGCGATCACGCTCGCCGCGTGCGTCGCGCTTGACGGCGTTCTGCGGTTCGGTTGCTGGGCGGTGTGCAGCATGCTCGCGCGGCGCGCCGAAAAGGGAAGATGAGGGGGAACCAAATGGAGAATCGGGAATCATTGCGTACGGACCGGCGGTGTGCGCTTTTCAGACATTTTCCGCCGTATGTATGGATCACCTTTGCATATCTGGCGATCATCGACCTGTCCGTGTTCTACGGAACGCGGCCGCTTTTATCGCTTCTTCCGGCGCACAGCCTCGAAACGGCGCTTGACGCGCTGATCCCGCTGAGCACGCCGTGGGTGACGATCTATCTTCTGTCGTTCGCGTCGTGGCTGATCACGATCGTCTGGATCCTGTGTGAGGACAAGCAGCATGCGTATCGCCTGTGCGGCGTGTATACGATCATCATGATCGTCTCAACGGTCTGCTTCCTCGCGTACCCGGTGACGATCGAGCGGCCTGAGATCACGGGGACCGGGCTGTTCGACGACTGGATGCGGTTTCTTTACGCGGTCGATTCGCCGACGAACCTCTGTCCGTCGCTGCACGTCGTCATCAGCTACATCTGCTGGCGCTGCACGCTCGGCTGCAAAAAGATCCCGAAGTGGTATCAGTGGTTCAACCTCGTGTTCCTGATCCTTGTCTGCTTCTGTATCCTGTTCGTCAAGCAGCATTTCGTCGCGGATATCTTCGTCGGGCTCGCCGTGACGGAGGGGGCGATCCGGATCGGGCGTATCACGCGCATCGAACGGATCGGCTTTGCGATCGAAAAACGGTTCCGCGCCCGCCGCAATCGCGCGTGATCTCGTCGAACAATATATGAAATTCGTAAAAAATAAAGCTTGACAGAACCCGATCCTTTGCCTATAATAGTAAAGGTCCGCCAAAGTAGCTCAGTCGGTAGAGCGACGCACTCGTAATGCGTAGGTCAGGGGTCCGAGTCCCCTCTTTGGCTCCACTGTCGAGGCGTAGCGCAGTTTGGTAGCGCGTTTGGTTCGGGACCAAAAGGCCGCTGGTTCAAATCCAGTCGCCTCGACCAGCAAAAAGCCCTCTTTTGCCGAATGGCAGAAGAGGGCTTTTTGAACGATGTGTTCCGCTTCGCGCGGAACGTGATGTGTCCTTCGGACGTGATGTTTGCCTCGCAAATGATGTGCGCTCCGCGCGTGAAAGCGGAATACATCACATCACATTGCTGAGCGCCGCAATACATCACGGTGCATCACTTGCCCTTCGGGCAAACATCACGGTTTTAATCTTCTGTATAATCCACCAGATACACGATATCCGCCATGATGCGGCCGTCCTTGCAGGGCTTTGAGTAGATGCCGCCGTTCCAGTAGAGGGAGGCGGATTCGCCGCCGTCGAGGTTGAAGGCGACCTTGCAGCCGAGCGATTCCATCAGCTGCGCTTCCTCGTGCAGCGTCAGACCGTTCGAATAGCCGGTCTTGCGTCCGTCGATCACCACGAAGCAGTAGTGCCCCGGCTCGTAATAGCCGAACACCGTGCGCGGATTGGCGCGGTC
>CAMZEG010000206.1 GCA_947305635.1 uncultured Clostridia bacterium
CGAGTTTGCCCTGCGGAATGTTAGTGAATTCCGAAACCTTGATACTTGCCCTGAGAAATGCCCCCTCATTTCTGTTCCGTTTCTGTTTATTCTGAAACCGCGGAACCTGTAACTCTATTTTACATGAAAAGAGTAAAGCATTGCAAGAGGTAACGCGCAATTTACCGATAGAACTTCGCCGTTCAAATCCGTCTGTTTTTCGTCTATTTTGACGAAGCGGCGCATTTTCCGGCGGATCGGAACGCGGCTGCGGGAACATAAAGAAAACGGCCCGCGTCTGCGGGCCGTAAAGCGGTTGTTATTTCGGGTCGACCAGGTGGACGTCCACCTGCGTAAAGGGGATGCGCACGCCGTTTTCGTCGAAGGCGAGCTTGACTTCTTCCTGCATGGCGAAGAAGACCGCCCAGTAGTCCGGCGTGTTGCACCAGACGCGGCAGGCAAGGTCGATGCTGCTCGAAGAATGCGCGCCGACATAGACCTCGGGCAGCGGCTTTTTGAGCACCTTTTCGTTTTTGAGCGCCGTCTGCATAACGACGTCCTTCGCCTTCGCGATATCGTCCGCGTAGCTGATTGAGAACGTCAGATCGACGCGGCGGGTCTTTTCAGCGGAAAAGTTGATGATACGGTTCTTCGTGATGTCGGAATTCGGGATGATCACGCGCTTGTTGTCGTAGGTCGTGATGATCGTCGTCATAAAGCCGATCTCCGAGACAAAGCCGCCCTCGCCGCCGACCTCGACATAGTCGCCCGTCTTGAACGGGTGGTTGATCAGAATCTGCACGCCCGAAGCGAACTGGGACACGCTGTCCTGCAAACCCAGGCCGATCGCGACGCCGATGGCCGACAGCGCGGCGATGAGCGACGTGAGCTTGATGAACATCGAAAGCGCGATGAGCAAAAACGTCAGGAAGATCACGAAGCGCACGATCTTCGCGATGAAATTATAGACCGCGAAGTCGACCTTCTGCCGCTTCATCGCCCGGATCATCAGGCGGGACACGATCCGCGCCAGAAGATAGCCGGCGACGACGAGCAGCACGGCGAGGACGATTGTCGGCAGCTTGTCCAGCAGCTTGTTCCAGACGTCCCACTCCTTCCAGAGCGTCGCAAAGTTTTTGACCGCCTCCTGCGGTTCCACGAACCGGCCGTTTTCATCCAGCAGGGGATTGGGCACGGTCGTGGCTTCGCTCGCGGCTTCGAGAAATCGAAAAATCATAGCGCACCTCCCGGTGAAATCTTGGTTTATTATAGCATAAAGAACAGACAAAGGCAAGAACGAAGTTGCCCTTTTACGCGTCTTGCAGCGCGGCGAGGTTGCGCTGCATCAGCGACAGATAGGTTTCGCCGTTCTCGAAGTCCGCGGCGGAGACCACATGGCACGACCACAGCGTTTCGGTTTTGGCGTCGGCGTCCGACGCAATCGTCTGCGCGACGTTGCCGGGGCTGAGGTCGACCTTGAACACGGTGCGGATGCCTTCCTTTTTCGCTTTGCCGATCAGATAGCCGATCGTCGCGGGGTTCGCTTCGGTCTCGGCCGCGCAGCCGGGGAAGGCCGCGTAGAACGAGAAGCCGTATTCCTTCGCAAAATAGAGGAACGGGAACCGGTCGCCGACGAGGAACGACTGCCCGCGCTTTTGGGCTGCGAGGGCGCGAAAGTCGCTGTCGAGCTGCCGCAGCTTCGCCTGATAGGCGTCGTTGTTCGCGCGGTAAGCGGCGGCGTTTCCTGCGTCCGCGTTGCAAAGCGCATCGCAGACCGCGTCGCAGATCTTCATCGCGTTGGGGACGCTGGTCCAGACGTGCTCGTCATATTCGGTCTCTTCTTCGGTTTCTTCTTCGGGCTGCATCCCGTCAAGCAGCTGTTCTTCCCTGAGCGCGACGCAGTCCATCATCCGCACGATCTGCGTGCCGCCCTCTTCGAGCGACGCAAGGATCGTTTCGACCCACGCGTCGGATTCCCCGCCGCCGAAGACGAAGACGTCGCAGCGCTGGATCAGATCGATGTCCTGCGGGGTTGGCTCGAACGTGTGGCTCTCTTCGCCGGGCGAAAGCAGCATCGTCACGTCCGCGTTGTCCTGCGCGACCTGTCGCGCGAAATCGTAGGGCGCAAAGCCCGTCGCGACGACCTGCGGCTTTTCTTGTGTTTTGGGGTCTGCCCCGCCGAAATACGGCAGCGCGAGCAGCACGAGCAAGCAAAGCGCGAGCAGGACGCACAGCGGCTTTTTCAGCCGGTACAGGCGGCTTTTTTCGCTGCGGCTCAGCAGCGCGCCGAACAGCGCGAAGAACAGCAGCAAGACGATGTTGACGCAGACGACGGACGCGCCCGTCGGCGCCTCGAAGCGGACCGACACGAGCAGACCCGTGAAAAAGCAGACGAGCGACACGGCGACGCTCATCGCGATCACCTTGCGAAAGCTTTTGCACACGCGCATCGCCGTGACCGTCGGGAAGATGATGAGGCTGGAAATCAGCAGCGCGCCCATCATCCGCATGCCGACGACGATCGTGACCGCCGTCAGCGCGGCGAGCAGCATATTGTAGGCTGAAACGCGCGTGCCGGTCGCCTTGGCAAAGCTTTCGTC
>CAMZEG010000207.1 GCA_947305635.1 uncultured Clostridia bacterium
CTGGGACATCCCCGCGCCGCAGGTGGTGCTGGTGTATCTCGAAGGGATGCCGAAGCGCGGCATCGGCCCGCACGACGTCGCGATCGCCCTGTGCGGTAAGGTGTTCAAAGAGGGCCTTGTGACGAACAAGGTGCTCGAGTTCTGCGGCCCGGGCGTCAAAAGTCTCAGCGTCGATTTCCGGATCGGTGTCGACGTGATGACGACCGAAACGGCCTGCCTGTCCTCGATTTGGGAAACCGACGAGAAAGTTCAAAAGTACTACGAAGTCCATGGCAGACCGGAGGGCTACAAACCCCTGCGGCCGCAGGACGGCGCATATTACGATATGGCGGTGAAGATCGACCTGTCAAAGCTTGAAAGCATGATTGCGCTGCCCTTCCACCCGTCGAACGCGTATACGATCCATGAGCTGCAGCAGAATCCCGCGCTCCTGCGCGAGGTGGAGGAAGCGGCGAAGCAGCAGTTCGGCAGCAAGGTCGACTTCCGCCTCGGCGGCAAGGTCGACGCTGACGGCATCCACGTTGATCAGGGCGTGATCGCCGGCTGCTCGGGCGGCATGTTTGATTCCATCTGCGAAGCCGCGGCGATCCTCGACGGCAAGAGCACCGGCGACGGCTATTTCAGCCTGTCGGTCTATCCGTCCAGCGTGCCGCTGAATCTCGCGCTTTTGAAAAACGGCGTCCAGCAAAAGCTGCTCGAAGCGGGCGCGGTGTTCAAGCCCTGCTTCTGCGGCCCCTGTTTCGGCGCGGGCGACGTCCCCGCCAATAACGGGCTTTCGATCCGCCACACGACGCGCAACTTCCCGAACCGTGAGGGCAGCAAGCCCGGCGACGGCCAACTGGCCGCGGTGGCGCTGATGGACGCGCGCTCAATCGCCGCGACCGCCCGGAACGGCGGCGTCCTCACGGCGGCGACGGACGTCGAATACGACGTGCCGGATTATGAATACACCTTTGAAAAGAGCGTCTACGACAAACGTGTCTATCAGGGCTTCGGCAAGGCCGACCCGGACGCGGAACTGCGCTTCGGCCCGAACATCACCGACTGGCCGCAGATGTACCCGCTTGAAGAAAACCTGCTTGTCAAGCTCGCCTGCGTCCTGCACGACGACGTCACCACGACGGACGAGCTGATCCCCTCGGGCGAGACCTCGTCCTACCGCTCCAATCCGCTGCGGCTCTCTGAGTTTGCGCTGTCGCGCCGCGACCCGCAGTACGTGCCGCGCGCCAAGGCGGTCGCCGCCGAGGAAGCGAAGCGCCGCGCCGGCGGCAGCGACGAAGTCGTCGCCGCGCTGCAAAAGGTCTGCGCCGACCCGGAAGAAACCGCAAAGCACACCCAGTTCGGCTCCTGCGTCTTCGCGAAGAAGCCGGGCGACGGTTCCGCCCGCGAACAGGCCGCGTCGTGCCAGAAGGTGCTCGGCGGCTTCGCCAACATCTGCTATCAGTTCGCGACGAAGCGCTACCGCTCCAACTGCATCAACTGGGGCATTCTGCCGTTCACGATCGACCCCGGCCGCGCCTTTGATTACAGCGTGGACGACTACGTCTTCGTGCCAGGCATCCGCAAGGCGATCCAGAGCGGGCAGGAGACCATCCCCGCGCAGGTCATCACCAAAAACGGCGTGGAGGATCTGACCCTTTACGTCAAGGGGCTGACCGAAGACGAAAAGACGATCATCCTCGAAGGCTGCCTGATGAACTACTACAAGGCGCAGATGCAAGGGAAGTGATGGCATGACCGACAGAGTTTCCGCCCTGCCCGACGGGTTCACCGTCACGGCGCATACCGGCGCGATGGGCACGCCGGACAATTCGCTGGAATCGATCGAGGTCGGACTCGCCAACGCGGACGTCATCGAATTCGACCTGCGCTTCACGTCCGACGGGACGCCCGTGCTCTCGCACATGTGGCCGCTGCCGAAGGACGCGGTGACGCTACAGGAGGCGTTCGCGGTACTGGCGCAGCACCCGAACAAGAAGGCGAACGTCGATCTCAAAACGACCGACAACCTCCCCGAAGTCCAGCGCCTTGCGGAAGAAGCGGGGGTGCTCGATCAGATCTTCTTCACCGGCGTCTTTCAAAAGTTCGTGCCTGCCGTCCGCGCGGGCGCGCCGAAGATTCCGTATTACCTCAACTGCAACATTCTCCCGCTGTTCAAGTACAGCCACGCCTATGCCGACCGGCTGGCGCGGCGGGTGCAGAAGGCCGGCGCCGTCGGGCTCAACAGCAACTTCACCAACGCGACGCGCACGATCGTTGCCGCGCAGAGGAAAAGGGGACTGCTCGTTTCCTTCTGGACGCCGTCGACGCCGCAGCGCTTGGAAAAGACGCTGCAGCTCAGGCCGGACAATATCACCACGCGCACACCGGACGTGCTAAGGGAGATGCTGAAAAACAAAGATTAAGGGACGCTTGCATTTCGCGAAGACCAAAAAGAAAAACAAATGATGTAATAAACCAAACAGAGCACAGGAAACAACCCGTGCTCTGTTATTTACGTCTTTTTAGATGGGCTGCGCCCATACCCGATTGTTGTTTTTCTTTTTTCGACGTTTTTTCGCCCTCGGCGT
>CAMZEG010000208.1 GCA_947305635.1 uncultured Clostridia bacterium
TGCGTCGCCGTTGCCGACGTCGTGGTTGCCGATGATCGGGTAATACGGGCGGATCGGGTTGACCGTTTCCATCAGCCCGTAGAAGAATAGCGCTTCGCCGCTCTGGCCGTTCATCGTGTTGTCTCCGAGCAGGACCAGCGCGTCGGCGGTATCCTTGACGGCGTCGAGATGCTTGATGGACTGGGTGTTGGCCTTGAAGCGGCCGATGTTGTTGCCCTCGGTGTGCATGTCCGCGATGACGGCGAGCTGCAGCCGCAGGTTCTCTTTGTCCAGCGGCTCGATCGTTTCGCTTTTGATCGGCAGCGCGAGACAAAGGAAATAGATTGCGAGAAACAGCGCCAGCGCTTTGCGCAGCGGGATCAGCAGTTTTTTCATCAAAATAACCTCCCGTGTTGCGGTTTTCCGCTCTCATTATAACGAAATCAGACGGGGAAGTCAACCGCCTCCAGCGCGTAAATATCATCGAGCCGCAGCGTTTTGCAATCGAGGATCAACGTCCGGCCGACCGGCTCCATCTGCCGGACCGTGCCGGTACAGGCGCGGTAGGCGCCGTCCTCAAAATAGGTGACGCGAACGCGCATGCCTTTGCGCAAAGACAGCACCTGCCGCGAAAGAAGTTCGTTTTCTTCGTCGCTGCGCGGGCGCCTGCGCTCCAGCTGCTGCGTCTGCTTGCGGACGAGCTCGTCAAAGCCGCTCAGCGACGAAAAGGGCAAAAAGAGCTTGCCCCGTCCTGCTTTTTCAGCCACCGTTATGCCCTCCGATCAGTTGGTTGCGCAGCCGCGCCGTGCCCGCTTCGGTCAGACTCAGCCCCTTGAGCAGCGCGTTCTTGCCGTGCTTTTGCTGAATCAGGATCCGCGCTTCCTGCAGATCCCGCTCCTTTTGCTGCTGCGGGAGCGTATCGAACAGCGTCAGCTGGCAGCCGTCCGCGGCGACAAGCGACTGCAGCGCGATGCCGAGCCGGCGGATCGGCGCGTCCGCGACGCTGCGCCGGTAGATCTCATCGAACGCCGCCATGATCGTCCGGAACGAATCGGTCGGCGATTCCAGCCGGCGGCTGCCTCCCGCGGCGGGCAGCCGGTCGCCGCTGTAACCGACCGAAAGCGCGACCCCCTGCGTCAAACAGCCGTGCGACACCATCTTCAGCACGAGGCCGTCCACCATTTCGCGCAGCACCACATAGGCATTTTCGCGCGTGTAATCGGAAAAGAGGATCTGGCTGTTGGAAAGCGACTGCGTTTTCGGCGTGTAGGCGTGGATTCCCGCGAGCGTTTCCGACTCGCGCCCCCAGGCGTGGTCCAGCAGATACTGCGCGTTGACGCCGAAGGTGCGCTGCAGGACGTGAAACGGCAGCTCCGTGATGCCGCGCAGGTCATAGACGCCGAGCTGCGCCAGCCGCTTCGCCGTCCCGCGGCCGATGCCCCAGACGTCGGTAATCGGGCGGTGGGGCCAGATCTGGCGGCGGAAGCTCTCCTCATCGAGGATGCCGATATGGTCCGGCGCGTGCTTGGCCGTGATGTCGAGCGCGATCTTGCAAAGAAAGAGGTTCGTCCCGAGTCCCGCCGAAGCGCTGATCCCCGTTTCGCGCTGGACGGCGGTCATCAGCATCTGGGCGAACTGCTTGGGCGTCTGGCGGTACAGCCGCAGATAGGGGGACGCGCAAAGGAAGCATTCGTCGACGGAATAGACGTAGATATCGTCGGGGCTGACATACTGCTGGTACAGCGCGACGATCCGCGCCGAGGTTTCCATATACAGCCGCATCCGCGGTAGCGCGGTGATATAGTCGATGCCGGCGGGGATCTCGAACAGCCGGCAGCGGTTCGGCACGCCCAGCGCTTTCATGGCGGGGGACACGGCCAGGCAGATCGCCCCGCGCCCGCGCGACGCGTCCGCGACCACAAGGTTCGTCCGGAACGGGTCCAGGCCCCGGGCGACGCATTCGGCCGAGGCGAAGAAGCTTTTGAGATCGATACAGAGATAGAGCGCGGACATAAGATCACCTGATTACAAGTTGTCAGTCGTTAGTCGATAGTGACGCGGGGGACGCGGGCTGCGGCGGAGAGGAGGCTGCCGCGAAGGGAACGGTCTGTTCCCATTGTCAAAGCGAACATTTGTTCGATATCATCATACGCCGGGTCGCGCGTTTTGTCAAGACAAAAATCGGACTTTGTAAAATTTGGCGTCGCGGGCACATCTTGACGCCCAAAGCGCAAACAAAAGGCCCATACTATATATAGTAGGTCAAAACAGGCCCTACACAAAAACACCCGGAAAGGTGTACGAAAGAAAAAACAAAGGCGGAAAAACGTCGGAAAAGAGTGTTGACAAGGGGAAAAAGAGGTGATAAAATAAGGCTCCCTCCTGAAAAAACGGAGGGTGCAAAAACGCGCCCGGACCCCGCCGGAAGAAAATGAAAAAAATTCCGGAAAACGCTTGACAAAGCAGGGGTGAAGTGCTATACTTGCAAAGCTGCGCCGAAAAGGGCGCGGCAAAGAACCTTGAAAATTAAACAACGATGGAAAAGGAACCCGAGAAATTTTGGTGAG
>CAMZEG010000209.1 GCA_947305635.1 uncultured Clostridia bacterium
ATGGTGGACCTGAAGAGATTCGAACTCTCGACCTCTCGGATGCGAACCGAACGCTCTCCCAACTGAGCTACAGGCCCAAGCGCTTGACTATTATATACGATTGATTCGCATTTTGCAAGTGTTTTTTCAAATTTTTTTATTTTTTCTTTTTGTGCCTATGAACGGCCTTTTGAACCAGCCGAACCAGCACCACCGCGATCGTCGCGTACATCAGGATGCTTTTGCCGACCGTCGCCGTCCGCGCCACCGTCGCCGCGGTCACCGTAAACGACGGGTGGGTCAGAAGATAGGCCGTGCAGGAGTTTTCGAAATAATCGAACCCGGCAAGCAGGAACGGCAGCGCTTTGAGGAAGTCGCGCTTTTTGCGGGTCGTCGCCTTTTGCATCAGCAGGGCGAAGAGCGGCGTATAGCACAGCGGGAACACGCAGTCCAGCGGCAGCTCGAACGCGAGATAGAGCTTCTTCCCCTCTTCGCTGAGCAGCGACACAAAGCGCTTCGCGTCGGCGAACGACAGACCCAGCGGGTTGAGGTCGAACGCGTGGATACCGCGCGTCGTCTCTTCGATCGCCGGGAACAGCCAGATATCGGACACGGCGAGAATGCCGAGCGTCAGCACGGCAAAGACGATGATCCATATTGCGCGCTTTTTCTTTTTTGTCATTCCCCTGTTCCCCCTTCCGATAAAGGCGGACAGCCGCAAAAGCGGCCGCCGCGGATTATTTCTTCAGTTTGATGAATTTGACCGTCGCGATCAGGTTGAGCACGACGCAGCCGAGCAGCAGCACCGCCGGAATCGTCGCGTAGGATTCCACGGAGCAGGCCGGGTTGCTCTGGCAGTAGACTTCGATGATATTCGACTGCGCGACGGCAAGCCCGCTGCGGTACGCGAGCACAAGCGCGACGAAGCCGAGCAGACTCAGCGCGAACGCGGGCACGCACAGCACCGGCTGTTTGCCGATTGCGGCGGCGAGCGTGACGGCGAACAGCACGACGAGCAGCAGCATCGCGATCATGCCCCAAAGGCCGAGACCGTGGCAGGCGTCGGTCGCGTAGTAGTTGAAGATGTCCATATTGCCGTAGATCGCGCCGGTCGCGGTGTACTGGCCCGACAGGCCGCAGAACAGCGTGTTCCAGCCGCTGACCTGAATCTCGATGCCCTGAATATCGGTGTTGTAGATCCCGACAAACGGGAGAAAGCAGGCGGCAAACACGACCGCGTTGATCGCGGCGGCGATCTTCGGGAAGATCAGCAGCTTTTGCTTTTTGGCGCGCAGGGCGCGTTCCCGTTTTACGGATTTTGTTTCAGCCATAGGAAAGCCTCCCGTTTATTTGTTGACATAGAACGCAAGGTTCTGGTAATCCTCGATCAGATCGCACGTTTCGACGTTGAAATGCAAAAACTTGATCGTCTCGGTCTTGTCCGGGTTGATCGTGCCGTCCGGGAGATAGGAGTGGATCTCGATCTCCTCTTTTTCGGCGGAGGAAAGCGTGCCCTTGAGATGGACCCACGTCTTTTCGACGCTCGCTTCGCTCTGGTTGCGCGGGGCGGGCAGCTCGAACGGCGCGTCGAGGATGAAGCCGATCACGGTGTCGTTGCCGCAGACGCAGCCGAATTCCGCCGAGCATTTGCGCACGCCGCACAGGTATTTGTTCCCGTGGATATCCTCCAGTGAATAGGTGAAGCAGTCAAGCTCCAGCTCGGAATCGGCATACTGTTCGGGATAGTACTGCATGTTCGTCATCACGAGGAAAAACGTGTCTTCCGTGAGGACATAGTTTTTCGTTTTGCCGCAGGCTGCGAGCGGCAGACACAGAGAAAGCGCCAGCAGCAGGCAAAGCAGTTTTTTCATTTCGTCCCCTGCCTTTATTTGATCAGATAGACGCGCGTCTCGTACGGGCGGGTGAAGAAGCCGTTGTGGACGACCTGGTTGAAGTCGTAGTTCGACAGCACGAGCTCCGCCTTTTCGATATCGAATTCGCTTTGCGGCAGACGGAAGTTCAGTTCCTCTTCCGCGAACGAACAGACGACGAGCATCTTCTGGCCCTCATAGCGGCGGATATAGGCGAAGAGCTTGCGCTCGGTCTTCATCATCCGGAAGTCGCCGTAGCGGACGATCGGGTTCTCCTTGCGGAATTTGAGCAGCTTGCGGTAGTAGTGCAGGATCGAGTTCGGATCGGCCTCCGCGGCCTCCACGTTGATCTCCGGATAATTCGGGTTGACCTCGAACCACGGCTTGTCGGCGGTGGTGAAGCCGCCGTTCTTTTCCGCGGACCACTGCACCGGGGTGCGGCCGTTGTCGCGCGCGCCGTAGTTGATGATGCTCATGATGAACTTTTCGGGCAGGTGCATGCTCTTCATCAGCGCGTAGGTGTTGACGCTCGAGACGTCGGGGAAGCGGTCGATCGAATCCAGATGGATGTTCGTCATACCGATTTCCTGGCCCTGATAGATGAACGGCGTGCCGCTCTGGCAGATGTACATCGTGGCGAGCATTTTGCCGCTTTCGACGCGGTACTTTTCGCTGCCGTAGCG
>CAMZEG010000210.1 GCA_947305635.1 uncultured Clostridia bacterium
TGGAGATCAGCCGGCTGATGCAGTCCTGCGCCGCGCACGGCGCGGACTGATTGAAAACGACAACATATCCGGGAGGTGAAAGCGGATGCTGACGGAACTGACGATTGAAAACGTGGCGGTGATCGAACGCGCAAAGCTGCGCTTCGACAGCGGCTTCAACGTGCTGACCGGCGAAACCGGCGCGGGCAAATCCATTGTGATTGACGCGATCAACGCCGTATTGGGCGAGCGGACCGGCCGCGACGTGGTCCGGACGGGCGAAGACAGCGCCCAGGTGTCCGCGTTCTTCGACTTTGTGCCTGCGGGTGCGAAGGCGGTGCTGCAGGAGTTCGGCTTTGAGGAAGAGGACGAGCTGCTCATTTCGCGGACGATCTCCGCGGACGGCAGAAGCGTCTGCCGCCTCAACGGCAGGAGCGTGACGGCCTCGATGCTCAAAACGCTCGGGCGCGAGCTGGTCACGATCTGCGGCCAGCACGACAGCCAGCACCTGCTGCAGAAGGAGCGCCACCTTGCCTATATCGATTCCCTCGCGGACTGCGACGATCTCAAAGCAGCGTACCTTTCCAGTTACCGGGCGCTGCGGGACGTCAAAAAGCAGCTGCGCGCCCTGCGTAAAAACGACGCGGACAAGCAGTCAAGGCTTGACTTCCTGTCGTTCCAGATCCGCGAACTGGAGGAGGCGGACATCCGCGTCGGCGAACGCGACACGCTGCTCGCCCAAAAGAAAAAGCTTTTGAACCGGGAAAAACGGCTGCAGGCGCTGCAGACCGTCTCCGCCGCGATCGACGGCGACGGTGAAAGCGGCCTGCTCGACCGGCTCTATACATTGTCCGGCGCGCTCGCGCAGCTTAGCGACACTGACGAAAGCTTCGCGCCGTTCAGCGAAACGGCGCAGTCGCTGCGCTACGAGCTGGAGGAATGCGCGTCGCGGGCGCGGCAGGTGCTCTCTGACGACGAAAACGAAGAGACGGATCTCGATTCGATCGAGGCGCGGCTGGACCGGCTGTACCGTCTCGGCCAGAAATACGGCCAGAGCGAAGAGGAGATGCTCCGATCGCTCGCGCAGGCGAAAGAAGACTACGACGCGATCGCGTTCAGTGAAGAGCGGATCGCCGCGCTCGAAGCCGAGGACGACCGGCTGT
Organism: uncultured Clostridia bacterium; assembly: GCA_947305635.1. Classification (GTDB taxonomy): domain Bacteria; phylum Bacillota; class Clostridia; order Oscillospirales; family Acutalibacteraceae; genus UBA6857. The sequence continues at coordinate 1,143 of CAMZEG010000210.1, forward strand.
CGGACGAAGTGCTGCGGCTCGGGTGCCATCTGTCCGACCTGCGCAAGGAGGCGGCGCTCGCGTTCGAACAAAAGGTGATGGCGGAGCTGTCGTTCCTCGATATGCCGGACGCGGTCTTTCAGGTGGAGTTCCGCGAACAGAACGCGATGGAAAACGGCCTCGACGAAGTGGAGTTCTGTATCAGCGCGAACCGCGGACAGCCGCCGAAGCCGCTTTGCAAAATCGCCTCGGGCGGTGAACTGTCGCGGATCATGCTCGCGATCCGCTGCGTCCTTTCGGAAACGGACAGCGGCGACACGATGATTTTCGACGAAATCGACACCGGCGTCAGCGGCCGCGCCGCGAGCCGGATCGCCGACCGCCTGCGCCGTGTCGCGGCGGGGCGGCAGGTGCTTTGCGTGACCCATCTCGCGCAGATTGCCGCGGCGGCAAATTGCCATCTGCTGGTGGAAAAAACCGCCGACGAAGAAAGCACCTACACCCGTGTGACGCAGCTTGACGGCGCCGCGCGCGAAACGGAACTCGCGCGGATCATCGGCGGCGACCTTGTCACCGACGCCACCCGCCGTTCGGCGCGCGAACTGATCGCCTATTACGCTTGACACAAGTCGGCTGTTATAGTAAAATACAAGGAACTGTAAAAGGGAGGAAACAACCATGCAAATATATGAAGAACTCGTCGCCCGCGGACTGATCGCGCAGGTGACGGACGAAGACGAGATCCGCAATCTTGTCAACAACGGCAAAGCGGTGTTCTATATCGGCTTTGACCCGACGGCGGATTCGCTGCACGTCGGCCACTTCATGGCGCTGTGCCTGATGAAGCGGCTGCAGATGGCGGGCAACAAGCCCATCGCCCTGATCGGCGGCGGAACAGCGATGATCGGCGACCCCTCCGGCCGCACCGACATGCGCCAGATGATGACGAAGGAGACGATTCAGCACAACTGCGACTGCTTCAAAAAGCAGATGAGCCGCTTTATCGATTTTTCCGACGGCAAGGCCCTGATGGTCAACAACGCGGACTGGCTGCTCGGTCTCAACTATGTCGAACTTCTGCGCGAAGTCGGCGCGTGCTTTTCCGTCAACAACATGCTGCGCGCGGAATGCTATAAGCAGCGGATGGAAAAGGGTCTGTCGTTCCTCGAATTCAACTACATGATCATGCAGAGCTATGACTTCTATTCTCTGTATCAGAAATACGGCTGCAACATGCAGTTCGGCGGCGACGACCAGTGGAGCAACATGCTCGGCGGCACGGAGCTGATCCGCAAAAAGCTCGGCAAGGACGCCTACGCCATGACGATCACGCTGCTGCTCAATTCCGAGGGCAAGAAGATGGGCAAGACCCAGAAGGGCGCCGTCT